>JAUZRU010000099.1 GCA_030950185.1 Paracoccaceae bacterium | reverse complement strand
CTCGGGCACGTTTTCCTGAACGAATCCCTCCTGCACCACAGGTGCGCCGGGTTTCATGGCATCCCTGATTTCGGTCACATGCGGCAGGATTTCATATTCGACCCGGATCAGTTTCAGCGCCTTGCGAGCAATGGCCGCGCTGGTTGCGGCGACGGCGGCCACCGCATGGCCGTCATACAGCGCCTTGTCGCGCGCCATGGCATTGTCGCGCACATTGCGGGCCTCGCCCGGGGCGATCTCGGGGAAATCGGCCCCTGTCACCACCGCGCGCACCCCTTCGAGCGCCTCTGCCGCCGATATGTCGATGGCCTTGATGCGGGCATGGGCATGCGGGCTGCGCAGGATCTTGCCCACCAGCATGCCGGGTACATGCATGTCGGCGCCATAAAGCGCGCGGCCCGTGACCTTGTCGATGGCGTCGGGGCGCGGCATGCGCTTGCCGACGACCTTGAAATCACGCTTTTCGTATTCGTCCAGTGCCATGTTCACGCCCCCCGCATTTCTGCCGCGGCATCCAGCACCGCGCGAATGATCTTGTCATAGCCCGTGCAGCGGCACAGATTGCCCGCCAGCCAGTAACGGACCTCTTCCTCGGTCGGGTCGGGGTTCTTTTCCAGCAGCGCCTTTGATGCCACCAGAAAACCCGGCGTGCAGATGCCGCATTGCAGTGCCGCATGTTCGACGAATTTGCGTTGCAGCACATCCAGCTCGGCGCCCTTGGCCAGCCCCTCGATGGTGCCGATTTCGGCGCCCTCGGCCTCGGCCGCCAGCATCAGGCAGGATGCCACAAGCCGCCCGTTCACCGTTACCGAACAGGCCCCGCAATCGCCCGAGCCGCAGCCCTCCTTGGTGCCGGTCAGGTGCAGCCGGTCGCGCAGCGCCTCGAGCAATGTTTCATCGGGCTCGCACAGGAACTCGGCCGCTTCGCCATTGATACGGGTCTTGACGTGGATCTTGCTCATGCTCTTTCCTCCGCGCGGGTTTTCGCGATTTCCGCGGCGCGGCGCGCCAGCACCCCGACCACCTGCTTGCGAAACGCGACCGTGCCGCGCTTGTCGTCGATGGGGGTGGCGGCGCTCTCGCAGGCCTGTGCCAGTGCGGCCAGCGCCGCGGCCTCCAGTTTCGTGCCGATCAGCGCGGCAGCGGCCTCCTCGACCAGCAGCACGGTCGGCGCAACCGCGCCCAGCGCCACACGGGCCGCCACGCAGCGGCCATCATCGTCGAGCGTCAGGCTGATACCGGCCGAGGCAACGGCGATATCCATCTCGGTGCGCGGGATGAAGCGCAGATAGGCGTCGGCCGCGCGCGGCGCACGCGCCGGCAGAAAGATCGAGGTGACGAATTCCCCCGGTGCCAGCGATGTCTTTCCCGGCGCCACGGGGATTTCGGCAACAGGCACGTCGCGTGTGCCCTTGGGGCCAACAATTCGCGCAACCGCATCTGCGGCCACCATGGCCGGCACGCTGTCGGCAGCGGGCGAAGCGTTGCACAGATTGCCCGCAAGCGTGCAGCGCCCCTGCACCTGGGTCGAGCCGATCAGATCAAACGCCTCGGCCAGCCCCGGCCAGTCGGCGCACAGATCGGCGTGTTCCGTGAATTCGGCCCCCGACACGGCCGCGCCGATGCGCCAGCCTCCTGCTTCGCGCGCGATCTCGCGCAGGCCTGGAATGCGCTTGATATCGACCAGCACTTCGGGTGCGATCATGTCCGATTTCATCTGCACGAGCAGATCGGTGCCGCCGGCCAGAATGCGCGCCTGCCCGGCTGCATCCGTCAGGGCGGCAATGGCCGAATCCACGCTGGTTGGTGCCAGATATTGCATGAGGGGACTCCCAGCTTGGCCCCGTCACAAGGGGCGACTCTGTCAGTCAGGCAACAATGGCACAGACACCGCTGATTTCAAGCTCTGTCGCGCATGCCGCTGCGTCTCGAATCATCTGGCCAGCCGCATCTGGTAACGTTGCGGCGAAACGCGCGCCCAGACAATTGCACGCGCCTGCATCTCGCACTAATGTCGCGCCAGTTTCATCGACAGGAGTACAGATCATGGACGCGCGCATCATTGGCTGGGGCCATACCAGATTCGGCCGCCTCGAAGACAAGACCCTGGAAGACCTGATTCATGACGCGGCTGCCGAGGCGCTGGAACATGCGCAAATTTCCGCGGCAGATGTGGATGCGATCTATGTCGGCCATTTCAACGGTGGCATGGTCAAGGACGGATTCCCCTCGTCGCTGGTGCTGAATTTCGACGAAGGGCTGCGTTTCAAGCCCTCGACAAGGGTCGAAAACGCCTGCGCGTCGGGTTCGGCCGCGGTCTATACGGCGCGCACCGCGATCCAGGCAGGGCAGGCGCGTGTCGCGCTGGTGATCGGCGCCGAAAAGATGACGGCGCTCGACACCAAAGGTGTGACCGAGGCGCTGATGACCGCCGCCTATCAGGCCGAGGAAGCCGGCGTTTCCTTCCCCCAGACATTTGCGCGTTTTGCCGACGCCTATTTCCAGAAATATGGCGACCAGTCCGAAACCCTGGCTCGAATCGCCGCCAAGAACCACGCCAATGCGGTCAACAACCCGCTGGCGCAGATGCAAAAGGATGTGGGTTTCGATTTCTGCAACACCGTCAGCGACAAGAACCCGATGGTGGCCCCGCCGCTGCGGCTGACCGACTGCTCGCTGATTTCGGACGGCGCCGCCGCGCTGGTGATGGTGGCCGAGGACATGGCACAAGAGGCCCCGCGTTCGGTGAGATTCCGCGCTGGCCAGCATGTGAACGACTACCTGCCCATGTCGCGCCGCGATATCCTTGCCTTCGAGGGCCCGGCCGAGGCATTCCGCCGCGCCTATGCCGAGGCGGGCGTCAATGTCGGCGACATCGATCTGGCCGAGGTCCATGACTGTTTCACCATTGCCGAGCTGCTGGTCTACGAGGCCATGGGCCTTGTGCCCCGCGGCGAGGGCCCCCGTGCGATTGCCGAGGGCATGGTCTATGCCGACGGCAAGTTGCCGGTGAACCTGTCAGGCGGCCTCAAGGCCAAGGGGCACCCGGTGGGCGCGACCGGCGTTTCCATGCATGCGCTCTGCGCGGCCCAGGTCACGGGCGAGGCCGGGGGCATCCAGAAGGAAGGCGCCGAGTTGGCCATGGTGTTCAACATGGGCGGCTCGGGGGTGGCCAATTACTGCTCGATCCTCGAGGCCGAAAAGGCCGGCTGACGGGCAGGTGCAGGGCTTCTTCTTTGTGAAAATACTCCCGCCGGAGGCTCCAGCTGTTTCCGAGTGCGCAGGCGGGGGCTGTCTGCCCCCGCACCCCCGAGAGTATTGACACAAAGAAGAAGGGAGGGGGCTACAGCCGATCGCGCAGGCTGAACCAGGTCATCGCCAGCACCAGCAGCGGCCAGCGCAGCAATGTGCCGCCGGGAAAGCGCGGGGTGGGCAGGCTGGCCATCAGGTCGAAACGCTCGGCCTGGCCCTGGACGGCCTCGGCCAGCAGACGGCCGGCAAGACTTGCCATGGCGACCCCGTGGCCGGAAAAGCCGCCCGCGCTCAGGATATTGCCCTGCATGCGGGTGAAATGGGGCAGGCGGCTCATGGTGATGCCCAGGGTCCCGCCCCAGGCGTAATCGATGCGGGTATCGGCAAGCTGCGGATAGACCTGCAACATCGGCTTGCGCACGAGCGCCGCAATGTCGCGGGGAAAACGGTAGCCATAGCTTTCGCCGCCGCCGAACAGCATGCGGCGGTCTTCGGACAAGCGGAAATAGTTGATGACGAAACGGCTGTCGGCAACTGCGTGGCCCTCGCGGATCAGGCCTCGGGCAAAATCCTCGCTCAGTGGTTCGGTGGCGACGATATAGTTGTTGATCGGCATGATGCGGCGCGCCAGCCGGGGTGACAGGTTGCCCAGATAGCCATTGGCGGCGATGATCACATGATCGGCGGTGATGGTTGCCCCGTCGGTGGTGATACGGGGGGTTCTGCCCGGGGTGATGTCGCGGGCGCGGGTCTGTTCATATATCCGCACGCCGGCGGATTGTGCCGCCCGCGCGAGCCCCAGCGCATAGTTCAGCGGGTGCAGATGCCCGCTGCCCATGTCGAGCGTGCCGCCATGATAGCCGCATGAGCCGACGAGTTCGCGGATCTCGGCGCGCTCCAGCGGGCGGATCAGGTCGTAGCCGTAATCGCGGTTCAGCTTGTCGGCATAGGCATGGCTGTGGGCCACAAGGCGCGCGCGGTGGTCGGCGTGGATGATGCCGTCACGCCAGGCGCAGGCAATATCGTGCTTGCGGATCAGATCCTTGACCAGCGCGACCGATTCCAGTGCCAGATCCCACAGGGCGCGGGCACGCATCTTGCCGACGATCTGCTCCAGCTCGTCCTGGTCAAGGCGTTGCCCGGTGCCGACCTGCCCGCCATTGCGCCCCGAGGCGCCGCTGCCCAGACGGTTGGCCTCGACCACCACGACATCATAGCCGGCCTGCGCCAGGTGCAGTGCCGCCGACAGCCCGGTATAGCCGCCCCCGATGATGCAGATGTCGCAGTTGATCTCGCCCTGCGCCGGCGTAAACGGGGGCAGGGGAGTGGCGGTCGCGGCATACCAGGAGCGCGGATATTCGCCGGGGCGGTCGTTGATCGTCAGGATGTCCATGTGATCACAACCCCTTTGATCGGATCAGCCCGCCGCGACCAGCAGCCCCTCGGCGCGCAGTTTGTCATATGTCTGGTCCAGCGCCCTGCCGGCACGTTCGGCCATGATGTCGATTTCCTGTTTCGTGATCACGAGAGGGGGCGAGATGATCATGGAATCCTTGACATGGCGCATGATCAGGTTGCTGTCAAAGCAGAAATCGCGGCAGATCGTGCCCACGGTGCCCGGGTCGGCGGCAAAGGCGGCGCGGCTGGCCTTGTCGGGGGTCAGTTGCAATGCCGCCATCATGCCCGAGATGCGCACCTCACCCACCAGCGGGTGATCGGCGAAGGCGCACCATTTCTCGCGCAGATAGGGGGCGGTCTCGGTCTTGACGCGTTCGACAATGCCTTCTTCGTCAAGAATGCGCAGGTTTTCCAGCGCCACCGCACAGCTGACCGGATGGCCGGAATAGGTAGAGCCGTGGTTGAATTCCGCGCTGTCGATGACGCCGGCAACCTCGTCGGACACGACCGAGGCCCCGATGGGCGCATAGCCCGAGGACAGGCCCTTGGCGATGGTCATGATGTCGGGGCGGATTGCGAAGGTCTGGCTGCCGAACCAGTTGCCGGTGCGGCCGAAACCGCAGATCACCTCGTCGGCGATCAGCAGGATTTCGTGTTCGTCGCAGATGCGCTGGATTTCGGGCCAATAGGTTTCGGGTGGCACGATCACGGCACCGGCGCCTTGTACCGGCTCGGCGATGAAGGCGGCAACGTTGTCTTCGCCCAGACGCTCGATCTCGCGTTCCAGGGCGCGGGCGGCGTGCAGGCCGAATTCTTCGGGGCTCATCTCGCCGCCCTCGGCCCACCAGTGGGGCTGCATGATATGGGTGATGTCGGGGATCGGCAGGCCGCCCTGTTCATGCATCGGGGTCATGCCGCCCAGGCTGGCGGCGCCCACGGTCGAGCCATGATAGGCGTTCACGCGGCTGATGATGGTTTTCTTGCTCGGCTTGCCCCTGAGCGC
>JAUZRU010000098.1 GCA_030950185.1 Paracoccaceae bacterium | reverse complement strand
GACGTTTGAGGAAATAGTCATAGATGTTCTGGTTGGCGGCCGCTTCCTGTTGCAGCTGTTGCAATTTGATCAGGTCGGTTGATTGCCGTTCAATCTGTGCCGACAGCGTCGCTATAGATTCCTTGAGTGTCTGTATGCGCGCCTTTTTGCGTGCGTATTCGTCCTGAACCCTTTTCAGCAGGGTCATGAATGCCGAATCGAAAACCTTTCTATCCAGCTCTCCGGTTTTCAGTTGGGCCAGCATGCGGTTCAGATTGGGGTCATTGGCCGTCCTGGCCATGATTTCGGGATCGTTATTTCCCAAAGCATTTTCCAGCGCGCGGATCCGGGCGCCCAGGCGCTTGAGCTTGTCCTTGTCTGCAGCAATCCGCTCGCGTATTCCCTTGAACTGGCTTTGCAGTACGGCGAGCCCTTCCGGGCTGACCAGCTCGGACTGGGAGCTGAAATCCCGGATCTTCTTGACTGAACGTTCAAGGTTGGCCTTGAGTTCGGCGACCTTTTCAGACAGCCAGGCGGCGGCGCGTTTGGTTTCCTGGAACTTCACATCCAGCTGGTTGAGGATGTAGAGGTCGGCCAGCGTATTGGCGATACGCGCCGATTTCTGTGGGTCGGTTGTCGAGACGGTGATGTTGAATACATATGTATCGCGCTTGTTGCTGACCTGAAGACCTTTCAGGATTGCATCAACGGTGGCGTCCAGAATTTTCTGTTTTGACGGCTTGAAGGCCGGGGTTTCAATGCCAAGAAACTTCTTGATGATCTTTTTGGGATCGTAAGGATTTTCGGGCCGCAAATAGCCATTGAACTCGGGATCTTCGGTGAGATTCAATTTTTTGGCAAGTTTTTCAATCAAGCCGCGCGAGCGCATGACCTCGACTTCGGTATTGATTGTCGGCTTGTCTCCGGACAGGCCCGGCATCAGGCTTGAGAGGGCGCTGTCGAGGGTCGCTTGCTGTTTTCGAGGGTCAAGCGTCAGGACGGCCGTGGTCGTATAGATCGGTACCGCGACCCTGTAAGCGTAATACCCGCCGGCAGTCAGGGCCAGGATGGTTACGGCCAGAATGACCCATTTGCCCCGCCAGAGGGTACCCAGAAGGGCCAGAAGATCGATTTCGTCATCCTCGGGGCCATGCATGGGAAAGTTGCCCTGAGGCGCTTGGGATGGTTGATCCAGCCGCGTTTGGGTCAGCGATACGACCTTGGTTTCAGACATGAAATGCAACCTTCAGTAGTGGACCGTCCAAGAATACGTCGGACATTCATATACGACAACAACAATTATGCCCCGGATATATCAAGCCCTCTGCAGGGCGTCACGGGGAATCGCTACTTTCGTTGCCCGACCCATGAGGTCGATCAAGACCCAGATCCGCCGATCTTTGGAGATGTTTTCCACTGTCGTCACGAAATCCGCAAAAGGCCCGCTGAGGATGCGCACCTCGTCACCAGGTTCAAGGGTTTCGGGCGGCAGCAGCCGGTTTTCCTTGTCGCACCGCATTTGCAATCCCTGCACCAGGCCATGGGGTACCGGCGCGGGCGCATCCCCGCCAAACCTGACCAGCCGTGCTACGCCGTAAGTCGAATTGATCGCGCGCCAGGGGGCAGATTCGGGGCGAAAGGACACAAACAGATAGCCCGGGAACAGTGGTTGCCAGGTCTTGATAAAGCGCGCGCCCCGTTTTTGCGTGGCCGGTTGCATTGGGCAGAACAGCGGAAAGCCCTGACGTTTCAGGTTGCGTTGCGCCATTGCAAGCCCGTTGGGCTTGAGCTGAACGAGGAACCAGGGGCACGAGACCTCTTGCGCCGGCTGGTTTGCGAGCATGTGTTTCAAAGGGATTTCCTCAATACGTTCAGCAATGAACATATCGCACCCAGGTTGAAAGAAAAGGCTGTATTTCCTTACTTGTTTGCGCAAGCAAGCAAGAGGGACGAGCGCTCAGACGAAACCCAGGTCTTTCAGCCATCCCTCCAGCGCGGGCCGCACCGATTGTGCGCCTGATGCGCGTGCGCGGTCTATGACCTCGCGTGCTTCGGCAAGATTCACACGGCGCAGCAGATGCTTGACCGGTCCGATCGACGCCGGTCGCATCGACAGCGCGCGCAGGCCCATGGCGGCGAAACACAGCGCCTCGACCGGGCGGCCCGCATCCTCGCCACAGAAAGACACCGGCGTGCCCAGCGAATCGCAGCGCCGGGCAATCTGTTCGATGAAGGTCAGAAAGCTGACATTCAGCGTGTCATAGCGGCGGCGCACGCGCTCGTTCTCGCGGTCGGCGGCAAAGAAGAACTGTTTCAGGTCGTTGCCGCCGATGGATATGAAGTCGGCCATTTCAAAGAACTGGTCCGGCGCAAAGGCCAGCGAGGGGGTTTCCAGCATGGCGCCGATCTCGATTTCCTCGGGCACCTTGTGGCCAAGGGCGCGCTCGCGCTTGATCTCGTCCAGCACGGCCTGGCGGGCGGCGGTGAATTCCTCGAACTGGGCGACGAAGGGAAACATCACCTTCAGCGGCCGCCCATTCGAGGCCCGCAGCAGCGCCTGAATCTGCATTCGCATGACGCCCGCCTTTTCCAGTGTCAGCCGGATCGCGCGCCAGCCCATCGCGGGGTTGGGCTCGTCGGTGCGCTTCATGTAGGGCAGTACCTTGTCAGAGCCGATGTCGAGGGTACGAAATATCAGCGGCTTGTCGCCGGCGGCGTCCATGATGCGGGCATACAGCGCGGCCAACTCGCCCCGGCGCGGCACCTTCGAGCGGATCAGGAACTGCAACTCGGTGCGAAACAGGCCCACACCATCGGCGCCCGAGCTTTTCAGGCTGGGCAGATCGACCATGAGGCCGGCATTCATGAACAGCCCGACATGCACCCCGTCGCGTGTGACTGCCGGCAGATCGCGGATCGAGGCATATTGCTGCTGCGCCTCCTGCTGCATGGCGATCTTGTCCTGAAAGGCGGCGGCGACGCTATCCTCGGGGCGCAGATGCACGATGCCGTGGTCGCCATCGACAAGGATGCGGTCGCCGTTCAGCGCCTCGCGGGTGATCTTTTCGGCATGCACCACCAGCGGAATGGCCATGGCACGCGCCACGATCGCGGCGTGCGAGCCGACCGAGCCCTCTTCCAGCACCACGCCCTTGATGCGCTTGCCGTATTCCAGCAACTCGCCAGGGCCGATATTGCGCGCGACCAGAATCGCATCCTCGGGGATATCGACCCCGTTGTGATTATCCTGCCCGGTCAGCAGGCGCAGCAGGCGGTTGGACAGGTCGTCAAGGTCGTGCAGGCGTTCGCGCAGATACGGGTCGGGCACGCGGGCCATGCGGGCGCGGGTTGCCGATTGTTCCTTTTCCACGGCCACTTCGGCGGCAAGGCCCGAACGGATGTCTTCTTCCATCCGTTTCAGCCAGCCACGCGAATTGGCGAACATGCGGTAGGCCTCCAGCACCTGGCGGCTTTCGTCGGTCGCAGCACCCATGGCAACCGAAAGCATGTCGTCAACATCGCCCTTGAGGCGGTCCATGGCGCGGTGCAGGCGTTCAAGTTCCTTTTCGGGGTCGTCGGCCACGGGGTTTGCGATCACGACATGGGGTTCGTGCAGCAGGACATGCCCGGCCGCCGTGCCCTCCTGCGCCGAGGTTGCGCGAAAGGTCACGGGCTGCTGATGCGGGGCCGACAGGGCCGCGCCCTTGCCGACAAACGCGCCCAGCTCGGCCATTTCGGCAATGACCATGGCCACGACCTCCAGGCCATAGACCTCGTCATCGGAATAGTCGCGTGCCTCCTTGTTCTGGACGACAAGAACGCCTCGGGTTTCGCCCAGCCGCTGGATCGGCACGCCCAGAAACGACGAATACACCTCTTCGCCGGTTTCCGGCATATAGCGGAATCCGGGGGTTTCGGGGGCGTTCGATACATTGATCGGGCGTGCCTCGCGGGCGACGCGGCCGACCAGCCCCTCGCCGATGCGCAGGCGGGTCTGGTGAACGGATTCCGGGTTCAGGCCCTCGGTTGCACATAGTTCCAGCGTTTCGGCATCGCGCAGCAGGTAGATCGAGCACACATGTGTGCCCATCGAGTCGGCGATCAACTGAGTGATCTTGTCGAGTCGCTCTTGACCTTCGCCCTCTTGTGCCAGCGTGTCACGCAGGCGTTTCAACAGGTTACGTGATCTCGATCCGGTGGTTTCGGCCATTGGCCCCCATGCCCTGATTGCGCCTTTCAGGCTGCTTTTTCCAACCCGAAGGTATCATGCAGGGCTTGTACCGCAAGTTCCATGTATTTTCTGTCAACCAGCACGGAAACCTTGATTTCGGATGTTGTGATGACCTTGATGTTGACGCCCTCGGCGGCCAGCGCCTGAAACATCTGTGCAGCCACGCCCGCATGGCTGCGCATACCGATGCCCACAACCGAGACCTTGCACACATCCTTGTCGGCGATAAGCCCGCGGAAATTGATTTCGCCGCGTTCCTGTGCCGCATTCAGCGCGGCCTCGGCGCGGGCAACCTGGCCCACGGGGCAGGAAAATGTCATGTCGGTGCGCCCCTCTTCCGAGATGTTCTGCACGATCATGTCCACATTCACCCCCGCCTCGGCCAGGGGCGAAAAGATGGCGGCGGCGATGCCGGGGCGGTCAGCGACCGAAACAAGCGTCATCTTGGCTTCGTCGCGCGAATAGGCGACTCCGGATACGACATTGCTTTCCATGATTTCCTCCTCGGAACAGACAAGGGTGCCTGAGTTATCGGTCACGTCTTCAAAGCTGGACAGCACCCGCAGGCGCACGCCATAGCGCATGGCCAGCTCGACCGAGCGGGTCTGCAACACCTTGGCCCCCAGCGAGGCCAGCTCCAGCATTTCCTCGTATGATATCCTTTCCAGCCGCCGCGCCTTGTCGGTGATGCGTGGGTCGGTGGTATAGACGCCGTCCACATCGGTATAGATGTCGCAGCGCACCGCATCGAATGCGGCGGCAAAGGCCACTGCCGTGGTGTCGGATCCGCCGCGGCCCAGCGTGGTGATGCGCCCGTCCTCGGCAATGCCCTGAAAGCCGGCGATGACGGCGACCTTCATGCCCTCGGCGAACTTGGCATCCATGTTGTCGGTCGGAATCTCGGTAATGCGGGCGGCCCCATGGGCCGAGGTGGTTTTCAGCGGCACCTGCCAGCCCTGCCAGCTGCGCGCGGGGATGTCCATTTCCTGCAAGGTCAGCGCCATCAGCCCGGCGGTGACATTTTCGCCCGAGGACACCACAGCATCATATTCGCGTGCGTCGAACATCGGCGAGGTGGCCTCGACCAGGGCAACCAGTTCGTTGGTCTTGCCCGACATGGCCGACACCACGACGATCACCTCGTGGCCATTGGCAACCTCGCGCGCGACCTTTCGGGCCGCGTTGTGGATGCGATCGAGATCGGCAACCGATGTGCCTCCGAATTTCATCACCAGCCGGGACATGGCAGAACCCTTGTTACAAGCCCGTTTCAGTCGGCGTTTCTTAGGCTTGTCCGCGCCCAAGGGCAAGCGCAAGAGGGGATGGCGCGTCAAAAGGGCAGGGTGGTTCCGTCAAAGCTTTCGAAACAACCGGTGTTGTCGAGGCTCAGCGCAGCAAAGCGGCGGATCAGCCCCGCCGCCGCATCTCTGGGGGCGATAGGGGCGGTGGCACCCCCCATGTCGGTGCTGACCCAGCCGGGGTGATATGCGCCGACGCTGATGCCTTCGGGCGCAAGGTCGCGGGCAAGGTTGCGGGTCAGGTTGACCGCCGCTGCCTTGGACGTGCGGTAGATGTAGGATCCGCCTGCCGCACAGGCGCTGGAGCCCATCATGGAGGCAATCACCGCAATCCGCGCCTTGCGTGCGGCGCGAAGATTGGGCAGCAGGGCCTGTATCGTGAGAAAGACGCCGGTGACGTTTACGGCAAAGACCTCGGCCCACATTTCAGGGGGAAATCCGCCGTCAAGCTGTTCCTGCTTGTCCGGGTAGATGCCGGCATTGCAGATCAGCAGGTCAAGCTCGCAGCCGTCCAGATCCTGCGAGAGCTGCGCAATCGTTTCGGGGGCGCGAACATCCAGTTGATGCCAGGCAACCATATCGGCAAGCGTGTCGGGAATTTCCCCTCGGGTCGTTCCGATCACGCTTTTTTCGGCTTCGGCATATTGCCGGGCGATTTCATACCCCAACCCGCGATTTGCGCCTGTTATCAGGATTGTCATTGTGCTCTCCGCATCGGTATTGCGCAGGCACCGGCCCGCGTCAGTTGGTTTTACGGCCTGACCAGGGCAGGGGGGCAACGGGGATGCCGTCTTCGATCAGGGCGCGCGCCTCATCCGGGGCAGCCTGTCCAATTATGGGTCTTTCCGGCACCTCTCCGGCGTGAATGGCGCGTGCCTCACGCGCGAATTCACGCCCCACATCTTCGGATATCGCCTCGATTTTTGCGCGAAGCTCTTTCAACGCCTGTTCGGCGGGGGAAGCGGGGCTCGAAAGCGGTCTGTCGGCATGATTTTCGTTGCATGCAGGGGGCCGGTCGCCTTGGCTGGCTTGCACGCGCGGGGCCATGATCGCCTTGCCGACCCTGGTGCTTCCGCAGACAGAGCAGGAAATCATTCCCCCCAACTCAAGCTTTTCAAAGTCATCGACCGACCGGAACCAGCTGTCGAAAACATGTTCCCGTTCACATTTCAGCGTGTATCGGATCATGATATCTAGGGTTTCCGCCCCGCGTTCAGTTGCATTCCTCGCGCCGACAACAATCTGCTTTTCTGGGAAAAATTCAAGCCCCGAGTGCCAGATTGCAGATGTGGCGCTGCGTATCACGAATTGCCGCGACAGGCATCCTTTTCGTTTGTCGCGATCCAGGTCCAGGTCTTGTAGTCGATGTCGAGAACGTATTCGAGTGCGGCCTGCGAAAATGTCGAAAGATACGTGCAGGCAAGGGCGTGGTCGGCGGGGATGAAGATATCCGCCCCCTTGGCGCGTTTCCTGTTGTTGCTTTTTCTGGAGGTGACGATCAGGAACCGTCTGTCATTGGCGAAACGGTTCCGCTTTTCGTAACTCCATACGCTTGCACCGTGATCCCATGCCCATTTGAGGGGGATGACATGGTCGATTTCCACGACGCCGTCGGGATTTGCGGGGCCAATGATCCGGCCGGTCAGCGCGTCGATCCACTCTCCCTGGATCACCTTGATCGTGCCGTTGCTGTCCCGCAGCTCGGGCGGGATCAATGAACGCTCCATCAGGATCCGGTGGCGTGTATTCATGCGGTCGTGTTGCTGCCATCCACTGCGCATGAACATTTCGCGCGAATATTCCTGCGCATCAACAGGGCTGAACAAAAGAATGAGCGGGACAAGAAATGCAAGAAAGCGAAAAACCATGAACACACACGATACCCGTCAAGAAAGGTTAACAATCTCTTAACGTGTATCACGCGGGTAGTTTTGCAGCAAACCTTACCCCTCGGGCTGGTCGCCCATCAGATAGCGCGGCCCGCTACCCTTGTGCCGTGCCGCGTCATTTGGGTTGTAGAGGCGGCATTTCTTCAGCGAAAGGCATCCGCAGCCGATGCAGCCGTCCAGATTGTCGCGCAGCCTTGTCAGGGTTTCGATCCGCAGGTCCAGGGCTGCGCGAAAATGCCGGCTGATGCGTGTCCAGTCCTGCCTTGTGGGGGTGCGCTCTTCAGGCAGCAGGCGGAACAGTTCGCGTATTTCGGCAAGCGAAAAGCCAAAACCCTGGGCGATCCTGACAAAGGACAGCCGCCGTATGTCCGAGCGCAGAAACTGCCGCTGCCCGCCACTGTTGCGTATGGGGTGAACAAGCCCCTCCGCCTCATAGTGGCGGATGGCCGAAACTGCCAGCCCGGTGCGGCGGGCGATCTCGCCAATGGGCAGGCGGTCGGATCCCCGGAGTCCCATGAAATATTCCCTTGACCTAAAGTTCACTTCAGCAATTACACCTTGAAAAATCAGCTTACGAAAGGATGAAAGTATGACCAAGTCATTTCTGGAACATGTCAATATCACCGTTTCCGACCCGCTGGCGGCAGGGAAGATCATTGCCGATATCTTTGGCTGGGATATCCGCTGGCAGGGCGAGGCGATCAGCGGGGGCATGTCGTGCCATGTCGGAAATGCAGAAAGCTATATTGCCTTTTATTCCAAGGGCGGCCGGCAGAAGGCCACGGACCGTTATGAAACGCCCGGTGCACTGAACCATGTTGGCGTTGTTGTCGATGATCTGGAGGCCACGGAAAAGCGGGTCAGGGCGGCGGGTTATGCATCCCATTCCCACGCCGACTATGTGCCGGGGCGGCGGTTCTATTTTGATGCAATGGATGGGGTGGAATTCGAGGTCGTCAGCTATGCCTGACGCGCCCTCGGGTGGGCGGCCTGGTAAACCTCCATCAGGCGGGCCTGGTCCACAGCAGTGTAGGCCTGCGTTGTCGACAACGAGGCGTGCCCCAACAATTCCTGTATGGCCCGCAGGTCGCCCCCGGCTTGCAACAGATGGGTGGCGAACGAGTGGCGCAGCGCATGCGGGGTTGCAGTGGCCGGCAGGCCCAGCTGGTTGCGCAGCTTCTCCATCAGCTTGCGGATAAGGCGTGCATTCAGCGCGCCGCCCCGTTTCCCCCGAAACAGCGGATCGGCCGGGGGCAGGTCGTGGGGGCACAGGCGTCGGTATTCCTCGACCGCCGCGCGCGCAACCGGCAGCACCGGCACCAGCCTTTCCTTGCCGCCCTTGCCGGTGATGCGCAGAACCTCGGGCAGAGGGGCGTCACGGCCCTTTAGCGATAGCGCCTCGGAAATGCGCAGCCCGCAGCCGTAAAGCAGGGTCAGCACAGCCGTGTCGCGGGCGTTGACCCACGCATCGGGGTGTTGCAGATCGACGGTGTCGATCAGCTTGCGCGCCGCAGCCGGATCAATGGGGCGGGGCAGGCGGGCCTGAAAACGCGGCGCGCGGGTGGCCAGCACGCTGGAGGCGTCGAAATCGGCGCGTTCCGCATACCAGCGATAGAACCCCTTGACTGCCGACAGCGCCCGGGCAAGCGAGCGCGCCGACTGGCAGCGTGCGCGTTCATGGGCCATCCAGGCGCGCATCTCGGCCAGGCCGATTTCGCGCAGTTGCGCAGGTGTCAGGGCCCCGCCAAGATGGTTTGACAGGAAACCCAGAAAATTCATCAGGTCATGGCGGTAGGCCTCGATTGTCTTGTCGCTGGCGCCCTTCAAGGCGCTTTGCGAGGCAAGCCAGTCATCAACAAGCGCGATACTGCCAGGAGCCGCAGGGATGAGCGCGGTCTGCGTCATCGTGCGCCCCGCCTGCACATCAGCTTAGCCAGCGGCGCATCATGCGTTCGAAGGCGCCGCCAAGGAAGGCCAGCAGATCGGTGCCCTGATTGGGGTGAAACTTGTGCGGATCTTCTGACCCCAACGCCAGCATCCCAGGCAGGTTGCCGCTGCCGAGATTCAGTTTCATCAGCGCTTCGGATCTGATCCAGGGCGCCTTGTCGCCGTAAAGCGTGCTAGACCCGTTGGCAACCTGGCGCAGGGTCACGGCGCGGTCGGTCATGTTGCGCCCGAAGGTCAGGTATTCCTCGATGCTGCCGGGGGCGTAAAAGCCGATGACATTGCCGTATTCCCTGACCAGGCGATCCTGCACCGGGTCATTGGCGGCCGAGGATTCAAGGCACAGCTTGACCATATCCACCCGCAATATGTCGCGCACCTCAGTGTCGAGGCTGCGCAGGAATTCGGTAAAGTCCAGCGGCTCCAGCAGCGCCATCACCGCACGCTGGATCTGGCGCGAGCCCGACAGGTTTTCATAGGCTGCGGCGATCACCGTGTTGTGGGTGTCTTCCAGCCGCTCGAACCGTTCTTCCAGCCTGCGCAGGACCACATCGCGCAGATCAACAACATTCTGGCCGTCGCGCTGGTTGTTGGCGCGTGCCAGCGCCTGCATCAGATCCTTGTCGCCAAGGATCACCTCGGGTTCGGCCAGAATGCGGTCGCGCAGCTGGTCCAGCGATGTGGTCTGCCTGTTCATTGCCTGCCCCTTGTCGTTGTCATGAATGTCCTCTTCAGAGGATCTTCTGCCCGGTCTTTTCCCAGTCCTTGAGGAAGGTCGCCAGCCCTTTGTCGGTCAGCGGGTGTTCTACCATCTTGCGCAACACCGAGGGCGGCGCGGTGGCCACGTCGGCGCCGATCCTGGCACATTCCGATATGTGGTTGACCGACCTGATCGAGGCGGCCAGTATCCGGGTTTCAAAGCCGTAATTGTCATAGATGGTGCGAATGTCCGCGATCAGATCAAGGCCGTCCAGGTTGATGTCGTCAAGCCGCCCGATAAAGGGGCTGACAAAGGTTGCGCCGGCCTTGGCCGCCAGCAGCGCCTGGTTTGCCGAAAAGCACAGCGTGACATTGACCATGCGGCCCTCGGTGGTCAGGGTCTTGCAGGCTTTCAGCCCGTCCCATGTCAGCGGTACCTTGATGGCGATATTGTCGGCGATCTCGGCCAGCTTGCGGCCCTCGTCGATCATGCCCTGGGCGTCGGTCGAAACCACCTCGGCGCTGACCGGGCCGTCCACAAGGGCGCAGATCTCGCGCGTGACCTCAAGGATGTCGCGCCCGGATTTCATGATCAGCGAGGGGTTGGTGGTCACACCGTCAACAAGGCCAAGCTCGTTCAGCTCGGCGATATCGTCGATTTCAGCGGTATCCGCAAAGAATTTCATCTGCCTGCCTTCGAATTTTCTGCGCCGGTTGTTCCGGCCTGCTCGATCTGGGGGCGATCTTACAGCATGGCCGAGTCGCTGCAAAGCCATCTTTGACCGAGGGGGAAATATTTTGGCGGTGCGTGTGTGTCGACTTTACGGCGTTCATGTGGGCCCGGGGCGCATCAGCGTCCCGGGCCCGCGCCCGCCCGCCCCCATGGCGGGCGCATTCGCGCCCACCCGGGCGGCCGCAAGCCCTGTGTCAGGGCAAATTGCAGGCCTTCCGTTGATCAACACATTTGCCCGCCCGGAAACAGTCAACAATCTGTCCAGCCACTCTCCGAGGGCTTGGCGTCATGCCTGACACCGCCCCTTTCCCCGAAGGCACCCCCGTTGCCGTGCTGACGACCGAGCCGCTTGACCGCTTGCTCGATTACCGCGCCCCGGAAGGGGGCTGTGCTGTCGGATCCTTTGTCGAGGTTCCCCTTGGCCCGCGCAAGGTGCTGGGCGTCGTTTGGGGGCCGGGGCAGGGGTTTGACAAGGGCCGGTTGCGCGGCATCATCCGGTGTCTGGATGTCCCGCCCATGCGCGAGGAAATGCAGATATTTCTGCAGCGCGCGGCCGATTACACGCTCTCGCCCCTTTCGGCCATGCTGCGGCTTGCGACCCGCGCGCCGGGGCTGATGAACCCGCCTCACATGCGCCACCTTTACGCGCTGGGGCAGGGCCAGCCCGAGCGCATGACGCCGGCGCGCGCGCGTGTGATTGCAGTGTTGCGCGAACATGGCGGCCTGCCTTTTACCCTGGGCGAGCTGGCCGATCTTGCCGGTGTTTCACCCAGCGTCGTCAAGGGGCTGGTCAAGGTGGGCGCGGTGGTCGAGGTCGCGGCACCACGCGACACCCCCTATCCGATGCTCGATCACGCGCGCTCGGGCAAGCCGCTGTCGGCCGACCAGCAATCCGCCGCGCGTGCCATTTGCAAAGGTATCGGCGGTGGGGGCTATGGCACATGGTTGCTCAAGGGCGTGACGGGCTCGGGCAAGACCGAGGTCTATCTGGAAGCCGTCGCCGCCTGTTTGCGCAAAGGCCGTCAGGCGCTGGTGCTGCTGCCTGAAATCGCGCTGACCTCGGAATTCCTCAAGCGTGTCGAGGCCCGTTTCGGCGCGCGGGCGGCCGAGTGGCATTCCGGCGTCACCATGACCGAGCGTCGGCGGCTGTGGCGCATGGTCGGCGTGGGTGGGGCGCAGCTGGTTGTGGGTGCGCGCTCGGCCCTGTTTCTGCCGTTCCGCGACCTGGGTCTGGTCGTGGTGGACGAGGAACACGACCCTTCCTACAAGCAGGAGGACGGCGTTCATTACCACGCGCGCGACATGGCTGTTCTGCGCGCCAGCATCGCGGGTGCGCAGGTGGTTCTGGCCTCGGCCACCCCCAGCCTTGAAAGCTGGGCCAATGCGCAGGCGGGCAAGTATCAAAGGCTTGATCTGGAAGAACGCTTTGGCGTGGCCGAGCTGCCACAGATCGATGCCATCGACCTGCGCGCCCATCCACCGGAACGCGGACGCTGGATATCCGAACCCCTGCAACAGGCG
Organism: Paracoccaceae bacterium; assembly: GCA_030950185.1. Lineage (GTDB taxonomy): Bacteria > Pseudomonadota > Alphaproteobacteria > Rhodobacterales > Rhodobacteraceae > UBA5972. The sequence goes on along the minus strand of JAUZRU010000098.1, from coordinate 6,499 downwards.
GTGGATCAGCGCCTGCAAGCGGGGGAACAGGCGCTGCTGTTTCTGAACCGGCGGGGATATGCCCCGCTGACCGTCTGTCGCGCCTGCGGGCATCAGATCGGCTGCGACCATTGCGATGCGCGCATGGTCGAGCACCGTTTCCAGAACCGCCTGATGTGCCATCAATGCGGCGAAACGAAACCGATGCCGCAAAGCTGCCCCTCTTGCGGGGCCGAAGACCGCCTTGCCCCGGTCGGCCCCGGTGTCGAACGTCTGGCCGAAGAGGCCGAGGCGCTGTTTCCAGACGCCCGCATTGCCATCCTGTCATCGGATCTGGCGGCCTCGGCGCGGGCCATGAAGGCCCGGATCGAGGAAATCGCCGCGGGCAAGGCGGATGTCATCATCGGCACCCAGATCGTCGCCAAGGGGCACAACTTTCCGCTGCTGACGCTGGTCGGGGTGATCGACGCCGATCTGGGCCTGCAAGGGGGCGATCTGCGCGCGGGCGAGCGTACCTTTCAACTGATGCGTCAGGTTGCCGGCCGCGCCGGGCGCGCCGACCGCAAGGGCGTGGCCCTGATCCAGACCCATCAGCCCGACCATCCGGTGATCAAGGCGATCCTGTCCGGCGATGACGAGGGGTTCTGGCGCGCCGAGGCCGCCCAGAGGCAGGCCGCCGGCATGCCCCCCTATGGGCGACTGGCGGGTATCATCCTGTCGGGCCCCGATCTTGACGTGCTGTCGGCATTGGCCAACCGCATGGCGCGGGAAACCGCACCTTTGCACGCGATCGGCGCACAGCTGTTTGGCCCCGCACCCGCCCCGATAGCGCGTATTCGCGGGCGGCACCGTATCCGTCTGCTGGTCAAGGCGGCCAAGGGGGCAGCTTTGCAGGACGCGCTGTCGCGCTGGCGGGTGCAGTTTCGCATGCCCCCGAATGTCAGGCTGGTGATCGATATCGATCCGCAGAGTTTTTATTGACGGGCGGGGCGCCATCGCTTTGGCTGGTCAATTGTCGTTTCGAACGGTACAAGCGGCGCGTATTGCGTCAATGCGGGCGAAAAGCGTCATGTCAAATGCTATCCGACCCAAACCGGGGATCATGGAGATCGACCTTTATGTCGGCGGCGAAAGCCGGCTGGAGGGGTTCGACAAGGTCTGGAAGCTGTCCTCGAACGAAAACCCGCTGGGGCCAAGCCCGCGGGCGATCGAGGCCTATCGCGCGGCGGGGGCATCTCTGGAGCGCTATCCTTCGTCGGACCACGCCGCGCTGCGCCGCGCGATTGGCGAGGTTCACGGCGCTGATCCCGACCGGGTGATCTGCGGGGACGGCTCGGACGAGGTGATCGCCTGGCTGTGTCATGCCTATGCCGGGCCGGGCGACGAGGTGCTGGTGACCGAGCATGGATTTTCCATGTATCGCATATCGGCGCTGGCGGCCGGCGCAACCCCCGTCGAGGTGGCCGAGCTTAACCGCCGTGTTGATATCGACCTGCTGCTGGCAGCTGCAAACGAACGCACGCGGCTGGTGTTCATCGCCAACCCCGCCAACCCCACCGGCACCATGCTGACCACGGCAGAACTCGCCCGTCTGGCCGAGGGGCTGCCGCCGCAGGCGCTGTTGGTGATCGATGGCGCCTATGCCGATTTCGTCGATGGGTATGACGGTGGCCGCGCGCTGATCGAAAGCCGCGAGAACGTGTTCATGACCCGGACATTTTCCAAGATCTACGGCCTTGGCGGCCTGCGCGTTGGCTGGGGTTACGGGCCGCGCACCGTAATCGATGTCTTGAACCGTCTGCGTGGGCCGTTCAACCTGACCGCGCCATCGCTGGCCGCCGCCGAGGCCGCCGTGCGCGACATCAGATGGACCAATCACTGCCGCGCCGAAAATGCCCGCTGGCGCGCCTGGCTTGCGCAGCAACTGGCCGATGCCGGGATCCCGTCGGATCCGTCATTTGCCAATTTCATCCTTGCGCGCTTTGCCGACGAGGCAACGGCCGACGCGGCCGATGCGTTCTGCCGTGGCCGGGGAATCATCCTGCGCAAGGTCAAGGGTTACAAGCTGCCGAATTGTCTGCGTATCACCATCGGTGACGAGGAGGGCAGTCGCATGGTTGCGCGCGCCTTGCGCGATTTCATGGAAAAGGAGCGCCCATGAGCGTGATCTATGACAGGGTGGCCCTGCTGGGGCTGGGGCTGATTGCGGGCTCGATGGCGCTGGCCATGCGTGAAAAGGGCCTTGCGGGCAGTATCACAGGCCATGCCCGCAGCGCCGAGACCCGCCAGACCGCCCTGGAAATCGGGTTGGTGGACGAGGTGTTCGACACCGCGGCCGAGGCCGTCGAGGGCGCCGATCTGGTCGTGTTCTGCGTGCCGGTCGGGGTCATGGGGCAGCTGGCGGCGGATGTCGCGCCGCATCTGAAAAAAGGGGCGACGGTGACCGATGTCGGTTCGGTCAAGGGGGCGGTCATCAAGGCGATCGCGCCGCATATGCCCGAGGGCGTGCATTTCATCCCCGGCCACCCGTTGGCCGGCACCGAACATTCCGGCCCGCGTGCGGGGTTTGCCAGCCTGTTCAACAACCGCTGGTGTCTGCTGACGCCGCTTGAGGGCACCGACCCAAAGGCGCTGGAACGGCTGCGCCGCCTGTGGACCGAGATGGGCGCCAATGTCGATGAAATGGACGCCGCGCATCACGATCTGGTGCTGGCGGTAACCAGCCACGCGCCGCATCTGATTGCCTATACAATGGTTGGTGTGGCCGATGATCTGAAACGCGTGACCGAGCGCGAAGTCATCAACTATTCGGCCGCCGGATTTCGGGATTTCACCCGCATCGCGGCATCCGACCCGACCATGTGGCGTGACGTGTTCCTGAACAACAAGGAGGCGACGCTGGAAATCCTTGGTCGCTTTACCGAGGAACTGTTCGATTTGCAGCGTGCGATCCGGCGTGGTGACGGGCAGCAGTTATTCGATTATTTTACCCGCACAAGGGCGATCAGACGTGGTATCATCGAGGCAGGTCAGGACACCGACGCCCCCGATTTCGGGCGTGTCGAAAAGGACTGATCTCGAGCAACAAGAAGAAAAACGACTGATACAGGCAATGTAGCATGCGGGCAGCAAATGCCTTGGCAATGGTTTTATGGGTCGGCGGCACGTTTGGTGCACTCGCCGGGGCGCCCCTGTGGTCGCCTCGTCCCATGCCGCGGCCGGAACCCACGTCAGACACCCTGGCCAGGGAAATTCTTGGCATGATCACGGCTTCGGGCCAGCCTCCGCAGGGGGCGACCGCAACAGGCCGCCTTGCCCCTGCAGACAGGATGCTGGTCGAGCGCGAACTGCAAAGGCTTGCCACGGAAAGCGTGGTTTCCCGAGCAGGCACGCGCGCAGGCGGTGCGGTGGCGGTGTTGTCGGCGACCGGAAACATCAGCCGCTGGAAGCCGGGCAGCGCGCCGGTGAGATTGCCCTCGCGGCGCGTGCGGTTGCGCAAGCCCGGTCAGGCACAGCCCGAAAGGCTGACGTCAAGAACGCCTCTGCCACCCGTGGTGCGGCTGGCGGTGCCCCCCGATACGTCAGGGCCAGGGCTTTGCGGGGATCCCCGGATACAGGGTGTTGCGATCGCGCCGATCAGGGGGCCGCGACCCGGCTGCGGGATAGCCAACCCGGTGCGGATATCGTCCATCGCGGGGGTGACCCTCAGCCAGCAGTCTATCATGGACTGCAACACTGCACGCGCGTTCACGCAGTGGATCACGGGAACGCTGAAGCCCAATTTCGACCTGCGCGGCGGGGGGGTGAAGTCGGTCAAGATACTTTCGCATTATTCTTGCCGAACAATGAACAGCCGCCTTGGCGCCAAGCTGTCGGAACACGCCCGTGGTCACGCCATCGATGTGGGCGCGATCACGCTGCGAAACGGGCACCAGATAACCGTGAAACAGGGCTGGCGAAATCCGCGCGACCGGATGGTTCTGCGCCGGCTGCATGACGGGGCGTGCGGGCCGTTTGGCACGGTTCTGGGGCCGGACGCAAACCGCTATCATAAGGACCATTTCCATTTCGACACGGCCCATTATTCCGGTGGTCCCTACTGCAAGTGACTTGCCGATGACGTGCCGGTGGCGGGCGTGGGGGGCATGCGCCCGCCCTCTGTTGCTCAGATGGTTGAAGCCTGTCAGGCGCGACATGTCTTGGCGCCCGAACAAACAAAAAGGGCCGGGGAAGAACCCGGCCCTGGTATCAAGCGCCTGTGGCGCTGTCCTCAATTACGATTGCCGAGGAACTGCAGCAGGAACATGAACATGTTCAGGAAGTCGAGATAGAGGTTCAGTGCCCCCATGATCGCCGACTTGCCCAGCCACTCGCTGTCGCCATTATGGGCGTGCACGACATAGGTGTTCTTGATCTTCTGCGTGTCATAGGCCGTCAGACCGGCAAAGATCAGCACGCCAAGCGCCGAGATCGCGAACTGGACGGCGGAAGATGCCAGAAAGATGTTCACGATCGAGGCCACCAGCAGGCCGATCACGCCCATGATCAGGAAGGTGCCAAAGCCCGACAGGTCTTTCTTGGTGGTATAGCCATAGAGGCTGAGACCCGCGAATGCGATGGCCGTTACCAGAAAGGTCTGGGCGATGGAAATGCCGGTATAGACCGCAAAGATGTAGGAAATCGACAGGCCCATCAGTGCAGAGAAGGCCCAGAACACGATCTGTGCGGTCGCCGCGCTCATCCGGTGGATCATGGCGCCAAAGCCAAAGACGACGGCCAGAGGCGCAAACATCACGACCCATTTCAGCGGCGACTGGAAGATTGCGATCAGCATCGCCTCGTTCGTGCCCACGACATAGGCGACAACGCCGGTGATGATCATGGCCACGGACATAAGGCCGTAGACCTTGTTCATGTAGGCACGCAGACCCTCATCGATCTGGGCAGTGCGAACGCCCGCACCCGTGCGCCTGATTGTCTCGTAATCGGCCATCTAGACCCTCCTCTTTGGTTGCAAACCTTGCTGCGACACAGTTCAATCCATTCCTGACGGAGGGGAACCCTGCCGTCTTGGCCAATATATCGGGTGTTTCCCGGAACATTTCAAGGAAGTCAGTGGTCAATCAGTCGTGATTTCTGTGCCAATCATCAGGGGCCTGTCAGCAGGGGGCGGGGCGGTGCAGCCGGTTTTGGCTGCCGTCAGATGGTGACGACAACCTTGCCGGTCGATTTTCGGCTGCGCAGCAGCTCCAGCGCCTCATTGGCCTTTTCAAGCGGCAACTCGTGGCTGACATGGGGTTTGAGGCGACCCTCGTCGAACCATTTGAACAGCTGCGCGAAACTGTCGGTCAGCACAGACGGTTTGAATTTCGCATATCCCCCCCAGTAAAAGCCGATCACCGTCAGGTTCTTGACCAGGATGATATTGGCAGGAATCTGCGGAACCTCGCCGCTGGCAAAGCCAAGGGGGATCAACCGCGCCTCGGGGTTGCAGGCGCGCATGGCGGCCTTGAATTGCGCCCCGCCTACCGGGTCATAGACCACATCGGCCCCGCCCAGCGCCTTGACGCTGTCGCGGATGTCGTCCTTTTCGCTGTCGATCAGGTGGTCGGCGCCGGCCGCGCGCGCGATGTTCAGCTTTTCCTGCCCACGCGCGCAGGCAATGACCTCGGCCCCCATCAGCTTGCCCAACTCGATAGCCGTCAGGCCGATGCCGCCGCTTGCGCCAAGCACGAGCAGGCGTTCGCCCGGTTGCAGGCGCGCGCGATAGTCCAGCGCGACATGCGAGGTGCCATAGGCGATCAGGAACGCCGCAGCCTGAACATCCGACATGGTGTCGGGCACCGGCACGCAGGCGCGTGCGTCATAGCAGCCATATTCGGCCAGCCCGCCATAGCCCGCATAGACGGCGACGCGCTGGCCCTTCCCGAGATGGGTGACACCTTCGCCAAGGCTTTCGACCGTGCCGCAGATTTCCATGCCCAGGGTAAAGGGCAGCGGTGGCTTTTCCTGATAGGTGCCCTCGATCAGCAGCAGATCGCCGAAATTGATCCCGACCGCGTGGTTGCGCAGCAGCACCTGCCCCGGCCCGGGCGTGGGGATGTCGATTTCGCGCAGCTCCAGCGGCCTTCCGTATTCCGTAACCTGCATTGCACGCATGATCGGCCTCCGTTCAGTCGTTCCTGTTCACCGGCGATTTGGCATGAAGGGGGGCGTCAACTCAAGAGCGCCGCTGCGTCGCCTGTCTGCGCGTGGCCAGCAGGATCAGCAGGCTTGCCCCGTTGAGCAGCGCGGCCAGCAGGGTAAGGCGGCCAAAGCCGGCGCCTTCAAAGATCTGACCCATGGTGAATGTTCCGGCCGCGGCGGCGATATAGGTAATGCCAGAATACAGCCCCAGAACTGCGCCCTTCGAGCGGGGCGCCAGTGCTGTCAGCCCGGTCACGATGGTGTTCAGCAGCTGGTTATTCAGCCATCCCCAGGCAGTAATGGCAACCAGATAGACGCCATAAGAGGGCGCCAT
>JAUZRU010000097.1 GCA_030950185.1 Paracoccaceae bacterium | reverse complement strand
GACGATCATCATTGCAGGAGGAGCTTGCTGCAACCCAATTGCCTGGCGAAGAATCGAAAAAACCGTGACGATAAAGGGAAAGCAGGTAATCATCATCGCAAGACCGGGCGCGATGCTGAGCACCGTGATCAGCGCGAAAATCTGGATGCTGCGCAGGGTCAGCGACCCCTGCCCTCCAAGATCCAGCGAAACCTGCTGCGCATGGGCCGTTGATGCAAGGGCCATGCACATCACCCAGACAAGACCGATGCGGGCCATGGTCTTCATTTTACAAACTGTCCTGAATGTTTGCGACTTCTGTGAGCTTTACGGCCAGCTGTCCGTCAGAACCTGCTTCGGCCTCTGTCAATACGCCGCGCGCGACCAGCTTGTCGCCGATATACAATTCGACCGGGTCATCCACCTTGCGGTCGAGCGGCAAGACAGAGTCTGGTGTCATCCTTATCAGGTCACCGATCAGCGGCCTTGCACGGCCCACTGAAACGGTAATCTCGACGGGAACGCGGGTCAGTGGCGTGGTGCCGTCTGACAGGGATGAAATTTTCTGATCATCCGTATTGGGGGCGTTATCCATGTTGTGATCCTTCGGTCGTGGTTTCGAAAAATGCACGCACCTTTTTCTGCATTTCGGCGACTGCCTCTTTGGCGCTGAAAAGAAATTCTTCATCCCCGTTCTGCAACCGGATCTCCCCTTTCCGCAGGTCAGGATCCTGTCGGATTTCGGGCCTGTAGGGTTGGTCGGAAACAGCGTATTCAATTCGGTTGATGAGGGCCTGATCGTCGGTCGAGACATACAGAACCACCTGGGGGTTTATCTGTTCGGCGGCAATTTCGGCTGCGCGTTTGGCCAGAAACGCCCCCGCCGCATCATTCGCCAGCCCCGGTACAACGGAATCAACGATCGCCAGAAGCAGAGGTTTCAGAGATTGAAGAACCCCTTGTCGTGCCTCGGCATGTGTGAACGATATCTCCTGAAGTTTTTCGATAAGGGCTTCTGACAGGGCAAGTTCGCGTTCCCCGAGCTCTTTGCGTACCGCGTCAGCGCCTTCGCTGAAGCCCTTTTCAAACGCGGCTGCAAGCTCGTCCTCGTAGCGTGAACTCGGGAGAAAACGAACAGCTCCCCTTTGGGTTGATGTCTGAAACTCACTCTGCTTTTCGTCCAGGTCGGGCAGGCTGATCATCATGTGCGCTCCTCATCGGATTCTATCCAGCTTTTAAGAACCTCTATCGCCTCACCCTGTCTTTCAGAGATGACCTGGCGCAGCTGTGAAACCGGGTCGGGGAGGGCCTCGGTCGGGTGCGCACCGGGCGAGGGCGCGGTCGCAAGAGGGGCGGTATCACCGTCGTTTGTCGAGATGACTTCAACATTCGATCGGGTCAGCAAAGGGCGCAGGACGGCAAGGCCAAGCACGAGCGCCACTAGCGCAAGAATGGCGGCCTGGATCAAGGCAGTTACATTAATCGGAAACCGTGACGCAAAGGATTGAACAGCTTCGGTTCCGGCAATTGGCGGCATCTCGAATCGCATTGATCGAACCGTAACAACATCGCCTCTTTCCTTGTTGAATCCGATGCTTGACTGCACAAGTTCGCGTAACCCATCAAGTTCTTCCCTTGATCGCGGTTGCCATGTGACCTTGCCATCAGGGCCGGTTTTCTTGATGTCGTTGATCAGAACGGCAACTGTCATGCGCTTGATCTTGTTGGGGCTCTTGACGATCTCGCGTGTGGTTTGCGAGACCTCGTAATTCACGATTTCACGTGTTTCGTTGTGGTTGGATCGGCTTGACGACCCGCCGGATTTCCCTGCCGAGGGCAGGTTGCTGGCCACCGTTACCTGCCCTGCGCCAGAGTTGGTTGCGTTACCCGTGATTTCGCGATTGTCGGTCGAGATTGCCACCCGGTTTTTCGGGTCCAGCCGCCGTTCGACAAGTTTTTCCTGGTCCTTGACGGTTTCGATCGACACTTCGACCACCGCGTTTCCAGGGCCGACACGGGCCTGCAAGAGGCGCTCGACATTCTTGCGCAGGTTGTCGGCCTTGCGATCATTTACGATGCTGTTTTCGCTGGTGGAGAGAAGCCCCCTTTCGGCGTCTATTATCGCCACCTTTTCCGGCTTGAGCCCGGCCACCGCCGAAGACACCAGAAACCTGAGAGCACGGATCTGAGCGCCGTCAAGTGATCCGCTGGCAAGGCGCAAAGTGACCGACGCCCGTGGCTCTGACCGTTTTTCGAAGGGGCGTGCCTTGGCGACCGCGATATGCACGCGGGCAGACCTGATGGATGGCCAGGAAAGAATTGTTCGTGCAAGCTCGCCTTCCTTGGCCCGCCAATAGGCTGCGTCGAACATGCGGGCGGTGGTGCCAAAGCCCGAAAGGTTGTCGAGCAGTTCGTAACCCTTTTCCCCGGTTGCCGGTAAACCCTGCTGTGCCAGACTCATGCGCAGTCGGTCGCGTTTGGATGCCTCGACATAAATGGAATCGCCCTTGACCTCGTAAGTCACGCCGCGTTGTTCCAGGGCATTGACGACTTCGCCGGAAACGGCCGGGTCAAGTCCGGAATACAGCAGCGCCATCGAGGGGTTCACGGCCATTCGCGCAAGGAGCAGAACACTGACGAATACGCCTATCGTTGTGGCAATGACAATCAGGCGCCGCCGCGAGTCCAGTGTCTGCCAGAGCGATGCGATCTGATTCAAGTTGCTGCCCTCGAATTGACGCGAGTCGTTCTGACTCGCCCTTCAAGGGCAAAACTGGGCGTTTCGCCTTAACATTTGGTTAGCCAGAGCCCGTTATCACCGGATCAGCCGAACAAGAATGCAAGGCTTGGGAATCATGCCAAAGGAAGACACGAAAGAAGATCAGCCAGGGAAAAAGGGTAAGGGCATGCTGGTCGCCTTGCTCGCCGCGGTCTTGCTTGGGGCGGGTGGTTTCTATGTCACCTATACGGGTCTTGTGACATTGCCAGGCGGGGGCGCGGCAGGGGATCACGCCGCGCAAAACACCCATGCCCCCGATACGGCACAGGAAAAAGAGGCACGCGCCGCGCATCTGAATTCGGAATTCATCAAGCTCAGCCCGATGGTCATTTCCTTGGGTAACAGTGCCCGAAGCAGCTATCTGAGGTTTCGGGCCACGCTTGAGGTCGACAAGGACAAGGCAGAAATGGCCAGGGTGCTGATTCCGCGTGTCCTTGATGTGTTGAATGAATATCTGCGTGCGATCGACCCCGCCGACATAGAAAACCCCGCAATGATGAGCAGTCTGCGCGCGCAGATGTTGAGGCGGGTGCAACTGGTCGCGGGGCGCGCGACAGTAAAGGATCTTCTGATCGTCGAATTTGTCTTGAGCTAGGAGAACAGGATGGGATTTATCGCGGATGTATTGCTGTTGTCGGCGGCGCTGTTGGCGTCATTTTATTGCTGGATGCTGGGCAAGCGGCTCAAGCGGCTGAACAACATGGACGAAGGGGTTGGGGCCGCGATCACCGCGCTGAACAAGCAGGTTGATGAGATGAAATCGACACTTCAGGCAATTTCCGAAACAGCCGGGAATCAGGTCGATACCCTGAGGCAGTTGACGTTCGAGGCAAACAAGGCGGCAGCGCGACTCGAACTGACGCTTGCCGCACTTCATGATGACGAGCTTGGGGGGCCGCGCGGGCCGGCCCATCCCCGCAAGGCCACGATGGACAGGTTGCAGCACATCGAAAAAGGGCAACGCTCGGCGCGTGCCTGGGCCAGAACCAGAAGGTTGTCGGCGACCGAGGTTTAGCCATGAAACAGGCCAAGTCCCCCTCGGGAAAACCGCTGACCGTGATCATCCTGACGCTGTTGACCTCGGCGGTCATCCGGCTTGGGGCGGGCGATCTTGCCGGGGCGTCGGAAAAGATCTTGTCTGAACCTCCGGCACCACGCGTTGAAAAGGTCGAGAAAAAGGTCAAGAAATGCCAGCAACCGCCTGACGTCGTGGCCTTGATGCGCGTGCTTAATGAACGCAAGGCTCGGCTGGACCAGCGTGAAAAGCGCCTGCAAGACCGGCTGCAGGCGCTGAATATTGCGGAAAAGAAGCTGGACGAAAACCGCAAGGCGCTTGTCGCTGCCGAGAAACGCCTGGCAGAGACGCTAACCATTGCCGACAAGGCCGCCGAGCAGGATCTCGCCAAACTGACAGCAGTATACGAGGATATGAAACCGAAAAATGCCGCACGGCTGTTTGAATCCATGGCACCGGAATTTGCGGCGGGATTTCTGGGCAGAATGGACCCCCAGCGCGCCGCGGCAATAATGTCCAGCATCCAGCCACAGAGAGCCTATGAAATCAGCCTGATTCTGGCGGGAAGAAACGCAGGCGCCCCAGAAAACTGAAGTGGTGATCAGGAAATATTAAAGGCTGACGCGCCAAATTCCCAACAGTCCTGACGAATTCGTACATCGAGGGTCATCCACCTCATGATAGGCATTTTCGGAATAGTATTTGTCCTCGTCATTGTGTTTGGCGGGTTCATACTGGGTGGCGGGAAGATGGGCGTCATCATGCATGCCGCGCCTATCGAGGGGACGATCATCCTTGGTGCTGCCATCGGCGCATTTGCCATTGGAAATGACGCAAGCGGCCTGAAACACACGCTCAAGGACATGGGCAAGGTTTTCAAGGGTGCGCACTGGAAAAAGCAGGATTACCAGGACCTTCTGTGCCTGCTGTTCGAACTGATCCGCTTGGGGCGGCAAAACCCGATGGCGCTTGAAGAACATATCGAGACGCCCGAAAGTTCGGCAATATTTTCACGGTTTCCCCGCATCCTGGCCGACAAAGAGGCGGTTTCACTGATTTGCGACACGTTGCGCGCGGCAATGATGAACTATGACGATCCGAACCAGGTCGAGGAAGTTCTGGACAAGCGCATGGAAAACAATTTCCATCACGCCCTGCACTCAGCCCATGCCTTGCAGTCGCTTGCCGACGGGTTGCCTGCTTTGGGCATTGTCGCGGCCGTTCTTGGCATCATCAAGACCATGAGCTCGATCGACCAACCACCTGAAGTTCTTGGGGAACTGATCGGCAGCGCATTGGTTGGCACATTTCTGGGTGTGTTGCTGGCCTATGGATTTGTCGCCCCTTTCGCATCCAAGGTAAAGCTGGTGGTGGAAAGCGATCAGAGTTTCTATCGGTTGATCCGTGAAGTTCTTGTTGCCAATCTTTATAACCACCCGCCAAACAACTGTATCGAAGTCGGAAGGCAGAATGCGCCGGGGCATGTGCGCCCGAGCTATGCCGAGCTGGAAGAGGCCCTCAAGGACGTCAAGCAAAGGGCGGCAGAATGAAACGCCTTGCGCTTGTGTTGGCGTGTGCGCTTATGTTGCCCTTGCCAGCGTTGGCAGGGGATTTTTGGATTCGTTCAGGAAGTGGCGGAAACAACCAGAATCTGGTGGTTGGTATGCCCAGCAATACCAGGTGGCGGGTCAGCTGGAATGAAAACGGCTATGTGCTTGCCTTTGATCCGCCGCCGGCGATGCTTGATCTTTCGGCGGTTCAGCCGCGTGCTGCCGGGGATCAGCGGCCGACAGTCGCGTTGGCGGGACCGGGGAAGCTTTTTCTCGTGCCCGGCAAGAAGAAACATCTGACGACGAAGCAGGTGTTGCCGGGTCTGTTGGTTCTTGAATTCGACGAAGGTCCCCCGCGGCAGGAGCCTTGGGGAACATTCAAGCAGGTGAAGAACAACGCAACGGCAGATGGTGCCGAGCTGCACCACGCAAAAAACGAGAGCCTGCAACAACCGGAAAAAACAAGCCACCGAAAATCGGTGCAGGGTCTGTTGAAGCCGGACATCGGTATCGTGATGCTGCGCGCGGAAATCGAGAAAAGCATGAAAACGGCTTTTGACGAAGGGCTGCTTGAGGCTGCACCGGATGGCTTGGCCGAACATTCCGCTGCGGGAAATTCCGAAACTTCGTTCGGGGCAGCAGGGGCCAAACCTGCGTTCACGGGGAATATCAGGATACGCTCGGTTTTTGATACGTTCAAACACAGGGTTAGGGCGGAGCAGAGGCATACGACTAAAAGCTGCCCCTCGAACGAGGTTTTCAAGCTTCCATTCCCCGAAGACCGAAAACATGATGATGCCGGCGCTCTGTCTCGCCTTCGCGCCGATATTTTTGGTGAATTCGACAAGATTGACCCTGAAAAATTCACCGCGCTTGTCCGGTTTCAGATTTCGCGCCGGCTTGGGGTCGAGGCTGCTGCTCTCTTACGCTCGCATCCCGGTATTGCGCCGCATCAGGACATTCTTCTGGACATGGCGTCCCTCGTCGAAGGCGGTGGCATGCCATCGAATGGTACGTTGCGCCAATTCATTCATTGCCCTGGTGACGCAAGTGTCTGGGCACTGGCGGCGCAGAGCATTGCTCATGCGCGGGGTCTGATGATCCCGGATGGCCTTGCCCCGACCTTTTCCAAGATGCCCGGGGGCCTGCGCCATATCCTCGGGCCGATTATCGCCGAAGGTCTTGTAGAGCATGGGAAATTGCGAATGGCGGGCAAGATAATCGCCATGACGGCCCGAGCCCCTGGCAGGGAAGATGACCGTTTTCAGCTGGTGCGCGCAAAGTTGAATCTGAAACGGCGGAAATGGAATGCGGGTCTGGAGGTTCTTGAAAAAATTGCGAAAACGCGCACGCCTTCCGCGCCAGAAGCAATGGCGCTGGTGTTGGAGACACGGCTTGAAACAGGCATGGACATCCCCCCCCACCTTTTGGATCTGGCACAGGCATTGGCGTTTCAGACGCGATTTGCCAAGATCGGCCGCAGGTTGAAACGTGCCGAAATCCTGGCCCACGCAGGTGCCCAACATCAAGAACGGGCGTTTGAGGAAGTGCTGCATGAAAAACAGATCGGAAACTTTGACGAACGGCTGGCGGCAGACATCATCGCAGGGATATTTCTTTCCTTTGATCCGAAAAGGCGCAGTTCGGCAGAGTTGGCGCGTGTATATTTTCGTTATCGAAACTTGCTGACATCCGATCCCGGTATGGATAAAGCGCGCCGGCATCTGGCGATGGTGCTGTATTCAACCTTGCCCGCGACCACCCTGAAATTGCTTGATCCACTCAAGAATCGCGAGGTTGCTGGAGACATCTTGCTGAAAGCACGGGCGTTTCTTGAAAATGATCAACCTCGTCAGGCGATTGCGGCCCTGAAAGGCCTGGATTCAGCCCCCGCACGAGAAATTCGTCGTCAGGCGTTCGAGCGGATAGGACGCTATGACGAGGCGCTTGACCAGTCCTTGAAACACACCCCGCAGGACAAGACCGTTCAGCAAACCGCCTGGCGCGCGGGTCGATGGGACATCGTGAAAAATGCGCATGACAAGCTGAGCCGCGATGCTGCCCGGTATATTGCCGGGCCGGGGGCGTCACGGGATGGATCAGTTCTTGCCCGGCATCTCCGAGCGCCGCAAAAACTGAGGCTTTCCAAGTTGAGGAAAATCCTGAAAGACAGCCAGGAATCGCGTCGCCAGATCGACGAGCTTTTGAAAAAATATCCAGCACCGTAGGGGCCCGCCGGTCGCGACCGGCTTTACCCTTTGTAAATCGCTGGAACATAGCCTGAATCCGATGATTCTCAGAACGGGAAATCCGGTGCTCAGGCCGCTTTCAATCAACCCGAAATACAACGCACCGCGGCCCGTGCTTTCGCGGTGGCCGGGCAGAACACGCAATCGCAGACGTATTGGTCTGGCTTGGGCGTTCTACCGCGCCTTTGCCGCCCTGCTTGTCGTCTGGGGCATTGTGGCCACGTCACCAACCGGGTTGGCAGCGTCAACCGATGCAGACAGATGTGTATTGTCGGCGCATCGGGCAGCGCAGCGCACAGGTGTGCCGGCAACGATCCTGCTGGCCGTTTCACTTGCCGAAACCGGACGTGGCAAAGGCCGTGACCGGCGCCCCTGGCCTTGGACAGTCAACCTGAAGGGCAAGGGTTTCTGGTTTGCTTCGCGCAAGGAGGCCGAAAAATTTGCGCAACGCAACCTTGTGAATGGGCAACGCCTTTTTGACGTCGGCTGCTTTCAGATCAACTACAGATGGCACGGAAGCGAATTCAGCTCGATCTCGTCAATGTTCGAGCCCGATATGAATGCACTATACGCCGCCAGGTTTCTGAAGCGCCTTTACAGGGAAAAGGGTAACTGGATGGCGGCAGTCGGCGCGTATCATTCGCGGGACAAGAAACGCGCATCGCGATACGCGGCAAGGTTCATCAGAATTCTTAATGGGCTGCCGGCAGGAAACCTTGCGGACCCGCTTCGCGCCCGGGGCAAGCTTGTGTCTGAACCCGTGCTGCACGCGCCCACCAACAATTATCCGTTATTGAGCGTTGCGCGTCAGGCGCGTGCAGCCCGGGGGTCACTGGTATTTCTGGATGATCACGCGGTTGGTGCATTGATCGAATGAGCGAAGTGTCGTCCCCGGTGGCTGCCAGATTGTTTCAGCCGACAATCCTGTTGGCAATGGCCCTCATGGCGGTCATCGTGATGATGATCCTGCCGATGCCGTCATGGGTGCTGGATATCGGTCTGGCCGTATCCTTTGCGTTGGCAATCCTTATCTTTACGGTGACGTTGTTCATCGAGCGCCCGCTGGATTTTTCCGCGTTTCCGACCATTCTTCTGGCGTCCCTGATGCTGCGGCTTTCGCTGAACGTATCATCGACAAAGTTGATTATCGGTCAGGGTCATACCGGCCCTGCCGCTGCCGGGCGGGTGATCGAGGGTTTTGCGAATTTCGTGATGGGTGGCAGCGTCCTGATCGGTCTGGTGGTCTTTGGTGTTCTGATGATCGTGAATTTCATCGTGATCACCAAGGGCGCGGCCCGTATGGCAGAGGTCGGCGCACGCTTTGCCCTTGATGGAATGCCGGGCAAGCAGCTGGCAATCGACAGCGACATGTCCGCAGGCGCCATCACCCATGAAGAGGCCAAGCGGCGCAGGCAGATCGAACAGGCAGAAACCACCTTTTTCGGCTCGCTGGATGGGGCATCAAAATTCGTCAAGGGCGATGCGGTGGCCGGCCTGCTGATCACCCTGCTGAATCTGGTCGTCGGCCTGACGATCGGTGTTGGCGTTCACGGCATGGCTTTGCAGAAAGCGATCGAGAACTATGCGATCCTGACCGTTGGCGATGGTCTTGTATCGCAGATTCCCGCTGTCATCATATCGATTGCCTCGGCGCTGTTGCTGTCGCGCGGGGGCACGACCGGGGCTGCCGACAAGGCGCTGTTCGAACAGCTCGGCAGGCACCCTTCGGCATTGATCACTGTTGCGGTTCTGCTGTTCATGTTTGCACTTGTTCCCGGCTTGCCTTTTGTTCCGTTCATGGCCGGCGCCTTGGCGCTTGGGGGGGCGGGGGTGTATCTGGCCCGGCGTCGAAAGGAACAGGCACAAAGCGCACCTCCCGAGCCGGTGGTCGAGACGACCCCCGCAGAAACGCTTGGCGACCGGCTGGATGTAGATGAAATCCATGTCGAGTTTGCCCCCGACCTTGTGCCCATCGCCATGGATCAGGGCAACGGCCTGGATGCCAGAATAGACAACATGCGCGAACATATTGCTGCAACCTATGGCTTGCTGCTTCCTGAAATACGGCTGACTGACAACCCCACCTTGCCCGAGGGCACCTACACGATCAGGATACAGGGTGTCGAAGAGGCGCGCGACCGGCTGGAAACCGGCAAGGTTCTGGTCTTGCTGGGCGAAACCCAGCCTGGCGAAGGCGACATTGTGCGCGAGCCCGTTTATGGCGCCCCGGCCAGATGGGTGCCGGCCGATCAGCGCGAAGAGGCCAGCATTCAGGGCCTGACCGTGGTTTCCCCGGCCGAAGTTCTGGCGACCCATCTGCTGGAAACCCTCAAGCGCAATTTTTCCAAGCTTCTGAATTACCGCAGCCTGCGCCTGATGCTGGATGAATTTGCCAATCTTTCAGATCCCAAAAAGGCCGAGATGAACCAGCGGATGCTGGATTCTCTGATCCCCGAAAAGGTGCCGTTCGAGTTGCTGCTGGCGGTATTGCGCCTGCTGCTGGAAGAGCAGGTTTCGATCAGGAATCTACCGCTTGTCCTGGAGACAACTGCCGAAGCACGGGCCCGCCTGAACACAGCAGAGGAAATTGCCGAATATGTCCGTCAGCGCCTGGGATTCCAGATTGTTGCCGAATATCGGCGTCAGGATGGAACCATCCCCTTGATACAGCTTTCCCCCGAGTGGGAAGAGAAGTTTCGCGAACACGCAGTGGCGGGCGAAGGAATTCTTGAAGAAATCGCCCTGCCCCCGGAAGAGTTCAACCGTCTTGCCGAGGCGGTGAATGACAAGCTGAACACCGCCAGCGAAACCGGCGATTACCCTGTCATTGTCACGTCGTCACGACGCCGTCGGTTTCTTCGCATGGTGCTGTCGTCCAAGGGTATCCGAAACCCGGTTCTGTCATACGAGGAAATCGGCGTGTCGGCACGCCCTGCACTGGTAGGGGTCGCCTGAGATGACACAGGCGTTCCTGCAAATGCTCCAATCGCTGGGTGCAACGTCGATGATCCCGGTTGTCATCTTTTTCCGCGTGTCCGCCGCGATGTTCATGATGCCGGGCTTTGGCGAACATGCTGTTCCGGTGCGGATAAAGCTGATTCTAGCCGTGATGTTCACCCTGATCGTATGGCCTATCGCCTCGGAAGATGTCGGGCTGCACTGGCCGGAACCCTCGTTCCAGGTGATCATTGTCGAAGCGGTCATCGGGCTGGGGATGGGGGCATTCTTCAGGTTGCTGGTGCAGATGCTGGAGATTGCGGGCATGATCGCTGCCCAGGCGATGTCTCTTTCCCAGCTGTTTGGTGGTGCCCCCGGACAGGACCCCATGCCGGCAATCGGTAGTCTGTTGACGGTCTCGGGTCTGGCCCTTGCAATGATGGCGGGCCTTCACGTCAAGTTGGCCCTGGCCCTGGCCCTGTCTTATCGGGCCTTTCATCCCGGGCAATTACCTGATCCAACCGATTTTTCGATCTGGGGAATTTCGGGTCTTGCGGGCGCGTTTTACAAGGCGTTTTCCCTTGCCGGGCCGTTTGTGCTGGTTTCGCTGGTTTACAATCTGGCGCTGGGCGTCATCAACAAGGCGATGCCGCAGCTGATGGTGGCGTTCATCGGTGCGCCGGCGATCACATTGGCGGCGATTGTCCTTCTCGCCGTATCGGCGCCATTCATCCTGAGCCATTGGCTGTCGTTCATGGACCTGGCCCTTTCCAACCCGTTCGGAGACATATGGTGAGCGGCGGATCCGACGGTGAAGAAAAAACCTTTCAGCCGACCGAACGCAAGTTGCAGGAGGCGCGCCGCAAGGGCGATCTCGTGCGCTCGCCCGACATTTCCGCAACTGCTGCCTATCTGGGCCTGACGCTGGCCCTGGTCATATTCGGGGCGTATCTTGTTCAGGGTTCGGGCAGTGTTTTGGCCGGGGTGCTGGGGCGCGCTGACACTCTTTCTGTGGCTGTTCTGGGGCCGGGAGGGGCCGGTCTGGCAATGTCTCTGGTTTCCGATGCTCTCGTCCCCCTTTTGCCCCTGTTTCTGTTTCCTGCCGCAATGGCCCTGCTGTCCGTTCTGGGGCAGCGGGCGGTCGTGTTTTCGCCCGACAAGTTGCAGTTCAAGCTTTCCCGCATCTCGCCGCTTGCCGGATTGCGAAACAAGTTCGGGGCGTCGGGCCTGTTCGAATTCTTCAAGGCGCTGGTCAAGATGCTGGTTTTTTCGGTGCTGACCGGTGTCATACTGTGGCGCAAGATGCCCGAGCTTATGGCCAGTTCCATGGCGACCCCAAAGCAGGTTTCGGCGATGATCGGGGGCAACATAACCAGCTTTCTGTGGGCAGTCGTCATCATCTCGGCGGTCATTTCGGTTGTCGATTATGGGTGGCAGTATTTTTCCTTGCGCCGCCGCCTGATGATGTCGCGTCAGGAGATGAAAGAGGAAACCCGCGAAAGCGAAGGCGATCCGGCGCTCAAGCAGAAGCGGCGTGAAAAAGGGTATGATATCGCTACCCAGCGCATGATGCAGGATATCCCGGATGCCGATGTTCTGATCGTCAACCCCCAGCATTACGCCGTTGCCTTGAAATGGGACAGGTCGCCCGGTTCGGCCCCGGTATGCGTGGCCAAAGGGGTCGATGAAATAGCGGCAAGGATGCGCGAGATTGCGGCAAAAGAGGGCGTGCCAATTCATCGCGACCCACCTTGTGCACGGTCGATATACGCAACAGTAGAAATTGGCGACGAGGTCCGGCCCGAACAATATCGCCCGGTTGCCGCGGCGATTCGCTATGCAGAAGAAATGCGGAAACTGGCAAGGGGACGGATGTGGAAAAAACGTTGAGGGAACTGGCGCCCCTTTTGAAAGTGGGACAAGTGCACAAAGATTTCTGCCTGGCCAGATTTCGTGAAATCGACAACGAGAAAAGAGCCGTGGAGGCCAGGATAGAGGCGCTGGAAAGCCAACGATCCCCGAGGATTGCCAACGTGGCGGAAGGCGTGCTCGCTGAAAAGTGGATGGAATGGCGCCGGGGGCAGCTCAAGAAGTTGACGGCAGAGCTGGCTGATATCGGCACCAGGTGGAACCTTGCCCGAAAACAGGCCCAGAAGGCAGTTGGTCGGGTTGAGGTGATCCAGGAACTGATCAAACGCCAATCGGAATCTCTGGGCAGCAGAAGGGCTCGCAAGGCCGAACATGACGCGCCGGAAAACGCTACGCGTCTTGTCTGACGATATTGGTGATCAACACATCCGATACTGCATTGCCAAGAACCTTTCTGGCGGCCTCGAAAAGAGAACTGCGAAGGTCGGTCATTTTTTCGCCGTCGGTGAAATCGCCTTCGAACCCACGGGCATTGGCGTGCCGGAACAGGGCACGCAGCAGGGCGTCGCGCAGACGGGGTTCGCGGCTGAACACGACTTCCTTGTTGCCGGCGGTAACCTCGATGCTGATGGAAAGCACCACCAGCGACGCCACGCGTTCCCCGCTGACCACCGGCACAACGAACTGGTTGTTCAGTTTCACATATTCGACGTCACCGGGTTTTGCCTCTCCTTGAGCTGGCCCTTCCTTTTGGGTGTTTGCCGCCTTTGTTTCGCCACCATGCGCACTGGTTGCCGGGCTTTCGGGCGATTGGTGTGCAGTGGGCTCCGTCTGGTGTGCCTTGTCATTTTTCGGCGGCGCAGGCTTCAGGAAAAAACCGGCGGCAGCACCGGCAACAAGGCCGAGAAGCGCAATGATGACGGGGATGATCTTTTTCATGTCGCGACCTCAAAATGGCAGGATATGTTCAAGGATCTGTTGACCGACACGCGGTTTCTGCACCGATGAAATCATGCCGCGCCCGCCATAAGAGATGCGCGCCGATGCGATCCGGTCATAGGTGATTTCATTGGCCCGCGAGATATCTTCGGGGCGCACGAAGCCCGAAACCAGAAGCTCGCGCAATTCGTTGTTGATCCTGACCTCTTGCGTGCCGTGAATTTCAAGATAGCCGTTGGGCAGAAGGCGGGTGACAGTTGCGGCAATCCTCAGGGTGAGTTTTTCCTTGCGCTGTATGGTGCCGGTGCCCTTGGCCGTACTGTTTGACGAAACATCAACGGCATTTGCGCTGGTCGCGCCCGCAGGCAGGGTTGAATCCAGCGACTGCGGCAGTCCGAACAGCGAAGGCATCGCCAGTTTCTGGCTGCCCTGTCGTGAGCGGGTCGAGCTGTTCGACATCTCGGCCTTGTCGTTTATCTGAATCACCACCGTCAGAAGGTCGCCCAGATTTCTGGCGCGCCGGTCCCCCAACAAGGATGTCGGGCCGGAATGCCATAGCGATGCCCGCGCATGTCTGGCCGGTTTGCGTGGCTTCATTCCGGCGGCGGTCATTGCCAGATAGTCGTCGGTTTCGGTCGGGGGGGTAAGGGCCGGGGCCTTGCCAACATTTTCAAGGTCGCTGCACGCTGCGGCAAGCAGCAGGCAAAGGACCGCAGGCACTTTTTTCATGGTGATACCTTTACTTGTCCGGCGCCAGAAACCACTCCACGGATTGTTGCGTGCGAGCTGAGATTCATGACGGGAATGCGGTCTCCGATACCCCCACGGGCCAGGGCGCGGCCTTCGGTCGTGATTGACAGCGCCCCCTTGTCGTAGATCAGAAGAACCAGCTGGTTGCGCTGAACCACGGCAGGCTGGCCGATATCGCCAGCCATGATCGGTCGGCCCGGATACAGGGTGATGCGGGCCTCCTTGCCCACGATTTGCGAAATGTTCCGAAGGGCACCGGCCGCATTACCTTGCTGCATTTCCAGGTCGGGCGCTGAAATCACCGTGCGCGCGGGGATCACATGCGCTGGGGTGACAAATTGCGCCAGCGCAATGCCCGGGGCGCACAGGAAGATTGCAGCCAGAGCGCGGATCATCGGATCTGGGTGGTCGCGGCCAGCATCTGGTCGGCGGCCGTGATGACCTTGGCGTTCAGCTCGTATCCGCGCTGGGCCTCGATCAGGTCGGTGATCTGGCGCACCGCATCAACCGACGAATTTTCCAGATAGCCCTGCTGAATCAGCCCCATACCTGCATTGCCGGCCTGATCCGTGATGGGCGAACCTGAAGCCGCGGTTTCGGCAAACAGGTTGTCGCCCATCGCCTCCAGCCCCTTTTCATTGGTAAAGCTGGTCAGTGTGATCTGGCCAAGAAGCTCGGGCGCGGGGCGATCGGCAAAGCTTGCATATACCTCGCCTGTTGTCGAAATCTTGATGCTTTTCGCGTCTGGCGGAATGGTAATGTCCGGCACCAGCGGATAGCCTTGCGAGGTCACGATCTGCCCCTCTCCGGACCGTTTGAATGACCCGTCGCGGGTATAGGCCGAGCTGCCATTGGGCATCGTCACCTCGAAATACCCCTTGCCGTCGATTGCCAGATCCAGATCGCCCCCCGTTTGCGCCAGAGACCCCTGGTTGATGTTCATGGAAACAGCGGTTGGGCGCACACCCAGGCCGACCTGCACCCCCGTCGGAACCATGGTGCCGCTGGTCGCCGTGATCGCCCCGGGGCGCGTCAGTTGCTGATAGCCCAGATCGGCAAATTCGGCGCGCCGCGGATTGTAGGCGGTGGTGTTCATGTTTGCGAGGTTGTTTGAAATCACCTCGACCCGCATCTGCTGGGCACTCATTCCTGTGGCGGCAATGCTTAGCGCACGCATGTCGTTCTCCTGCTTTTTCTATCTCCCGAGGGTGCGGATGACCGAACGAATCCGCTGATCCTCGCGGTCGAGGAATTTCTGACCAAGTTCGTAGTTGCGCTGAATTTCGATCAGCCGCGTGATCTCGGTCACCGGGTTGACGTTGGACTGTTCAAGAAACCCCTGTCGCACGGATGTGTTTTCGACCGGCACCAGCGGGGAATCCGTTTTGAAAAGCACTCCCGACTGATTTGCAAGGTCGGTGGGCGAGGTGGGCTCGGCAATCATCAGCTGGGCCAGCGGCTGGCCATCGGCCGAAAGCGTCCCGTCAGGCGCCAGCTTGATATTGTGTGCTGCGGGGGGGATGAATATGGGTGAACCACCGCTGTCCAGAACCCGATACCCGTCTGGTGAAACAAGCTCGCCCTGCGCGTTGGACAGATCGGAAGAGCGTCGT
>JAUZRU010000096.1 GCA_030950185.1 Paracoccaceae bacterium | reverse complement strand
TGGATATCGTTGCCGCCCTTGGCGCGGCCGAAATCCTTGAGCCGGCGCAGGCGGGCGGCGACCCCATCGTCATCGGTGATCAGCGCACCGCCCTGGCCGGTCGAGATGATCTTGGGTGCCGAAAAGGAAAACGAGCCCACCAGCCCCTTCAGCCCGATATGGGTGCCGTCGGGGTAGCGTGAGCCCAGCGATTGCGCGCTGTCCTCGATCAATATCAGGCCATGTTCGGCGCACAGATCCTGAAACGCCTGAATCCCGGCGCGCGGGGTGCGGCCATTGGCGCTGACCAGCATGATCGCGCGGGTCTTTGGCGTGATCGCGGCGCGGGCGGCATCGATATCCATGCACAGGGTTTCGCGCTCGACATCCACGAAAACCGGCTGGGCGCCGAACAGGCGCACCGAATTGGGGGTCGCGATCATGGTGAAATTGGGCACGATCACCTCGTCGCCCGCCTGCACGCCCGTTGCCAGCGCCGCCAATGTCAGGCTGATGGTGCCGTTATTGGTGACGATGCAGTGTTTCGCGCCGGTATATTCGGCAATCGCATCCTCGAACGCGGCCGTGCGGCGAAACTCGGTCAGAAAGCCGTCTTCCTCCATGTATTCGGCCAGCGCGCGCTTTTCCTCGGGCCCGAACCAGGGGCGCATCTGCATGATGAATTCTTCAGACATCTTTGGTGGCCTCGACATTCAGGCTGATAAGCAGGCCGTTTTCCTTGTCCATATGGGGGAAATAGGCCTGGCTGTGATCGTCATGATCCTTGTGGATGGTCTGCTGCCAGTCATAGCGGCGCACATTCGCAAACCCGTTTTCGACAAGCAGGGTTTCAAGGTCGGCAAAGTTGTAGACCGTCTTGTGATACAGGATTTTCGGCCCCTGTTCGGTTTCTATTTCCATCCGCCCGTAAAGCGGGCCAAGGATGCGGCCCAGCTCGCCCGTCTGGGCATAGACCTTGAGCAGCGCGTCGAAATCAGGCACCGCAAGGCGCAGCGTGCCGCCGGGCTTCAGGACGCGCCGCCATTCGGCCAGCACATGGGCGGCCTGTTGGCGGTCGAAATATTCAAATGAGTGGCTGGAATAGATCAGATCGGCTGAATCATCGTCGAACATCGACAGATCGTCGATCGAGGATTTGTAGTCGATATGCGGCATGTCGCACAGATCGACATGGACCCAGCCGGGAATGTGACGGTGCCAGCAACCGAGGTGGAGTTTCATATGCAAATATTCCCTTCGTCGCCGTGTGTCCGATCGCCCGGGATGAAATCCCGGGCAGCGCCCGCCCCGCCCCCCAGGCGGGCGCTTCGCACCCCCCTCGGGGCAGGCGCCGCCCTCATGTGGACAGTTCCCATCGCATCATCCCTCGAATTTCGTCTTGTCGGTTTCGACATCCACAAAGGGGCCGTTCTTGCTTTCGATGATCTGGGTGCCATCCTCAAGGATTTCATACCCATGCCCGCCATAGGCAAACACCGCCAGATCGCCCTCGTTCAGGGTGTAATCCTGCAGGAAGGTCCGGTCCTCGGCATACAACAGCACCCGCATGGATCCGCGGCGCACATAGACGCTCTCCATCGTGCGGCCGCCGGGGCGGTCGAAATCGTTATGGATATGGCTGGCCAGCTTCTTGCCCTTGTCATACCACCAGGTGCCGACCTGCACGAACAGGTCATTGGGGGTGATGAAATCCAGCCCCTCTTTCCAGTCGTCATTGCGATGGATGATCGAGATGATCTTGCCCTCGTGTTCGATGATCTGCGTCATGCAAGCCTCGCGTCGCGGGCCGAAAGGATTGGGTCATCCGTCGGCCAGTCGATGTTCAGGCGCGGATCGTTCCACGCCACGGTAAATTGCTGGTCGGCGTCGATATAATCGCCCTCATAGGCCAGCTTGTAGTGATAGACCGCCTCGGGCGAGCTTACATAATAGGCGTTGCCCATGCCCGGCGGAATCAGCACCAGTTTCTGGTTCTGCCGATTGATGACGATGCGCTGGAATTTCAGATAGGTGGGCGAGCCCTCGCGCATGTCGGCCACCACCTGATGCACCTCGCCATAGACGCATGTGACCAGCTTCCATGACTTGTGATCCCCATGCAGCCCGCGCAGCACGTTGTTATGGGACAGCGAAAACTTGTCATGCTTGAAACGCAAGCCCTTTGGCAGCAACGCGCCGATCTGATCGTCAAGAAACGATGTCCAGATCGTGCCGCGGCTTTCTTCGAACACGTCGGGCGTGATGATCTTGACGCCGTCCAGAACGGGGCTGTCCTCGATACGGAAATCGAAACTCATTCCTGC
>JAUZRU010000095.1 GCA_030950185.1 Paracoccaceae bacterium | reverse complement strand
GCAACCTTCACAAGGCGGTCCGGAACCGTTCACTGCGCCAACCCGAAAACGCTTCAACCGGCTGATCTCGAAACGCCGCTTCCGGGTCGAACAATGCTTCGGCACGATGAAACGCCTCTTCGGCCTGCACCGCGCCCGCTATTTCGGGCGCGCCAAGGCGCACGCCCAGATGGTCATGGCCGCCATCGCGCAGAACCTGCTCAAGGCCGCAAACAGGATCGAACTCAACCAACAAACCCCGGCAATCGCATAAACAAGACCCCGAAACCCGTTTGCCCGCTCAAACGCCAGCGGGCCAGGAAAGATGGAAAATCACAAAACTGGCCCCCAAGCTGACCATCATGCAAAGGCCAGCTCGACGAATTCGCGCACGGTATGGGTCTCGCCGGTGGCGATCACATAATCGCGGGGCTCGTCCTGCTGCAGCATCATCCACATCGCCTGCACATAGTCGCGCGCATGGCCCCAGTCGCGCTTGGCGTCGATATTGCCAAGACGCAGCACCTCTTGCCGGCCCTGGTGGATGCGAGCGACCGCCTGGGTGATCTTTTTCGTGACAAAGGTCTCGCCGCGCCGGGGGCTTTCGTGATTGAACAGGATGCCGTTGCAGGCATACATGCCATAGGCCTCGCGGTAGTTGACCGTCACCCAATAGGCATAGAGCTTGGCCGCGCCATAGGGCGATTTCGGATAGAACGGGGTTGTTTCCGATTGGGGTTCGGTGCCGGGGATGCCGCCGAACAGCTCGGACGTGGAGGCCTGGTAAAAGCGGCACTGGACCTTGCTGTCGCGGATCGCGTCCAGCAGGCGCACGGTGCCGATGCCGGTGACCTCGGCCGTGTATTCGGGCACCTCGAAACTGACGCCGACATGGCTTTGTGCGCCAAGGTTATAGATCTCGGTCGGGTTGATCTCGGAAATCAGCCGATGCAGGTTCGAGCTGTCGGCAAGATCGCCATGATAGGTATGCAGGCGCGGATGTTCCAGCAGGTGGTCGATGCGTGGCGTGGTGAACACGCTGGCCCGGCGCTGAATCGCGTGGACCTCGTATCCCTTGTCCAGCAGCAATTCGGCCAGATAGCTGCCGTCCTGCCCCGTGATGCCTGTCAGAAATGCGGTTTTTTCTGTCACTGTTCCAATCCCGATTTTGCCGATACCCAAACCATATTTCGTGACGTTACACCAGCCATGTTTTCGCGCGCGGCTTGACCCGGGCGGTGATGGTGTATTTCCATACCCATACAACCCGGACAAGGATCAACCGATGCCGAATTCCAGAATTCCCGGTTTTCACAACCTCGACCGAAACGCACGTCTTGAGCGTATCGCCCGCGAAACAGGGCTGAGCGACCAGGATCTTTCCCGTTTCAGAGCAGCATCCGATGCCGAGGGCAACCTGGCCGACAACCTGTCGGAAAACGTGATCGGGGTGATGTCGGTGCCGCTGGGCATTGCCACCAATCTGATCGTCGACGGAATTGACGTTCTGGTGCCCATGGCGACCGAAGAAAGCAGCGTGATTGCCGCCGTGTGCAACGGCGCGCGGGCCTGTCGCGATGCGGGGGGTGTGGTGACCTCGGCCGACGCCCCGCGGATGATCGCGCAGGTGCAGGTGACGGATACCGCCGCCCCTGCCGGGGCGCGGGCGCGTCTGTATGAGAAACACGACGAAATCAAACGCCTGTGCAACGAATGCGACCCGATGCTGGTGGAACTGGGCGGCGGGTTTGTCGATATCGAGGTGCGGCTTGTCGCCGACATGGTGGTGCTGCACCTGATCGTTGACGTGCGCGACGCGATGGGGGCAAACGCTGTCAACACCATGGCCGAAAAACTGGCGCCGCATGTCGAGAAATGGACCGGCGGGCGCGTGGGGCTGCGGATCCTGTCGAACCTTGCCGACAGGCGTCTTGTGCGGGCGCGCGCCGTCTGGCCGGCCAGCGTGATCGGGGCCGACACCGTGGACGGCATCATCGCCGCATACCGCTTTGCCGCGGCTGATCCCTACCGCGCCGCAACCCATAACAAGGGCATCATGAACGGCGTGTCGGCGGTGGCGCTGGCAACCGGAAACGACACCCGCGCGCTCGAGGCAGGCGCTCACGCATTCGCCGCCCAAGGGGGCTATGGCCCCCTGTCGCGCTGGGAAAAAACCGATGCGGGCGATCTGTCCGGCGTCATCGAACTGCCCCTTGCAATGGGCATTGTCGGCGGCGCAACGCGGGCGCATCCGACCGCGCAGATGGCATTGAAGATCATGAATGCCGACACCGCCGGCCGTCTGGCGCGGGTGACGGCGGCGGTGGGGCTGGTACAGAATTTCTCGGCCCTCCGGGCGCTGGCAACCGAAGGCATCCAGCGCGGCCATATGGGCCTGCACGCCCGCAACGTGGCGATCGCCGTCGGCGCCAGGGGGGACGAAATCGACGCCGTGGCGCAAAGGATCATTGCCCGCGGCGTCGTGCGCGAGGATGTGGCGCGCAAGGTGCTGGAGGAAATGCGGCGGCAATAGGGTGTTTCGTACATGATTGCATTCACCTTGCCCGGGGCGCTTGCGGCCCGGGCAAGCGACCGCCAGCAAAGGCCACCCGTGCCCTCAAACCCCTACATACCGATGCACAAGGCTTTCATCCGCGCGCAGATCGTCAGGCGTCGCCTCCAGCGCGTTGCGCCCGTTTTCGATGAAGATCACCCGGTCGGCGACCTCAAGCACCGCTTCGACCCGCTGTTCAACCAGGATGATCGCCACGCCTTGCCTGCGCAACTCGACCACCGCCGCCCGGATCATCGCGATCATCGAGGGTTGCAACCCTTCGGTCGGCTCGTCCAGCAGCAGCAGTTTCGGACCCGTGCACAGCGCGCGTGCGGTTGCCAGCATCTGCTGCTCGCCGCCCGAGAGCGTCTCGGCGCGCTGGTCCATGCGCTCGCGCAGACGGGGGAACATGGTCAGGACATGTTCCAGAATCCCCGCCCCCTGCCCGCGGGTCATCAGCCCGATCTGCAGGTTCTCGGCAACCGTCAGCTCGGCAAACAGACGGCGCCCCTGCGGGATATAGCCGACCCCCTGGCGCGGCACCTTGTGGGCAGGCAGATCGCTCAGCCGAACGCCGTCAAGCAGGATTTCACCACCGCGCGCGGGGACCAGCCCCATGATGGTTTTCAACAGCGTCGTCTTGCCGGCCCCGTTGCGCCCCAGCAGGCACAGGATTTCGCCCGCATCGACACCCAGCGACAGGTCACGCAGAACCTGCACCTTGCCATAGCCCGCGCTTATGCCCCTAACCCTCAGCATCAGCCCCCCAGATAGGCGGCCTGTACCGCCTCGTTTGCACGAATTTCCTCGGGCGTTCCCTCGGCAATGATGGCACCGAAATTCATCACCGTGATCTTTTGCGCCAGCGCCATGACCACGTCGATATTGTGTTCGATCAGCAGCACGGTGGTTTCGCGGGCGACCTCGTGGATCAGGCGGATAAAGGATTGAACCTCGCCATCGGACAACCCCTGCGTGGGCTCGTCCAGGATCAACAGCCGCGGGTTCTGGCCCAGCCCCATGGCGATTTCCAGCAGGCGCTGGTGGCCATAAGCCAGATCTCCGGCAATCTGATCGCTGCGCCCTTCAAGCCCGACGCGCCCAAGCAACGCATCGCTTTCGTCTCGCAGGGCGGCAGGCGATGCGCGGTAGATGCGCTGCACGGCCAGTTCGACATTTTCGCGCACACTCAGCGCCGAAAAGACCGAGGTGATCTGAAAGGTATAGGCAATCCCCATCTGGACCCGCTTGTGAGCAGGCAGCGCGGTCACATCCCGACCGCCAAAGATGATCTGCCCGCTTGACGGGGGAATGCGCCCGCACAGCATGGAAACGAACGTCGTCTTGCCCGCGCCATTGGGGCCGATCAGGGCGCGGATCTCGCCCTCGGGCAGGTCGAAATCGACGTTTTCGACCGCGCGCAACCCGCCGAAATGGCGGCTGAGGCCACGGGTGGAAAGCAAGGTCGTCACGGCAGCCATTTTGCCCACCTTTCCCTGACAACCCCCATGATGCCGCGTCGCGCATACATCGTCAGCAGCACCAGAGCAACACCGGCAACCAGCATGTGCGCATCGGTAAACGAGGACGAGATATCCCGCAGATAGAACATGAACACCGTGCCCACAAACGGCCCGATCACCGTGCCCGGCCCGCCAAGCAGCACATACAGCAGCGGCAGGATGGAAAACGGTACCTCGGCGAAACTGGCGCCGATAGATCCGAACAACAGCCCATAGGCCGCCCCTGCCGCGCCCGACATGGTGCCCGACAGCACGACCGCGAACAGCTTGTGCGCCCAGGTGTCATAGCCCAGCATCCGGGCGCGTTCCTCGTTTTCGCGAATGGCGATCAATACCCGGCCCGTGCGCGAACGCACCAGCCAGACCATCCCCAGCAGGCAAATCGCAAACAGCAGCAGCGCCGCAAAATAGCGCGTGGTCGGGTCAGACAGGTCAAACCCCGCAACCTGACGCACAGCCCGCGGAATCACGAAACCCTCATCCCCCCGGGTCAGCGGGTTGAAATACAGGATCAAGAGATAGATCGCCTGGCTGAACATCAGCGTCACGATCATGAAGGCCACCCCGATGGTGCGCAGCGCCAGCAGCCCGACACCAAGCGAAAACAGGATAGATGCGATGATCCCGGTGCCAAAGGCCGGTGCCGCAGCCATGTCAAACAGCCTGACCGACAGCCCAGCGCCATACATGCCCACGGCAAAGAACATGGCGTGGCCCAGGCTCAGCAGCCCGGCATAGCCGAACATCACGTTATAGCCCATCGCATAGACCGCCAGCACCATGATGCGGGCCAGATTGCCCGAATGATAGACGGGCAGAATGAATTGCAGCGCCGCAAGCACGATGATCGCGCCGATATGAAATGTCAGGGCGCGGCTCATGCGGGCTTTTTCCCGAACAGGCCCTGCGGGCGATAGACCAGCACCATCGCCACCAGCAATGTCGCCAGGATCTTGGCCAGCGTGGGCGAGAAAAAGACCGAGATGATGCCGTTGCTCATCCCGATCAGGACGGCGGCCAGAACCGTGCCGCGCAAGCTGCCCAGCCCGCCGATGATGACGACGATAAAGCTCAGCAACAGGGGATCGCCCCCCATCAGGTAATGCGCCTGCTGGATCGGCACCACCAGCACCGCGCCCAGCGCCGCCAGCGCCGCGCCGAAACCGAAGGTCAGCGCATAGACCCGCGCCACCGGAATTCCAAAGGCCAGTGCCGTTTCACGGTCAAGCTGGGTCGCCCGCAGGATCAACCCCAGCCGCGAGCGCGCCATCAGCAGCCATACCCCAAGGCCCGCCACAATGGCCGCCGCCACGACAAACAGCTTGTAGGACGTGGTGGACAGCCCCCAGGGGAAATAGAATTCCAGCCCCTTGCCCGTAAATTCGAACCACGGGATCGCAATGCGCTGGTTGAAGGGCGGCGCGACCGGGTGGGCATCGGGGCCATAGGTCATCAGCGTCACCTGCTGGATGACATACAGCATGCCGATGGTGGCAACGATGGTACGCTCGGGGTCGTGATCCAGCCGCCGCAGGATCAGCCAGTCGGCAGCAACCGCCAACACCCCGACCAGCAGCGGCGCAATGATCAGCGCGGCCACGAAACCGACAACAGGCGCACCGCCGATGCTGCTGGCGACACCATAGGCAAACACCGCCCCCAGCATGAAAAATTCGCCATGCGCGACATTCACCACCCGCATCACCCCGAACACCAGCGACAGACCCAGCGCCGTCAATGTCAGCACCGAGGCCTGGACCAGACCTTCGAGGATCGCAAGTATCAGATGAGGTCCGAATTCCATTCGGGAAAGCCGCCCGTCGTCAGGTATGATCGGTTAACGTCAGGCGGGCCACCCTGGTTACAGGATGACCCGGCCCGGTTCAGAACGACATCTTGGTGTAATCCACCTCGTCGGGGTAAAGCGTATCCTCGATCGAGGTCCGGTGCACCCGCACCAGCTTGCCCCCCTCGAAACGCGAGATGTTCTGATGGCCAAAGACCTGATGCGTCTTGCCATTGAACAGCTTGTCGCCTTGTGGATGTTCACGCCCTTCGGCCATGGTGGTCATGGCCTCGACCGCCTCGACCAGCGCGGCGCGGTCCTTGGGCCCCCGATAGCCCGCGGCCTCCATCCCGGCCTTGATGACATAAAGGGTTTCCCAGCAGCCCCACATATGGGCCGCGGTCGAAACATCCTTGGGGTCGCTGACCGATGCGCCGTTGTTGTCGATGCCCACGGCTGCGCGATAGAACCTGTCGACGTCCGACTGGTCGGGCTGGGCATAACGGTTGTAGCCTTCCCAGAAATAGGTGCCTTCCAGAAACTCCAGCCCCGGCGTCTTGAGGTCAACCGCTTCGAGGCTGTCGATAAAGCCAAAGATCTCGGGTCGCGAGGGACCAAAGAATTCGCCCATTTCCTTGACAAAGGTCAGAACGGCCGGGCCGACCATGACGTGATAGATCACCTCGGTATCGCGGGGGATCTTGGCGAAATACTTGGTGAACGAGGTCTCGGTTGGTGGAATGGCGATCTTGGCGATCACATTGCCACCCTGTTTTTCGATTGCCGCGCTGAAATAGTCGCGGTGGTCATGGCCAAAGGCAAAATCCGGAAAGATCATCGTGACCTTCTTGCCCAAATTGGCCGCCACGAACGGCGCCATCGCCTGCACCTGGCTTTTCACATCCGTGATGCCGGGCTGCAATGTCCAGCGGTTCAACATGCCGCTGGCGACGTGATGACCCTCGGATACGACGAAATACGGGATCTTCAGCTCGCCCGCACGCGGGGCGGACCCGATCACCACATGGCTGAACAATGTGCCAAAGGCGATATCGGCCTTGTGGAGGGTGGCGAATTTTTCGACCACCTCGGCGCCGCGCTTGGGATCGGTGCCGTCATCCTCGGCAATGATCTCGACCGGCCGGCCATTGATGCCGCCGGCGTCATTGATGACCTTGACGGCGGCTTTGGTGGTGCGGTCATACCAGCGGCCATAGGCGGCGCCGATGCCGGTGCGGTGCACCTGAAAGCCGATCTTGATCGGCTCGTTCGTGCCGGCCTCGGCAAAGGGCACAAAACCGGGTAGCGCGCTGGCGGCGCCGATGGCGGCCATGCCCTTGAGCACGCTGCGGCGGTTTGCCGGGTTGGAATTGGATTTCTTCGAAACCATGGCAGTGATCTCCCTATCGGTTGAGGATTCAGGCCCGTTCAACGAGTCTTCTCATTGCCTGCTGACCCCAAGATTGTGTGTGCGCCAACGAAAAGTCCAGTTTTATCGCTGTTCTCCGCTTTACAGGGCGACGGGCGAAGCAAGCAGCCACAGCCCGAACATTGTGTAAGCTACCATGAAGACAGCCACCGGCAATTGCGACCAAACAGCCAATGTGTGGCTGTTGAATGTGCGCAGGGCTATCGCATGTGACAGGATGACCGCAAGCATATGTGCGGCCACTATCGCCCCCGCCTGGGTCAACCAGATGCGCTGAACGCTGTCATGCTGGTTGAAAAACGAGGTCGTGACATAAAACCTGTCCCAGCCCAGAAGGGCCGCGCCGCTGTGAAACGGATCGTTCAGCGCCTTGACCAGATATTGCAGGTTGACCATTCCCGCAGTCAGGTAGTGCGCCAGATGATAGCCAAGCGCGATCGGCAGGGTGGTCAGGGCAAGGGCTGCCCACAGCCTTGTGAAGGGCATGCGCCCGCCGGTCAGCACCCAGCCAAGCCAGACGGCCAGTGCAAAGACCAGATTCAGCAACACGACCGCCCCGAGCATCCCGGCCCGGTTCTGCCAGACCACCGCCGAACGCCCCGGAAATTCCAGCGGGTTGATGCCCAGCCGCGCCATCCACCAAAAGGTTTCGTTCAGCCCGTCGAAAGAACCGAGCGCCAGAACCGTGACCGAAAAGATTGCCAGCGAGGGCGGGACAGACCGCACCGACACGATTCCCTGCCCCGGAAATCGCAATCGCAACGGGCGATATCCAAGCGGCGACAGGCGCGCGACAAGATCGAAAAGCACGGTGAATGCCTCGCCGCGATGCAGCCACTGCCTGCCAAACAGGATGCACATGACGAATGTGAATAGCCAATAGCCAGCAACCGCCGCCGCCAGACGTGAAGGATCGTCCGGGGCGATATCGGTCAGCGCATAGGCTGCCGCAAGCAGATAGCCCGCCACGGCCGGCCAGAAACCGACGCGATCGGACAGACGAAACAGGCCTGCGCCCCCCCGTACAAGCGAAACGACCCCACCCCAGGGATTGATCCAGCGCCAGACATCACCAAACAGAAGCTGGAGAAAGGGAAAACATAACCACCAGCCCGAAAACACGAACAGGGGCAAGAGGTTCTCCAGCGGGTCGCGGCTGCCCAGCGCTCCCACCGCAACAAGCCCGGCAAGGGACGCAAACGCGCCGAGGCTGGCAGCCATCTGCGCCGGCAAATACCTGCCAGGTGCATCCGGTTGCACCTGAAAGTCAAACAGCGCCCGATACCACCGGGGCGGGGTCAGCACGGTCAACAGCACGGTTACGACCACCGCAGCCACGCCAAAACCGGCATAGACATCGGTCGGCAACAACAACACGATCGCCCCCTGCGATACATGCGCAAAGGCGGGCACCGCAAACAGTAGCGCAAAAGCAAATGTCGAGATTCTGACCACGAACACCATTCCTCCGAACGCGCAGGATAACCGCATATGTGTGGCTGCTGTATTGCGCGTTATGCCGCGATCCGGTCGCTTTGAACAACCTTGCCACAGATTCAACCCGTCATCGGGGCGGATGACCGCAGGTCAGGCTTTGCGAAACGCCCGTCCTGCACTAACCTTTGTGCAATGCAAAGCCCGAAAGGCAGGATCATGGAACTGACAATCAACGGAAAGAAACACCGGATAGACGTTCCCCCCGACATGCCGCTTTTGTGGGTGTTGCGGGACGAGCTGGGCCTTGTCGGCACGAAATTCGGCTGCGGCGTGGCCGCCTGCGGTGCCTGCACCGTGCATGTCGGCGGACAAGCCGTGCGTTCCTGCGTCACACCCGTTGGCGAAATCAAGGCCCCGGTCACCACGATCGAGGGGATCGGAACGCCCGACCGCCTGGCCGTCATCCAGCAGGCCTGGATCGATCACCAGGTTGCCCAATGCGGTTATTGCCAGTCGGGGCAGATCATGCAGGCCGCGGCACTTCTGGCCGAAAACCCCTCACCGACCAATCTGGAAATCGATGCGGCAATGCAGGGCAATTTGTGCCGCTGCGGTACATACCCCCGTATTCGCGCCGCCATCCACGATGCGGCACGCCGTCTGAGAGGGGGCTGAGACATGGGACGTGCAAGAACCATCGCGCGGCGCAGCTTTCTGATCGGATCGGCCGCTATCCTTGGGGGCATCGCCTTTGGGGCCTACAAGTTGGAGCAAGAGCCGGAAAACCCGCTCCGCCCAGGCAAGGGCGAAACCACACTCAACCCCTATCTTCTGATTGACGGCCAGGGCATCACCATCATCACGCCCCGCGCCGAGATGGGGCAAGGCAACCAGACCACGCTTGCCGCCCTTGTGGCCGAAGAGCTTGATCTTGCATGGGGCAGCTTCCGCATCATGCACGGCCCGCCTGCTGCGGCCTATGCAAACAGCACGCTTCTGACCGCGGGGCTGCCCGTCAAGGATTACGAGGAAAGGTCCTCGATCCAGCAGATGTTCGAAGGCATCCTGAAAAAGGTGCCCACGCTGCTGGCCCTTCAGGCAACCGGGGGTTCCAGCGCCATGCCCGATGCCTTTGTCAAGATGCGCCTTGTCGGGGCTGCGGCACGACAGGTTCTGATGGCAGCCGCCGCGCGCAAATGGAACGTCCCGGTCGGAACCCTCTCCACCCGCGACGGCGTGGTGCACGAACCCGGCGGCAGACGCGCCAGCTATGTCGAGCTGGCCCCCCTTGCGGTGGATATCGAGCCGCCCGCAAACCCGCCGCTCAAGCCCGCATCACAATGGCGCTATCTGGGCAAGTCGGTGCCCCGGCTGGATCAGGTGGCCAAGGTCACCGGCACCGCGGCCTATGGCATAGATACAAGGCTGGATGGCATGCTGTATGCCACCATCCGCATCAACCCCCGTCTGGGCGGCGAAATGCTGTCCTTTGATGCGTCTGAAGCGGAAAAGATGCCCGGCGTCAGAAAGATTGTCGATCTCGGCAACGGCGTCGGCGTCATCGCCACCAACACCTGGCTGGCCTTTCAGGCTGTGCAGGCGATCCAGGTCGAATGGGGTGCGGCCCCCTATCCGCCGGAAACCGATGCAATCATGGCCCGTATCGAACAGGCCTTTGAAGAAGCGCCGAACTCATCGCTGCGAAACGATGGCGATACCGAGGCCGCGTTTTCAGCACCAGCACCCGATGATGTTGTCGAAGCCGAATACCGCGCGCCCTTCCTTGCCCACACCACCATGGAGCCGATGAATGCGACCGCCCTCTATACCCGCGACAGCATGCGGGTCTGGGTCGGTAACCAGTCGCCGGTGATCAACCGCGACAAGGCGGCCGAGGCCGTCGGCCTGCCTTCCAAGGCGGTCGAGCTGATCACCCCCTTTCTTGGCGGGGGCTTTGGTCGGCGGAGCGAATATGATTTCACGCGATATGCGGCCCTGATGGCCAAGGCCATGCCCGGAACGCCGGTCAAGACAACCTGGCGGCGGGAAGAGGACATCACCCACGACTATTACCGCCCGGCCGCCATTGCGCGCTTTCGGGCCGTGATGGGCAAGGATGGGCCGGTCGCACTGGAAGGAAAGATCGCGGCGCCCTCGGTCACGCGGCAATCTTCGCTGCGACTTGCGGGTTTTGCGCCGCCGGGCCCGGATCGCGGCCTGGTCGAAGGGGCCTTTGATCAGCCCTACGGAATTGCCGACTACCGCGTGGACGGACATTTCGCCAATCTGGATATACCCATAGGGTTCTGGCGCTCGGTCGGGAATTCCTACAACGGCTTTTTCCATGAAAGCTTCATGGACGAAATGGCCCATGCGCGCGGGCTGGATCCGGTCAAAATGCGACTGCGCCTGATGAAGGGTGTGCATGAACCGTCACGTCTGGTTCTTGAAAAGGTCGCAACCATGGCCGGCTGGACGGGCAAGACGCCGGAAGGCATCGGCCGAGGGGTCGCGTTTACCTATTCCTTTGGTGCGCCAACGGCCGAAATCATCGAGGTCCGCGACGGCCCTGACGGCATCCGCATCACGCGCGCCTGGGCGGCAACGGATGTGGGGGTGGCGCTTGACCCGCGCAATATCAGGGCGCAGATCATGTCGGGCATCATCTACGGCCTGTCGGCGGCGGTGATGGGTGAAATCACCTTTTCGGACGGGATGGTCGAGCAGGAAAATTTTCCCGACTATGACGCACTGCGGATGAACAATGCCCCCAGGATCGACGTCGAGGTTCTGGAAAACAAGACCCGGATCAGCGGTATCGGCGAGCCGGGCACGCCGCCCTCGATGCCGGCGCTGGCCAACGCCTTGTTCGACCTGACAGGCAAGCGGGCCCGCAATCTGCCCCTTAACGCCATGTTCGATTTCGCGTGACTGCCGTTAGCGCTGCTGCCAGTGGACGTTCGGGCAAATGGCCCATATTGATCTAGGTCAAGGATGAATTCCGACAGCCTGCGCTAATAACCGGATCGCCCTTTTAGGCCAGCCCATGATTGCGAGGATCCATGCCTTCCGCACCCAGGCAATGCAAGATCTGTGCCCTTTACAATCGAACAGGTTTTTTCTGTTCGGTCCTCAATGACAAAGAGATCAACCGTCTGTCTGCACATTCCCGGCCCACAACCCTGAAACGGGGGCGGCAGGTCGGGATGAATCTGATGGATAACTGGCCGGTGATCGGGATATGCGAGGGGATCGTCGGGGTTCGGCGCATTCACCCCGACGGGCGGGGAACCATTGCGGCATTCTTTGTCGATGGCGATATTGTCGATCTTCGCGGCGCACCCGAAAACGTGCGCGCTGGCCTGTCGGCGCTGACCGAAACGAAAGTGTGCTACCTTTCTCCGGGCGCGTTCGACGAAATCATGAGCTCGAACCCCGACGCAAGAACCATCGCCTGGAAAAGCCTGCAATCGCAAAGTTTTCGCGTGATCGAACATTCCGCTGAACTTGCCAAGAAGCAAGCCATGGAAAAGATCGCCTGGTTCATTGCCGAGTTTCGCAGCCTCCACCAGTTTGACGGGGTAAATGGACAGTCACGTTTCTTCCGCATGCCTTTCCGCCATGTCGATCTGGCCGACTATCTGGGCCTGCAGCCCGAAACCGTCAGCCGCGGTTTCCGGTCGCTTCGCGATAGGGAAATCATACGGATGCTGCCGGATGCGATGATCGAGATTACCGATCAGGACAGGCTGTTCGCGATGGCCTATGGAACCACGACCCCGGGGCCGGCCCGGCAGACCGATGCCGAGATCCGCGTGCTGCGCGCCTCGTGAATACACGCCTTCTGAAAAGATCTGGCCAAAACGACACCGGCCCCTCATGGGCATGAAGGGCCGGCTGGCTGCGGGATAAGCGCCCGCCTATTCGGCCGCCTTGACCGCAGGATTGTTCGGATGCGTCGTCCAGTTGGCATATTCGCGCACAACTTCGCCGGTGCGGGGGTCGGTTTCGCCGATTTCCAGCTGACGCATGGTGATGCACCCCTCGACCGGGCAAACATTGACGCACAGGTTGCAGGCAACGCATTCCTCGTCCTTGACGGTGAATACGCGGTCATCCGACATGGCGATGGCCTGGTGACTGGTATCCTCGCAGGCGATATAGCAGCGGCCGCATTTGATGCAGCTGTCCTGATCGATCACCGCCTTGGTGACATAGTTCAGGTTCAGGTCGTTCCAGTCCTTGACCTTGGGAACGGCGCGGCCGACGATCTCGTCAACCGAGGAAATGCCCTTTTCATCCATATATTGCGAAAGGCCCGAGATCATTTCCTGTACGATCTTGAAACCATAGGTCATCGCGGCCGTGCAGACCTGCACATTGCCGGCCCCCAACGCCATGAATTCGGCCGCGTCACGCCATGTGCTTACGCCGCCAATGCCGCTGATGGGCAGGTCGGCGGTTTCGGGATGGCGGGCAATTTCCGCCACCATGTTCAGCGCGATCGGCTTCACCGCGGGGCCGCAATAGCCGCCATGGGCACCCCAGCCGTCGATTGTCGGTTCGGGGGCGAAGTTATCCAGATCGACGCTGGTGATCGAATTGATCGTGTTGATCAGGCTGACAGCATCAGCGCCCCCGCGTTTGGCCGCCTCGGCCGGGCGACGGATATCGGTGATGTTCGGGGTCAGCTTGACGATCACCGGCATGCGGGTGTTCTGCTTGACCCAGCGTGTGACCATCTCGATATATTCGGGCACCTGGCCGACGGCGCTGCCCATGCCGCGCTCGGCCATGCCGTGGGGGCAGCCAAAATTCAGCTCGACCCCATCGGCACCGGTTTCCTCGACCAGGGGCAGGATGCGTTTCCATGGCTCTTCCTCGCAGGGCACCATCAGGCTGACCACCAGCGCGCGGTCGGGCCAGTCGCGCTTGACCGCCTTGATTTCGCGCAGGTTCACATCCAGCGGCCGATCGGTGATCAGTTCGATATTGTTGAGGCCCAGCAGCCGGCGGTCGGGGCCGTAGATGGCCCCATAGCGCGGGCCGTTGACATTGACGACCGGCGGGCCGTCTTCGCCCAGGGTTTTCCACACGACACCACCCCAGCCGGCCTGATAGGCGCGGCGGACGTTGTATTCCTTGTCGGTCGGCGGCGCGCTGGCCAGCCAGAACGGGTTGGGGGATTTGATCCCAACGAAGGTGCTTGTCAGATCAGCCATGTCTCGATCCTCCCTCAGGCGCCCAGCGCCGCGTGAATGTCTTCGGCCGCGTCACGACCCTCGGCCACGGCCGTGACCGTCAGGTCGTCGCCACCGCTGGCACAGTCACCGCCGGCCCAGACGCCGGCCAGCGATGTGCGGCCGTGCTCGTCAACGGCAATCTTGCGCCCCTCCAGCGCCAGCGCCTCGGGCTGACCCGCAAGCGTCTGACCAATGGCGCGCAGCACCTGATCTGCGGCAATCTCGAATGTTTCGCCGGTTTCGACCAGCTTGCCGCCCTCGCTGCGGGTGCGCACAAAGACGACGCCGGTATCGGTGATTTCCCTTGGCGCGGCATTGTAGATGATGCGCACGCCCTTTGACGTGGCAAGGTTCTGCTCGAATTCCGAGGCCGCCATCGCCGCCTTGTCGCGGCGATAGACCATCGTGACCTCATCCGCGCCCAGCAGCCTGGTCTGCACGGCCGCATCGATGGCCGTCATGCCGCCACCAATGACGACAACCCGCCGCCCGACGGGAATATCGGTCTTGTCAGCAGACTGGCGAAGCTCGGCGATCCAGTCAACGGCATCCTGCACGCCGGGGCGATCGGCGCCGTCAATGGCCAGCGCATTGACACCCGCCAAGCCGATGCCAAGGAACACTGCGTCGTGATCGCGTTGCAGATCCTCAAGCGACAGATCACCCCCCAGCCGCTTGCCCAGCACCACCTTGATGCCGCCAATGCCGAGCACCCAGTCAAGTTCCTTCTGCGCGAAATCATCGGGCGCCTTGTAGGCGGCGATGCCGAATTCGTTCAGGCCGCCGGCCTTGGGGCGGGCGTCATATATCGTGACCTCGTGCCCCTTCATCGCCAGACGATGCGCACAGGCCAGACCGGCCGGGCCGGCGCCCACGACGGCAACATGCTTGCCGGTCGGGGCCGCACGTTCAAATGGGTGCGAATTGCGCGCCATCAGGCGATCGGTGGCAAAGCGCTGCAGGCGGCCGATTTCAACAGGCTTGCCCTCGGCCACCTCGCGCACGCAGACCTCTTCGCACAGGGTTTCGGTGGGGCAGACACGGGCGCACATGCCGCCAAGGATGTTTTGCGCAAATATCGTGCGCGCTGCGGCCTCGGGCGTGCCGGTGGAAATCTGCCGGATGAACAGCGGAATGTCGATCGTTGTCGGGCAGGCCTGCATGCAGGGCGCGTCATGGCAAAAATAACAGCGGTCCGATTCCACCAGCGCCTGATGATCGTCAAGCGGCGGATGCAGATCGGCAAAATTCGCCGCGATCTGGTCGGCCGGCAAACGGCCCGCGGCAAGGCCGGGTGTCAAAGGGTCAGATGGCATGTTTCCATTCCCTGCTGATGATTGTTTGACCCGATCCTGCCACAGTGTAATTTTTTTATCAACTGGTAAAAGTTTTGCCCCGACCGGGCGTTGCGCCTTTCTTTTCTTGACTCCTCGCCCCCACCCCACTATGCCCGCGCACAAATCCACGGAAGTGCCAGCGCTTCCGGTCCGCAGGCCGCCACGCCCGGATCGCCACCCGTCAGCGAGTTTCGCCCGCGGGTGTGTTTGTCGTTTGGCGAAACCGCCCCCATATGCCAAGGCATGAACAGGGGCATGAACAGAAATGGCCAAGGAGGGCCGGTTGATGTTTGAAAGTCTTTCAGACCGCCTTTCCGGCGTCTTCGACAAGCTGACAAAACAGGGCGCGCTGTCCGAGGCCGATGTTGCAACCGCCCTGCGCGAGGTGCGTGTCGCCCTGCTGGAGGCCGATGTTTCGCTGCCGGTTGCGCGGGATTTCGTCAAGCGCGTGCAGGAAAAGGCCACCGGCCAGGCGGTGACGAAATCGGTCACGCCGGGCCAGCAGGTCGTCAAGATCGTTCATGACGAGCTGGTCGCATTTCTTGCCGGCGATGATGCAAATGCCGGCGAGCTCAAGGTTGACAACCCGCCTGCGCCGATCCTGATGGTCGGCCTTCAGGGTTCGGGCAAGACGACAACGACGGCCAAGCTTGCCAAGCGGCTGACCGAAAAGAACGGCAAGCGCGTGCTGATGGCCAGCCTCGACGTCTATCGCCCCGCAGCCATGGAACAGCTGGCCGTGCTGGGCAAGCAGATCAATGTCGATACCCTGCCCATCGTCAAGGGCGAAAAACCCGCCGATATCGCACGACGCGCCAAACAGCAGGCCACGCTGGGCGGCTATGACGTCTATATCCTCGACACCGCCGGACGCCTGCATATCGATCAGGCGCTGATGGACGAGGTGCAGGCCGTACGCGACATCGCCACCCCGCGCGAAACCCTGCTGGTGGTCGATGGCCTGACCGGCCAGGACGCGGTGAACGTCGCGCAGGAATTCGACGGCCAGATCGGCATCACCGGCGTCGTGCTGACCCGGATGGATGGCGATGGCCGGGGCGGGGCGGCGCTGTCGATGCGGGCCGTCACCGGCAAGCCGATCAAGTTTGTCGGTCTTGGCGAAAAGATGGACGCGCTCGAGGAGTTCCACCCCGACCGCATCGCCGGGCGCATCCTGGGCATGGGCGATATCGTCAGCCTGGTCGAAAAGGCGCAGGAAACCATCGAGGCCGAAAAGGCCGAACGCATGATGCGCCGCATGCGCAAGGGTCAGTTCAACATGAACGACCTCAAGATGCAGCTGGAACAGATGCTCAAGATGGGCGGCATGCAGGGCGTGATGGGCATGATGCCCGGCATGGGCAAGATGTCGAAACAGATGGAGGCCGCGGGCATCGACGACCGCATCCTCAAGCGTCAGATCGCGCTGATCAATTCGATGACCAAAAAGGAACGCGCCAACCCCAAGATCATGCAGGCCAGCCGCAAGAAGCGCGTGGCGCGTGGCGCCGGTCTTGAAGTGTCCGAGCTGAACAAGCTGCTCAAGATGCAGCGCCAGATGGGCGACATGATGAAGAAGATGGGCAAGCGCGGCATGTTGAAACAGGCCTTGGGCGGGATGTTCGGCAAGGGCGGCGGCATGCCTGCCGACATGGCCGCGGGCATGGATCCCAAGGCGCTGGAAGCGGCGGCGAAACAGATGGGCCAGGGCGGCGCCGGTCTGCCCGGGGGTCTGCCCGGCCTCGGTGGCGGTGCGCAGCTGCCCCCCGGCCTTTCCGGTTTCGGGAAAAAGAAATGACCCTGATCCCCACCCTTGAAACCCCGCGCCTGACGCTGCGCGCACCTGCCGAATCCGATCTGGATGCGGAAAGCGCGTTCTTTGCATCTGCGCGGTCGGTCCATGTGGGTGGGCCGAAGACGCGCGAAGAGGTCTGGCGCATGATCGCCACCTTTCTGGGGCACTGGCAGATCCGCGGCTATGGCTTCTGGGCCATCGACGAAAGGGACAGCGGCCGGTATTGCGGCCGCGCGGGGCTGTGGTTCCCCGAGGGCTGGCCCGAACCCGAGATCGGCTGGGCCCTGATGGAAGGGGCCGAAGGGCGCGGAGTCGCCCATGAGGCGGCAAGTGCCGCGCGCGACTATGCCTATGACATCCTCGGCTGGGACACGGCGATCAGCCTGATCGCGCCGGACAATGAGCGTTCGATCCGGTTGGCCGAACGCCTTGGCGCGCGGTTTGAACGCGAATACGAACATGTGCGTTTCGGCAGGATGCGGATCTATCGTCACCCGGCACCGGGCGCGCGCGACAATGACGGCAATGTGGAGGCCTATGCATGACAGATGACGCCATTGCCCGCGCGGCCGAGTTGCTGAAGGAACATCGCGACAGCATCGACCGGCTGGACGCGATCCTTGTCTATACGCTGGCCGAACGGTTCAAGCACACGCAGGGTGTCGGTCGGCTGAAGGCCGAACATGACCTGCCCCCTTCGGACCCCGCGCGCGAGGCCGAACAGATCGCCCGGCTGGAAAGACTGGCGCAAGATGCCGATCTTGACCCGGAATTTGCCCGCAAGTTCCTGAGCTTCATCATCGATGAGGTCATCAGGCATCACATGAAACACAAGGAATGAACGGGGAAGCCCCCCTTCGGATAGCTGAAAACAGGAGAAACCCATCATGGCTATGAAAATCAGACTCGCCCGTGGCGGCTCGAAGAAACGCCCCTTCTATCGCATCGTCGCCGCGGATTCCCGCATGCCCCGCGATGGCCGCTTTATCGAAAAGCTGGGCACCTACAACCCGCTGCTGCCCAAGGACAGCGAAGAGCGCGTGAAGATGGATGTCGAGCGCATCCAGTACTGGCTGGGCCAGGGCGCCAAGCCGACCGACCGCGTATCGCGCTTTCTGGAAGCTGCCGGCATTGTCGAAAAGAAAGAGCGCAAGAACCTGAAAAAGGGCGAGCCGGGTGAAAAGGCCAAGCAGCGCGCCGAGGAAAAGGCCGCCAAGGCCGCCGAAGCCGAAGCCCCGGCCGAGGAAGCAACAGCCGAGTAAGGCCCCGTCCGGGCCGGAAAGGACCGGATGACCCAGTTCTCGCAGGACTTCCGGAACGATTTGGCGAAACTGATGAAATGGCGCCGCGACGTGCGCCATTTCAGACCCGACCCGGTGGACCGGGCGGCTCTTGACCATTGCCTGGCCGCCTTTGCGCTGGCCCCCTCGGTGGGGCTGTCCGAGCCCTGGCGGCTGGTCAATGTCGTGTCCGACAGGGCGCGGGCCGCGGCGCTGGCCAATTTTCGCGCGGCCAATGAACGGGCGCTGGCAGGCTATGACGGCGACAAGGCCCGGCTGTATGCGGGGCTGAAACTGTCGGGCATGCAGGATGCGCCGGTGCAGCTGGCGATATTCTGTGATGAGGCCACCTCCAAGGGCGCGGGGCTGGGCGCGCAAACCATGCCCGAGATGCGCCGCTATTCGGTTGTCGCCGCCATCATGAATTTCTGGCTGGCGGCGCGGGCGCAGGGGCTGGGTGTCGGCTGGGTTTCGATCATTGATCCTGTTCGGCTGCGCGACGACCT
Organism: Paracoccaceae bacterium; assembly: GCA_030950185.1. Lineage (GTDB taxonomy): Bacteria > Pseudomonadota > Alphaproteobacteria > Rhodobacterales > Rhodobacteraceae > UBA5972. The sequence continues at coordinate 14,616 of JAUZRU010000095.1, read as the reverse complement.
TGACATGCCTGCCGAATGGGCGCTGGTGGCCTATCTTTGCATTGGCTGGCCGGTCGAGGAAATGCTGACGCCCGAGCTGGAAACAAAAGGCTGGGAGAGGCGTGATCCGAAACTGGCGCAGTTGCTGGAACGCTGAGCGGGAAAAGGGGGCGCTGCCCCCGGCCCTGACGGGCCTCCCCCGGACGTATTTGGACAAAGAAGAAGCGATTTGGGCGGAGACGGAAAAATGGCGGCTGAAAAGATCTGTCTTGGCGTGATCACCGGCGCGTTTGGCGTGCGAGGCGAGGCCCGCATCAAGAGTTTTTGCGCAGAACCCGCCGCCATTGCCGATTACGGCCCGCTGTCGGACGAGGCCGGCGCGCGCAGTTTTTCGATAACCCTGATCCGGCCCGTAAAGGGCGGGTTTGCGGTGCGTCTGGGGGGCGTCAAGACGCGCGAGCAGGCCGAGGCGCTGAAGGGCGTGCGGCTTTACGCGGATCGCTCGGTGCTGCCCTCGTTGCCGGACGATGAATATTATTACGCCGACCTGATCGGCATGGATGTGCATGATACCGGCGGCGCGTTGCTGGGCAAGGTCACGGCGGTGCATGACCACGGCGCCGGCGATCTGCTGGAGGTGGCGCAGCCCCACGGCAAGGGGTCCTTCCTGCTGCCATTCACGCGCGAGGTGGTGCCCACGGTCGATCTGGCGTCGAGGCGCATGGTTGCAGACCCGCCCGGGGGGCTGTTGCCCGGCGAAGGGGATGGGGATGACTGACAAGCCGAAATCGCATGGCCGGCTGTCGGTGCGCCCGACACTGAAGCCGCGCCCCCTGATCGAGGACAGGCCCGAACTGGCCGGCGCATGGAAGGCGCGCGTCATCACCCTGTTCCCCGAGGCCTTTCCCGGCGTGCTGGGGCTGTCGCTGACCGGCAAGGCCCTGAACGAGGGGCTGTGGGCGCTGGAAACCATCGACCTGCGCCGCTTTGGTGTCGGCAAGCACAGGAATGTGGACGACACCCCGGCAGGTGGTGGGGCAGGCATGGTGATGCGCGCCGACGTGGTTGGCGCCGCGCTGGACGAGGCCGCCGACGGCACCCCGCGCAACCGGCGTGAATGGCCGGTGATCTATCTTTCGCCCCGCGGCAAACCCTTTGACCAGCCGATGGCGCAACGATTCGCGGCGGCGCGTGGCATCACCCTGCTGTGCGGGCGTTTCGAGGGTGTGGACCAGCGCGTACTGGACGAATATGGCGTGGAAGAGGTCAGCATTGGCGATTTCGTCCTGACGGGGGGTGAAATCGCGGCGCAGGCCTTGATTGATGCCAGCGTCCGCCTTATACCCCGCGTGCTTGGAAATTCCGAGTCGGCCGTCGAGGAGTCGTTCTCGCACGGTCTTCTGGAGCATCCGCAGTTTACACGGCCCCAGGAATGGAAAGGTCGCAGAATACCCGAGGTTCTCCTCTCGGGGCATCATGCGAAGATCGCCCAGTGGCGGCAAGTCCAGTCCGAAAGGCTGACCAAGGAACGTCGTCCTGACCTCTGGCGGGCTTACGAAAGTAGGGACCCGGTTGGAGACCAAGAGCTCTCGGGACGCGAAGCAACTTCGCCGGCAAACGGTGAGCAACACAAGGACGACTGAAATGAACGTGATCGAACAGCTCGAAGCTGAACAGATCGCCGCCCTGGGCAAGAAAATCCCCGACTTCAAGGCAGGCGACACCATCCGCGTGGGCTACAAGGTGACCGAAGGGTCGCGCTCGCGCGTGCAGAACTATGAAGGCGTATGCATCAGCCGCAAGGGCGGCAACGGCATCGGCGCCTCGTTCACCGTACGCAAGATTTCCTTTGGCGAAGGCGTGGAACGTGTCTTCCCGCTGTATTCGACAAATATCGACAGCATCACGGTCGTGCGCCGCGGCAAGGTGCGTCGTGCCAAGCTGTACTATCTGCGTACGCGTCGCGGCAAATCGGCCCGTATCGCGGAACAGACCAACTACAAGCCCAAAGACGGCGCGAACGCGTAAGGAGCGGAGCCATGAAAAAAGACATTCATCCCGATTACCACATGATCACGGTCAAGATGACCGATGGCACCACCTATCAGACGCGCTCGACCTACGGGAAAGAGGGCGACACGCTGACACTGGACATCGATCCCACGGCGCACCCCGCCTGGACCGGCGGCAGCCAGAAGCTGATGGATGCCGGCGGCCGGGTATCCAAGTTCAAGAAGAAATACGAAGGTCTGGGTTTCTGATCTCAGATCGAACTTTCGCCTTGGCGGAATATTGTCTATAGCTCGAAACGCGCCCGCCTTGGGCGCGTTTCCTGTCTCGGGGGGCTGCAAACGTGTCGCACATCATCATTGTGGGAAACGAAAAGGGCGGATCGGGAAAATCCACCACCTGCATGCATGTCGCAACCGCGCTTGTGCGCATGGGCTACAAGGTCGGCGCGCTGGATCTGGACACACGGCAGCGCAGCTTTTCCCGATATATCGAAAACAGGGCCGAATTCATCCGCCGCACAGGCGTCAACCTGCCAATGCCCGATCTGGGCCGACTGCCCAATGTCAGCCAGTCCAAGCTGGCACCCGGTGAGAACATCAGCGATCGCCGCATTTCCGAGGCGGTCGCCCGGCTTGAGGCCGAGAACGATTTCATCGTTGTTGACTGCCCGGGCTCGCATACCCGGCTTTCCGAGGTGGCACATTCCCTGGCGGACACACTGGTAACCCCTCTGAATGACAGCTTTGTCGATTTCGACCTTCTGGCCCGGATCGACCCTGAAACAGGTCGCGTCGTGGGCCCCTCGATCTATTCCGAGATGGTCTGGTCTGCCCGGCAGCTGCGGGCACAGGCGGGGTTGCAACCAATCGACTGGATCGTCCTGCGCAACCGGCTGGGCACCCAGAACATGCACAACAAACGCAAGGTCGGAAAGGCCCTGGACGAGCTGTCCAAGAGAATTGGCTTTCGCGTCGCCCCCGGTTTTTCCGAACGCGTGATCTTTCGCGAAATGTTTCCCAACGGGTTGACGCTGCTGGATATGCGCGATGCAGGCATTGGCGGGTTGAACCTGTCCAATATCGCGGCCCGGCAAGAGGTGCGCGACCTGATCAAGGCGCTGAACCTGCCGGATGTGGTGGTCAAGTTCTGACGCGCATCAATCACGTCAACCATTCGGCAGAGATGCACGAATCATCGCCAAAAACGGGCATGATTGCTGGCCAGACCGGGGATTTCTGGTTCAAAATGGGAAAAACAGCCCTCCAAACCCGAGTATATGTTGGAATTTCGCAACAATGCCCCATCCCGTTTTATCAGCCGTGACTGCGCTTAACTGCACAACGGGAAACGGGCTATTGGCGCCCCGCGCGAAACAATGATGCATTGCCCGCGCTGCCGCCAGATAAAGTGCAACTCAACGTAAAATAGCATTATTATGCTGCCCGTGAAGGCTCCATCACTGCGCGTGGTGGTCTACGACTATCTTGTATCCGGAAACAATCTCCCCAATTTTTGTATGGAATATGCCTGCTATTTCAGTCTGTTGAGCGGGTCAGAACGACAAGAAGCAGACACATTCTTGTCAGATTTTTCTTGGATCGCTGCGATTAAGCATCTATTGTCGGTTGCAAGGTGCCCAACTGGGATGGGCTTTTCCACACAGGTCATGGGGGCGGCCGCGCACAGGGACTGCATCACATCGATGCAGGAATGGTGAGTGCCGTGATAACGCTTGACGTTGGGGCGCCGATGCTTCGGCCTCCACCCAATCCGCGAGTTGTGCCCATACGGGCCGCTCAGGCTTTGTATTCCAACATCATCAATCCGGCCCCGGCTCGATGCGAATGGCTTCGTATCGGTCAAGGCACTTCCTGCGTCATCCACTCAGGTCACCGGCGGCCCATACGAGCTGCACATCTTGTGATCACACAACACAGAAATCGAAGAGGGTATTGAGATGAGTGACATTCGAAAGGGCAAGGGTTTTGACCCGGCAGATCCCGCTATCATAGCCAACATTCAGGGCGATGATGATCACAACACCGGGAATTCCTATGATCTGCCGCCTTCCAAAGAACATGATTCCGACCACGAGTTCGACAAAGAACTGAAGGTTGAAGATGATCACCGTCATGACGACAAGGACGATGACAAGGATCACGACGAATCCGATCACCCCGCCACCGCACATATAGCGGGCGACGCGGATGATACGCAGCAGGACATGCCCGCGGATGCGCCCGGTGACAATGGCGGTGACAATGGCGCATCAACAGACGAGTCAACCGGTGGCGATATGTCAACCGGCGGTGAAGCTGGCACCGGAACAACCGGCAGCGGTGAAACCTGTGCCACCGGCACCAACGACACCATCGTCGGCACAGCCGGCAATGATGCCCTTTTCGGCGGCGCCGGCAACGACACAATCACGGGCCGGGCTGGTGACGATCTGATCCACGGCGGCGCCGGCAACGATGACATCCGCGGCAACGCTGGTGATGATATCCTGTTCGGCGATGGCGCCAACAGCCAGGCCGAGGTTGTGAACCTCATCCAGAATGGCTCGTTCGAAGATGTCTCCGGGCTTGATCCGACGACCTATGGCTATGTCGGCAATGGCAGCGTTCCCGGCTGGACAACTGCGGACCCTGCGCATCAGATCGACATTCATGGCGATGCCCGTGGCGGTGTTCAGCCTGCCGATGGTCATTACTGGGCTGACCTCGAGGCAACTCCGGGGAATATCGTTCTGGGGCAGGATGTCCAGGGCGTGGCAGATGGCGAGAAATACCTGCTGACCTTTTCCGCCGGAGACAGAATCACCGATACGAATACCTTCGAGGTCATCTGGAACGGTGAACCCGTCGACATCAAGGGGCAAGAGATCATAGACCCCGTCAACGGCGCGATGCAGCAATACAACGTCGTTCTGACCGGTGGCTCTGGTGATGGATCAAACCGCATCGAATTCAAGGGCCTTGGCGATGCAAACCGCAGGGGCGTGTCGATAGACAACGTCAAGATGGTGCCAGTGGACCACGGCGATTGCGACGGAGACGACACGATCAGCGGCGGTGGCGGCGATGATCTGATTTTCGCAGGCGATGGCGCGGATACCGTCTATGGTGGCCACGGCGATGACATCATCTATGGTGACGACAACGACACCCCCACGCAGAACAACAATGGTTCGGGTGGGGGATCATCCGATCACGACCACTCTGACGGCAGCGGCCCGAAAAAGGCGCATGCTCGCGACCATTCGCACAATGATCCGCAAGGACAGCAGGATCAGGCCAACGCGGCCGATCATCACGCAGGACACAGCAGTGCCCATAGTGGCTCGGGGCAACATGACGCTGATAACGGTTCGGGACCGTCAGGGCACACCGGCCATGACGGCAACGGATCGGGCAATGACAGCGGGTCTGGCAACGGATCCGGGGGTGGCTCGGGGAATGGATCTGGCGACGGGGATGGAAACGGACCCGATGCCTGCAATTTGACCCACGGAGTCGGCCCGAATGGAGACACGATCCATGGCGGCGCCGGTGCGGATACCATTTTCGGGATGGCAGGCCATGACTACCTCAGCGGTGGCCAGGGTGACGATACCATCTTGGGCGGCTCTGGGAACGATCACATCCTGGGCAACCAGGGCGATGATCACCTCGAGGGTGGCGATGGCAACGACTGTATCGAAGGTGGGGTCGGTAATGATACCATCTTCACCGGCGAGGGTGCCGACATGGTATCAGCCGGTGCTGATCGCGATGTCATTCACGGGTCCAGTGGCGATCACATAGATGGTGGTGCCGGTGGTGATGACTTTGACACGCTTGTTGTGTCTGATGTTGACCATATCGTTTACACCAGTGACGACATGGAAGATGGCATCGTCCATTTCAACGACGGCGGCACGCTGGAATTCGAAGAGATCGAAAAGATCGTGCCCTGTTTCACTCCCGGCACCATGATCCTCACCGCCGCAGGCGAGCGTCCGGTCGAAACTCTGAAAATCGGGGACAGGGTGGTCACGCGCGATAACGGCTTGCAGGAAATTCGCTGGATCGGCACCAAACCGCTGAGCGGCCAGTTGCTTGCGGCCGCCCCGCATCTGCGCCCGATACTGATCCGGCGCGGCACTCTTGGGAATGGATTGCCAGAGCGCGACCTCATGGTTTCGCCCAATCACAGGATCCTGATCGCCAATGACAAGACATCCCTGTTCTTTGAAGAGCCCGAGGTTCTGGTTGCGGCCAAACATCTGGTGAATGGCTGTGGTATCCAGCAGGTAGATAGCGTCGGTCTGTCCTATATCCACATGATGTTCGACCATCACGAAGTCATCCTCGGTGATGGCGCCTGGAGCGAAAGCTTCCAGCCCGGGGATTATTCTCTCAGGGGAATTGGCGACGAACAGCGCGCCGAGATATTCGAGCTTTTCCCCGAATTGAGAAAAACCCGGGGACAAATCGGCTATGCAGCAGCGCGCCGCTCTCTCAAGCGGAAAGAAGCAGAGCTGCTTTTCTGAAAATCCAACCTTGCTACGGCGGAAAGGGGTGTTGGGAAACCTTCACCCCTTTTTGTTGGGCAGATGCACCTCTGGCGCGTCATGCCCCTGGGAAGCGATGGAGGGGCCGATGTCCAGGCAGGTTAGGACCTGTCGCCTGATGCCTCGCGCATTTCATCTACAAGCGCCCTGAAAGATCCCAGAAACTTGATAGCGGCGGCTTCTGGATCGTCAATGTCCTGACGGGTCATCGCAATTATGATGTCTTCTGAAGAGGCGGCATGTTCGCCCAGTTTTTCAAGGCCCAGCGTGGGTGCAACACCCCGCAGCTTGTGGACACCATTACGCAATTCTTCCAACGCCTGGGCCGAATCGTCGTCTGCGACGATCCTTTCCATCAAGGTCTCGAACTCATCAACCTTGCTTTGCAGGGAGGCCACGAATTTGAGCCTGATTTCTTCCAGTCTGGTATTGAACAGTTGATCGCCCATGCGAACGGACCCTCTCTCCATGTTGAACCGTAACCCGTAACACCATAACCCGTAACGTAAATCTTGTTTCTTTCTAGAAGGCAAAACGCCTTTTTCCCAGTTTTGCCGTCCACAACCCTTCATTCTGGGTCCGGTCGGCCCCGCTGCTGCGCTGCATGACACGCCGTTCGACATCTGCGATCGCATCATCCAGAACGGCCAGACTTCCGGGCTTGGCAAAGACGCCGGGGCTCTTTGCTTCTCCAAGAACCAGGTCGATCTCCAGCGGTGATCCGTCTGGAAACACAAGCCCCATCTGTGTTGCCGTGTCCTGCACCAGATATTCCAGATCTTCCTGTATCAGATCCTTGAACCGGCTGTACACGCAAAGGAAAACGCCATTTCCGGCATAGGTAAAGAAACAGGTCTCTCCCCTGAGATTTTCGGATATCGCATCGGCTATGTCGGTGATGACGAATTCGAATTCCGATCCCGTGCAGCGGTCATAAATCGCCTGAATGTTTGCGACCTTGAGCGCAAATATGCTGGACGAGAAATAGTTTCCTCGGCCAAGTTGCAGGATGTAGTTCCTGAACGCCGTGTAGTTCAGGAATCCATCGACATCATCAACATCAAGAGACTCTGAAAGACTTACCAGATTCCCGCCAACCAGTTTCTCGGTCAGGACATCGAGGGTTTTCTCATTGCTGCGCGACTTCTTTATCTCGTCGACCAGGCGCTGCGCCATGGCAACGCGCGTGCCCAGCTCGAGAACGTCAAACGGCTTGGTCACATAGTCGGTCGCACCGGCTGCAAACGCCCTGTCGACATATTCGCGCTCGGACATGGCCGTGATCATCAGGATGGGCGCCTTGCGGTATTGCTCCATCTTGCGGACACGCGCGCACAGCTCGATACCGTCCATTTCCGGCATCTGGATATCGAAAAGGAAACAGTCAAACGGAGTGGTTGCATTCGAAATGATATCCAGGGCTTCCGCGCCACTGGTGGCGACCGCAAGATCGGGATAGCCAGCAGCGGTCATCGCCGCCTGTAGAAGTTCCAGGATGAATTCGTCGTCGTCAACGGCGAGAATCTTCATATCGATCATGCCTCCTAAAACTTGCGCCGAAAAACACTCCGGCAGTTGCGGTTAACCAAGTTTCAGTCTTGCGGTACCGACTGCATTTGTCCCTCAAAATCACCCCGTGATTCACGCAGGCCCACTGCGCCGGTCTTCCGGTATGGTTAAGAAACTACTTAACGAATATGTCAACAATAGGGCCTGCCGGGCATGAATTGATGAAAAACGATGCTTTTTCGCAGACTTGTTTTCACCCCACACCCCCGCCAGTTGATCGATTCGAAATGGTCGATTCGGGGAAAATTTGCCCCCAGTTTGAAACAAAATCGCGCCCGAGAAGTGATTGTTTCCCAACGCCTTCGAAACCGCGGCAAGAATGTGAACAAGATTGCCAAAACCTTGGCCGAATAATGGCTTTTGTTTGACTTTCTTCTAGGGAAATTCTTAATCTTCACCCGTGTTTAACCAACATGGTCGTTGACTGATCCCAAGGGTTTGGGGGCTTATCCGAGGTCGTCAACGAGGATCGGAGACGTCATGCTGCCAAGAAACCGTCAACTGCCGCAAGGGTTGGCGATAGCCGCCCAAAGCGCTGCCTTCTGGCGTCGGCTTGCGCCCGAACTGACCATTTCCAACAACCCTGCGCGGGCAACCGCCGTCTGGAACCCCGAAAGCATCGATGCCGCGCGCCTCAAGCTGATCAATGACGGCTATACGAAATTCGATGCAACCGTCAGGGCGGATCGGCTTGCTGCCATCGCGCGCGCCATGCACCGGATCAACGGCGCGGGCCTGCCTGCCGCTTTCATCGGGGTGTATGACGAGGTCTGGTCGCTGATCGCCGAAATGAAACCAGCGCTCGATCTGTTTCTTGAAAAGGGTGCCGCGCTGATACCGAATTTCTGGGCCGGTCATCCTGCACAGACCCCGGGCCTGTCCGCCCAGCGCCGACGCCCCGGCAAAGGGGTCTTTTCCGACGGCACCCCCGGCAATGTCACCGTGTGGATGCCGGTCACCCGCGCGACCCCGACAAATGGCTGCATCTATGTCGTGCCCGCTGGCCAGGACAGGAACTACGGTCGCGCAACCCCGGCCCCGGCCAGCGCCGCATTGCCCGGTATACTGGCTCTTCCGGCCAAACCGGGCGATGTTCTGATCTGGACCGGGGAAACCTATCACTGGCAGGGGCGCGTTTCCCGCGACAACGCAGACGGCCCGTTGCTAAGCCTGCGCTGGGAATTCCAGAGCAGGGCCCTTCCGCCACTGGACGGCATAGTCGTTGACGAATTTCCAAACGTCCCGTTCGAAACGCGCCTGGCCATTCTGGCACGCCAGATGCCGCATCAACTGGGCCGGCGTGGCGGCAGTCCGGTCTGGCGCGCCGTGCAACAAACCCTGCTGAATCGCTATCCCTTGGCGCAGGGCGCCTGATTGGGCTTTTCCTCGACACGCAAACTGCGCTATGAGGCCCCGTCCTGAGGTTGAGGAGAAATCAGATGGGGTATCGAATCGTTGTCGTCGGCGCCACGGGGAATGTGGGCCGCGAGATGCTGAACATCCTGGCAGAACGCCAGTTTCCCGTTGACGAAATTGCCGCGCTGGCCAGTCGAAAATCGCTGGGCACCGAGGTCAGCTTTGGCGAACGCACCCTCAAAACACAGGATCTGGATACATTCGATTTTTCGGGCTGGGACATGGCCCTGTTTGCCGTCGGTTCCGAGGCAACAAAAACCTATGCGCCCAGGGCGGCGGCAACCGGCTGCGTGGTGATCGATAATAGCAGCCTCTATCGCTATGACGCCGACGTGCCGCTGATCGTGCCCGAGGTAAACCCCGACGCCGTCATGGGCTATGACAGGAAGAACATCATCGCCAACCCGAACTGCTCGACCGCACAGATGGTGGTGGCACTGAAACCGCTGCATGACCGCGCGCGCATCAAGAGGGTTGTCGTCAGTACCTATCAGTCGGTTTCAGGCGCAGGCAAGGAAGGCATGGACGAGCTGTGGAACCAGACCAAGGGCATGTATGTCCCCGGACAAGAAGTCGAGCCCAGCAAATTCACCAAGCAGATCGCCTTCAACGTGATCCCGCATATCGACGTGTTCCTTGACAGCGGCGAAACCAGGGAAGAATGGAAGATGGTCGCCGAGACGAAAAAGATCGTCGACCCGGCGATCAAGCTGACGGCAACCTGTGTGCGGGTTCCGGTGTTCGTCGGCCATTCCGAGGCCATCAACATCGAATTCCACGACCCTCTGGACGAGGACGAGGCCCGCGACATCCTGCGCGAGGCCCCCGGCATTCTGGTCGTCGATAAACGCGAAGACGGTGGTTACACCACACCGGTCGAATGTGTGGGCGATTACGCCACCTATATCAGCCGCATCCGCCAGGATCCGACCATCGACAACGGGCTGAACCTGTGGTGCGTCTCGGACAACCTGCGCAAGGGCGCGGCACTCAACGCCGTGCAGATTGCCGAGTTGCTGGGCCGCCGGGTTCTGAAAAAGGGCTGAACGCCGACAAGCCCTTGAATTTCGTGTCGCTGCGGGCCAATCTCCAGGCAATTGTTGCTTTGGAGATTGGCCATGCGAAAGTTTTTCGTCGCGCTCGGGTTGTCATTGATCCTCGGACAGCCCCTGTCAGCAGAAAATGCGGTTTACAATACATCGGTATCGGCTGTGGAACTGCACCCCGACGGGGTGCGTATTACGCGCGGCTTTGATATCAACCTGCCTGCGGGCACCCATCGACTGGCGTTTCGTGATTTCCGGCTAGATGGCAATATCGGATCGCTTCAGGTCGATTTTGGCTCTGCCAGGGTTCGGATCAGCGGGTTTCAGATCACGATTGGCGCCCTCATCCCCGTTGCCCCCTTTGAAACCACCGCACGGCAGGCCGCGCGTGAAACATGGCTCGCAGCACGCCGCAAGTGGCAGGAAATCAACAAGCGCCATGACGCCCTGGCCGCAAGGCTGGAGGGTGCCAAGCTGCGCGTCGAGTGGATGAAATCGCTTGCCACCAAGGGGGCCGCAAAGGCCGGCCTGCCCACGGCCCAGGAAATTTCGACCACCAGCGGTGCAATGGCCGATGTGCTTGTCTCGGCACGCAAGGAAATCGCAGACACACAGCAGGCAATCGACAACATGGCCGAAGAGCTGGCGCGCGCGCGCAAGGCACGGGACGAGGCATTCGCCTATTACGAATCCCTCAAACCCGCGGACACGAACAAACACGAGTTGAGCTTTGTGATCCACCTCGACCAACCTTATTCCGGCCCCGCCCGCCTGACCTATCTGTCTGGCGATGCGTGGTGGCAGGCCGATTACGAGCTGAGGCTTGAACAACGGGGCGCAAACGGCAACGCGACACTGGTGCGCCGCGCCGCGATCAGAAACAGCTCGGGCGAGCGCTGGGAGGGCGTGAAAGCCAGCCTTTCGACCTCGCTGCTGTTCGGAAAGACCTCGGTTGCAGATCCTCGGCCCAGAACGGCCTGGCTTGACGACAAGGCACCGCCACGCACATCACTGCCCAAGGTGATGCCACCGGCACAGGGCCTTGCGATGGCCGAACCTTCCCCCGAGATTGCCGAGTCACGCTCTGGTTTTTCAGGATCTTCCAGGCCGGTTCTGCGGGGGCAGGTTCTTGAATTCGACATCCCCGACCGTCTTGTCCTTTCAGGCGACAGCGGGGCGGTGGTGTGGCTGGATACGGTGCCGCTGGATGTTTCGCTTGCGGCCAAGATCGTGCCTGCCAGGGATGAAAAGGCCTATCTCGCGGCGCGCCTGACCAACCGCACGGGCGGCCCCATCCTGCCCGGATCCGTCAACATTTTCCGCGACGGCATCTATATCGGAGAAGGCGAAATTCCCCAGGTCGGCATCGGCGCCGATTTCGAGCTGAGCTTTGGCGCCTATGACGGCATCGAGGTCACCCGCCGGCTGGCGGAACGGATGGATGGTGATGTCGGCATCATCTCGTCGCGGAACAATCGGGTCATCCGCCACCTGACCAGCATCAAGAGCCACCTTGATTTCGCTATGCCCATAAGGGTGCTTGATGCGATACCGGTGTCCCGTGACGAAAAACTGGTCATCACCATGCAGGCCAACCCCCGCCCTGACGAGACGGTTGTCGATGGAAATCGCGGCGTAGTAGCCTGGAATTTCAACCTGCCCGCAGGCAGTGAAAAAGAGATCGAATTCGGATACGAGGCCAAGTGGCCGCCCGAAAAGGTTTTCCGCACGTCGCAATAAGCCCCTTGGCAGAGGGCGCTTGCCGTCATCCCGGCGCGGACCTACATTGCCGGCCTGATGTCGAGGGAAGGCGCAAACATGGTGCAGGCAGTGGTGATCGGGGCAGGCCCTGCGGGGCTGATGGCGGCCGAAATGCTGGTGGATCACGGCATCAAGGTATTGGTCGCCGAGGCCAGACCCTCGGCCGGTCGCAAACTGCTGATGGCCGGAAAATCGGGCCTGAACCTGACCCGGGATGAGCCCTTTGACGACTTCCTTTCGCAATACGGTGATGCCGCCGACTGGCTGCGCCCGATTCTCGCGAATTTCGACAATCGCGCCGTGCAGGAATGGGCGCGCGACCTTGGGCAGGAGCTGTTCACGGGTTCGACCAGACGGGTATTTCCCAAAGCCATGAAAGCCTCGCCCCTGTTGCGGGCCTGGCTGGCCCGGCTTGGCGCCAAGGGCGTGACCCTGCATCGGCGCTGGTATTGGCGGGGCTGGCAGGATGATGCGCTGCTTTTCGACACGCCCGAGGGCCTTCAGAACATCCACGCCGATGCGACCGTTCTGGCCTTGGGCGGCGCCAGCTGGTCGCGGCTGGGTTCCGATGGCCTTTGGGCCGATATTCTGGCCGCGCGCGGGGTGGCCATCACGCCATTTCAACCGGCCAATGCAGGGTTGGCGGTGGATTGGTCAGACCACATGCGCCGGCATTTCGGCCAGCCCGTCAAGGCGGTTGCGCTGCATGCCGGCGGCCAGACCAACCGCGGCGAATGGGTGATCTCGGCCCGCGGGATCGAGGGCGGCGGGATATATGCCCTGACGCCCCGGATCAGGCAGGGCGATACGCTGACACTTGACCTGCTGCCGGATATTCCGGCTGAAGAGGTCGCCCGCCGCCTGTCACGCCCGCGCGGCAAGGCAAGCCTGGCCAATCACCTGCGCAAGGCATTGCGGCTGGATGCCATCAGGCTGGCGCTGCTCAACGAATTCGGCCGCCCCCTGCCCGCTGACAACACCGCATTGGCACATCTGCTCAAGGCGCTACCCATACGGCACGCAGGGCTGCGCCCCCTGGACGAGGCCATCTCGACAGCCGGCGGCGTGGCAAGGGACGCGCTGACACCCGATCTGATGTTGCAGGCGATCCCCGATACCTGGTGCGCAGGCGAAATGATGGATTGGGAGGCGCCGACCGGCGGCTATCTGCTGACCGCCTGCCTTGCCACCGGGCGCTGGGCGGGGCTGGCCGCTGCACGGCAGCTGAGGCGATCAACACGACCCTCCCGCGTTTGAAACAATCCACCGAGGAAAGCGCCAGCCCAAATGTGGATTCTCACGCTACCCGGGCGTTAGGGCCTGTTGACGTTTACCGGGTCACACCGGCCCTAGAAATCCTCGACCTCGACCACGCCCGGCAGGTGGCGCAGGGCGCCCCTGACCTGTGGATTGACGGCGAATTCATCGCCCAGGGCCATCTCGACCTCTCCGGGCAGGGCGGGATCGACAAGGCGCAGCCGCACCGGCCCCCGCGTGCGCCGCGATGCGCCCTCGCTCGCCTTTGCCAATGTTTCGGCCAGCGCCGGGATGCCGGCAGCGTCATTCATCATCACCACCAACCCCATCGCCGCGGCGTCGGCCACCGCCACATCGACCGGCTGAACCGAGCGCGCCAGCAGTTTCAGCTGATCGCCCTCGATATCGGCCTCGACCGCCATCACTACGTTGTTGCCCACCTCTAGATGGGCGCGATACTGTTCCAGCGTATCGGAAAATACCGTCACCTCGTAGCGCCCGGTCGCATCCGACAGCTGCACAAAGGCAAAGCGGTTGCCGCGGGCGGATTTGCGTTCCTGCTTGCCCTCGATGGTGCCGGCGATCTTGGCCGCCACACGTGCGCCCTGGGCCTTTTGGCGCAGCTCGGCAAGCGTCAGCACATTCTTGCGCGCAAGCGGCCCGCGGTAGTCATCCAGCGGATGGCCCGACAGGTAGAACCCGATCGCCTGATGCTCCTGGCCAAGACGTTCCACGGGCAGCCAGTCGGAGGCAGCGGGCAGGCGCGGCGGCGGCAGATCCTCGCCGCTGTCGCCAAACAGCCCGCCCTGCGCCGAGGCGCGTTCTGCATGCAGGGCGGCCGACCATGCGGTCAGCTTGTCGATTGACTCGAACACCTTGTGCCGGTTGCGTTCCAGCGCGTCAAAGGCCCCCGCACGCGCCAGCATTTCCAGCGGGCGCTTGCCGATGCGCTTCATGTCCACGCGGCGGGCGAAATCGAACAAGTCGGCAAACGGACGGTCGCCACGGCCCTGTTCGATC
>JAUZRU010000094.1 GCA_030950185.1 Paracoccaceae bacterium | reverse complement strand
ATAAACGTAGCGTCTGGACGATGAACGCCTACACCCCCGCCCCCGGCGTCGGCGCAAGCAGCCCCGCCGACAACGACTACAAGCCCGGCTTTGCCGCCGAGCTGATGCTCAAGGATCTGCTGCTCAGCCAGCAGGCGGCCGAGGCGGCCGATGCGCAAACCCCGATCGGCAGCCGTGCGACCGAGCTTTACCGCCAGTTCGTCGAAAGCGAAGGCGGCAAGGGCATGGATTTCTCGGCCGTGCTGCCCTGGCTTGCGGGCAAGTCGCGCGGATGACATCCGACTGGATCGACCGCTCGGCGCTGGCCGACATGCTGGACGAAAGCGGCCGCGCCCTGCTGGCCCCGGTGAAGGCGGCCCATATGCCCCGCGATACGGTGCTGTTTCGCCCCGGCGATGCGGTACGCGGCTTTGCCATCGTGCTGTCCGGGCGCGTGGGGGTCTATCTGATTGGCCCCGGCGGGCGCGACATCCTGCTGTATGACATCACCCCCGGCCAGACCTGCGTGCAATCGACCCTGGGGATCCTCGGCCACGAGGATTACTCGGCCGAGGCCCATTGCGAAACCGATTGCGAACTGGCCCTGATCCCGCGCGACCTGTTCCAGCACCTGCTGGCCCGGTCCGGCCCGTTTCGCGATTTCGTCTTTGGCGCCTTTGCGCGACGCCTTCAGGAAATGATGCAACTGCTTGAACAGGTGGCCTTTGTCCGGGTCGAGGTTCGCCTGGCAACTGCCCTTCTGGCCCGCGCTGATGCCGGAAACATGGTGCTTGCAACGCATCAGGAACTTGCAACCCAGATCGGCAGCGCGCGCGAGGTTGTCTCGCGCCGTCTGGATGCGCTGGCAAAACGGGGCTTCATCCGGCTGGATCGTGGCTGTGTTACGCTGATCGACCGGGCCGCATTGCAGGCATTTGCCGAAAACGGCTAGCGCCGGACGCTGCGCCTGTTGTTCTGCCCGACCACCTTGATGACCCGCACGCCCTGCAATGTCTGTTTGGAAACGAACCGCCCGACAAGAACCTCGCGCGAATGCGAAGGGCCGATGTCGGTCGGCCCCTCGGGCGGCAGCAGGCGGAATTCATAGGTCAACACGCCCTTGACCGGCTTTTCGTCATTCAGCGGCTTGAGGGTTGCCTCGAAATAGCCCTGACGTTCGGGCAGGCCAACAGCCCGGATGATCGCCCCGCCGGGGGTGCGATCGACCCGCAGGCTGACAATCCGTGCGACCAGCTGGTGCGGATCTTTCGGCTTGGTCTGCATCTGCTCCTGCTTGCTGCGGCCGAACCAGTTCTTGGGGTTCAGCTTGCCCCCGCAGCCCGCCAGCAGGCCCAACACGGCAATCGCGGCTATCAGTCTGCTTCTCAACACCCCACCCCCCGGATAAGTTTCCCCCTTGGATAATCAGAAAACCGGCCCTTTGAAAAGGCTTGCCGCGCGCTTATGTCTGCTTTTCCTTCTGGACCTTTGCAGTTGAGCATCATAGGTGAACGGAAAAGTTGAGTGAAAGAGAAAGAAATGGCCAGCGCAGCATTCGAGGAAATCGCCGAGGATTTCGAATTTCTTGATGACTGGGAAGACCGGTACCGCCATGTGATCGAACTGGGCAAGGCGATGGAACCGCTTGACGACGCCCTGAAGGTGCCCGCGACCAAGGTGCATGGATGCGCCAGCCAGGTCTGGATGGTCCCCGACATACATGACGGCGTATTCCGTTTTCGCGGCGACAGCGACGCGATGATCGTGCGCGGCTTGATTGCGGTGCTTGCGGCGCTATACAACGGCCTGACACTGGAACAGGTGCTGAAGGTAGATGCCCTGGCCGAGCTGGCGCGCCTTGGGCTGGACCAGCATCTTTCGGCGCAACGCTCGAACGGGCTGCGGGCAATGGTGGAACGGATACGCAAACTGGCGGCCGAAGCGGCTGCGTGACGAGGACGAGATGACCAACAAGATGACGGCCCTGCTGGCCGAGCGCGGATGGCTGCTGGCCGATGGCGCCACCGGCACCAACCTGTTCAACATGGGGCTTGAAGCCGGTGAAGCGCCCGAGCTGTGGAACGAACGCCACCCCGACCGAATCGCGCGCCTGTATCAAAGCGCGCTGGATGCGGGCAGCGACCTGTTTCTGACCAACTCGTTTGGCGGCAACTATTCGCGCCTGAAACTGCACGATGCCCACAAGCGCGTGCGCGAACTGAACCGCATGGCCGCAGAGATCGGCCGCGAGGTCGCCGACCGCATGCACCGCCCCGTGATCGTGGCCGGCTCGATGGGCCCCACGGGCGAGATCATGGAACCCGTCGGCACGCTTTCGCATTCCGCCGCTGTCGAGATGTTCCACGAACAGGCCGAGGGCCTCAAGGAGGGCGGGGCCGATATCCTGTGGGTGGAAACCCTTTCGGCAAAAGAGGAATATCTTGCCGCCGCCGAAGGTATCGCGCTGGCCGGCATGCCCTGGGCCGGCACGATGAGCTTTGACACCGCCGGCCGCACAATGATGGGGCTGACCTCCAGCGACATGGTGGACATGGTGCAGTCGATCGACCACGCGCCACTGGCCTTTGGTGCAAATTGCGGTGTTGGCGCCTCGGACCTGCTGCGCACGCTGATGGGCTTTGCCGACGAGAACCCGCGCCTGCCGATGATTGCCAAGGCCAATGCAGGCATCCCGAAATTTCACGACGGCCATATCCATTACGACGGCACGCCCGAACTGATGGCCTCTTACGCCCTGCTGGCCCGCGATATCGGTGCCACCATCATCGGCGGCTGTTGCGGCACCATGCCCGAACATCTGTCGGCCATGCGCGAGGCGCTGGAAACCACGCCCAGGGGCCCACGCCCGACGCTGGAACAGATCGTCGAGAAGCTGGGCGGGTTTTCGTCCGATTCCGACGGCACCAATGCCTCGCCCGCAACCAAGCGGCGTGAACGCCGGGGCCGCCGGCGAGGCGCTGCGTCGGAATGAGTTGGCAACATGTCGCTGTGATCGCAGATATTCACCTGTGACAGCCCCAGTTTGCTGCCATATGATCACCCGGACAAGACTCCGACGGGAACAGGACGCACCCAATGTCTGATGAACAGGAAGACGACATCATCCTTGCCGAGCTCGACGATGACGAGCTGGTCCTGCAGATGCATGACGACCTTTACGATGGCCTGAAAGAGGAAATCGAGGAAGGCGTCAACATCCTGCTCGAACGGGGCTGGACGCCCTACAAGATCCTGACCGAGGCGCTGGTCGCGGGCATGAAGGTCGTTGGCGACGATTTTCGCGACGGCATCCTGTTCGTGCCCGAGGTCCTGCTGGCCGCCAACGCGATGAAGGCGGGCATGTTCATCCTGAAACCCCTGCTGGTGGAAACCGGCGCGCCCAAGATGGGCAAGATGGTGATCGGCACGGTCAAGGGCGATATCCACGACATTGGCAAGAACCTTGTGGCCATGATGATGGAAGGCGCCGGATTCGAGATCCGCGACCTTGGCATCAACAACCCGGTCGAGGATTACATTGCCGCGCTGGAAGAGGAAAAGGCCGACATCCTGGGCATGTCGGCGCTGCTGACCACAACCATGCCCTATATGAAGGTCGTGATCGACACGATGAAGGAAAAGGGCATCCGTGACGACTATATCATCCTGGTGGGCGGCGCGCCGCTGAACGAGGAATTCGGCCGCGCCATCGGCGCCGACGCCTATTGTCGCGATGCGGCGGTGGCCGTGGAAACCGCAAAAAGTTTCATGTCACGCAAGCACAACCGGGCGGCCGAGGCCTGATCGGCCCTTGCCGCGGGGCGCTGCCCCGCACCCCGGCGTATTTTGGCAAAGAAGAAGCGATGCATGATGCGGCCCGATGACAACACCCTGACCGAACGCGGCCTCGCGCCATTGGGCGGCACCAGGGCGCGCATCCTGCTGCTGGCCTGCGGCGCGCTGGCGCATGAGGTTCTTGCGCTGAAGCAGCTGAATGGCTGGGATCACATGGATCTGGCCTGCCTGCCGGCCAAGCTGCATCTGTATCCCGAAAAGATCCCACAAGCGGTTGAAGAGGCCGTGTTGAGGCACCGCGCGCAGTATGACGAGATCTTCGTTCTGTATGCCGATTGCGGCACGGGGGGGCTGTTGGCGGCGAAATGTGCGGCGCTGGGCGTTGATATGCTTGAGGGGCCGCATTGCTATTCGTTCTTTGAGGGAAATGACATATTTGCCAGCCGCGGCGACGCGGAAATGACCGCCTTTTACCTGACCGATTTCCTGGTCCGGCAATTCGACGCCTTCGTCTGGCGCCCTCTGGGGCTGGATCGCCACCCCGAACTGCGCGACACCTATTTCGGCAATTACAGGAAACTGGTCTATCTTTCCCAGACCTCTGACGCGACGCTTGAAACCCTTGCGCGCGATCATGCACGGCGCTTGCGGCTGGAATACGAGCATCGGCATACCGGATTTGGCGATCTGGCACGGGAATTGACCCAAAAAGCGTGATGGTACGCATTTTCGCCTTTCATTCCGGCCTGCCGAGTTGCAACATATGCGCATATTTCAATATACGACAGGTATGGGATAATGCGCACACGACCAGACGTACTTACGCGGATCGATCTGCCCGACGGCAACCACCTGACTGTTGACGAATACGGATATCTGACCGATCCTGATCTTTGGACCCCGGCATTTGCCGAAATCGTGGCCGAACGTGAGGGGGTAACCCTGACCGACCTGCACTGGGCCGTGATCGGCTTCATGCGTGACTGGCAGGAGGAACATGGCGTGGCGGCAGATGCGCGTTTTGTCCTCAAATTTCTGGCCGATCGCCTGGGGACCGACAAGAAAGGTGCGCGCAACGCCATGTTTGAACTGTTTCCCTATGGTTATGTCAAACAGGCCTGCAAGATTGCCGGAATGAAACAACCGCGTGCATGGAGCACCGGCTGAGACCAGGGAGAAACAGACACATGCGCAAGCCATCTCTGCGCCGCTATGGCGTGTTCATCGGGGTGACTGCGCTGACCCTGCTTTTCCTGATAGCCAGCTTCTGGTCGCTCTGGATGCTGCTGCCATTCGCCCTGTCTGCACCGATCATGCTGCTGGGGCTGTATGACCTGCTGCAAAAGCCCCATGCGATCCTGCGGAACTATCCGGTTCTGGGCCATATGCGGTTCATTTTCGAGGGCATCCGGCCGGAAATTCGCCAGTATCTGATCGAAAGTGATCAGGATGAGGAACCGTTCAGCCGGGACGCGCGCTCGATCGTCTATCAGCGGGCCAAGGGTGTCGAGGACAAGCGCCCCTTTGGCACACGGATGCGTGTGTATGATTCCGGCTATTCCTGGCTGACGCATTCAGTCTGCCCGAAAGAGGTAACCATCGACAACCTGCGCGTGCCTGTCGGCGGGCCTGAATGCAAGCATCCTTATGCGATTTCGCTTTACAACATCTCGGCGATGAGCTTTGGCGCGCTGTCGGCAAACGCGATCATGGCGCTGAACAAGGGGGCGAGGATCGGCGGTTTTGCCCATGACACCGGCGAGGGCGGGATCAGCCGATATCACCGGAAATTCGGCGGCGATCTGATCTTCGAGATCGGCACCGGCTATTTCGGCTGTCGCACCCCGGAGGGGCGTTTCGATCCGGATCGCTTTGCCGAGCAGGCCAGCGATCCGCAGGTCAAGATGATCGAGATCAAGCTCAGCCAGGGCGCAAAACCCGGCCATGGCGGCATGCTGCCCGCCGCCAAGATCTCGCCCGAAATTGCCGAGGCGCGGGGTGTGCCCATGGGGGTGGACTGCCTGTCGCCCCCCAGTCACAACGCCTTTTCGACCCCGATCGAGATGATGGAATTCATCGCCCGGCTGCGCGAGCTGTCAGCTGGCAAACCGGTCGGGTTCAAACTTTGCGTCGGACACCGTCGCGAATTCATGTGCATGGTGCGCGCCATGCTGGAAACCGGAATTGCACCGGATTTCATTGTCGTTGACGGCAAGGAGGGCGGCACGGGTGCGGCGCCACTGGAATTTGCCAACCACATGGGCATGCCCCTGAACGAGGGGCTGACCTTCGTGCACAACACATTGCGCGGGGCGGGGCTGCGCGACAAGATCCGCATCGGCGCCGCCGGCAAACTGATCACCGCCTTTGATATCGCGCATGCCTTGGCACTGGGGGCGGACTGGGCAAATTCGGCCCGCGGCTTCATGTTCGCGATCGGCTGCATTCAGGCGCAATCCTGCCATACCAACCGTTGCCCGGTCGGGGTGGCCACGCAAGACCCCTTGCGCCAGCGCGCACTGGTGGTCGAGGACAAGGCAGAGCGGGTGGCGCGGTTTCATGCCGGCACGCTCAAGGCCCTGGCCGAGATGGCGGGCGCCGCAGGCCTGTCCAGCCCGTGCGATTTTCTGCCACGTCATTTCATGGTGCGGCAATCCGATTCGGGCATGGTGACGGGGGACGAGCTGTTCCCCTATCTGCCTGAAGGATTTCTTGTAAATGAAGAGGAAGACACCCTCGGCTATCTTGCCCGCTGGAAAAGGGCCCGCTCTGAAAGCTTTGCACCCCCCGATTGACGCGACAACCAAGGCGCAAGACAAGTTTTCTGTGGTCTGCCGCGGCAATGCTTGCCATACAGCCCTGCATAAACAGGAAGGATTCGCGCGGACCATGCGACGGCCCAACAACAGGACAGGCGACGTGCCTCGAAAGAGGTGCGAGGTATCGGCATGAGCAACACGACCAAACCTGCAACCGGGCGCGGCAGGTGGCTCCAGAACACCGTTCCGGTGCTGGTGGGGATGGTGCTGTTCGGGCTGGGTGTTTATGCCCTCAGCCACATGCTGCGAACCGTCAAGGTTGCCGATGTCGTCGACAATGTGCGGGCAACCCCCTGGTCGCATCTTCTGGCGGCATTCGGGGCCACGATCGTCGGCTATCTTTCACTGATCGGATATGACTGGACCGGCCTGCGCTATCTTGGAAAAAGGGTTTCCCTGCACATTGTCGCGCTGGGTGGGTTTCTGGGATATTCCTTTGGCAACACCATCGGCATCAGCATCATTTCGGGCGGGGCCGTACGCTATCGGATCTATAGCACCGCCGGGCTGAACGCCTTTGAGATCGCTGCCGTTTCCACCTATATCGCGCTGGCTTTCGGCTTTGGCGTGACCGTGGTCGGATCGGCGGCGCTGGTCATGTATCCGGATGCGCTGATCAACATCATCCCGGTGTCCCCCGGCGTCGTCAGGGCGGTTGCCGCCAGCACGGCCATCGGGGCGGTTGCGCTGGCAACATGGCTGGCCGTCAGCGGCAAATCCCTGCGCATCCGCGGGGTCGAGATCAACGCCCCCTCGACCGGCATCCTTTATGGCCAGTTGCTGCTGTCGGCCATCGACACCGCAGCGGCGGCGATGGTGCTGTATGTTCTGCTGCCTGATGGTGCCCCCGGTTTCGTTCCGTTCATGGCAATCTTTGCAGCGGCAATGATGACCGGTGTCCTCAGCCATGTGCCCGGCGGGGTCGGGGTATTCGAAAGCGTCATCATCGCCAGCATGTCGGATGCGGCGCCCCTTGATCAGGTTGCGGCGGCGCTGCTGCTGTTCCGCCTGATCTATTACATCGTGCCGTTTGGTCTGGCGGTTGTCTTTGTCGCGCTGAACGAGGCCCGCCTTGCCGGGGGCATGGTAACCCGCCTGCTGGGCGAGGTGCCTGAACAGCTGCGCCCCGTGATGCGCACGGTCACATCCGTGGCACCAACGATTTCCGGCACAGCCAGCCTTGGGCTGGGGATATATCTGTTGCTCATGTCGCTGATGCCCAGCGTGCGGCCGCATCAGATCGACCCGAACGACATGATGCTGGCGATCCTGCTGGAAAGCGGCGCGCTGCTGTCGGCGGCGCTGGGTGTCGTTCTGATACTGGTCTCGCAGGGGCTGATCCGCCGGATTTCCGGGGCATTCTGGTTGATCGAGGTCACGCTGGTCGCAGGGGCCGCGGCCTCGATCCTGAACGGGCTTGATTATGAAAGCGCCCTGCTGCTGCTGGGAAGCGCCACGGTTCTCTGGCCTTTCCGGGCCGAATTCTATCGCTCTGCCAAGCTGACGCATAACCTGCTGTCGCCAAGCTGGTTTGCGCTGGTATTCACGATTGTTCTGGGCAGTGGCGCCTTTCTTATGGCGGCGCACAAGGCGACCGACTATTCGTCAGACCTCTGGTTTCGGATCGCTGTCGATGAAAACGCCCCTCGCGCCCTGCGCGCGGCGTTGCTGGCATCCTTCCTGATCACCCTTGCCATCATCTATTTTGCCCTAAAGCCGGCGCGCGCCCATACCCGCACGCCCGATCACGGCGCGCTGGAAAAGGCGCGTCAGATTCTGGAAAACCACGGCAACCCCGAATCCTGGCTGGCCATGAGCGGTGACAAGTCGCTGTTTTTCACCGATGCCGAGGATGCCTTTATCATGTATGCGCCCAAGGGCAGGTCATGGATCGCATATGGCGACCCCGTTGGCCCCGAGGATTCGGCCCGCGATCTGGCCTGGGCGTTTTTCGATGCCGCCTATTCTGCCGGCTACCGCCCCGTATTCTATGAGGCGACCGAAAGATATCTCGCATTGTGGGTAGAGATCGGCTTTACCGTTCACAAGATCGGCGAAGAGGCGGTGATCGACCTTCCGCATTTTTCGCTGTCGGGCAAGAAGTTCCGCAGCATGCGTTCCGCCCATAACGCTGCGCTGCGCAAGGGGCTGGAATTCACTGTCCACCGCCCGCCCCACTCGGGGGCCTTTCTGGAGGACTTGAAGGTCATTTCCGATGCCTGGCTTGGCATCAAGCGGGGCAAGGAAAAGGGATTTTCCGTCGGCCAGTTCAAACCCGATTATCTGCAACATTTTCCGATCGCAACCGTGCGGCGCGAGGGCAAGCTGCTGGCATTTTCCAGCGTGATGGAGGTCGAGGGCGGCAACCGCGCGGCCATCGACCTGATGCGCTATCTGCCGGAAGAGGCCGACGGCATGATGGAATTCCTGTTCATCGAACTGCTGGAACATTACCGCGCCAAGGGCGCGCGCGAATTCAGCCTTGGCGTTGCCCCGCTGGCAGGGCTTGAGGTCCGGCGCGGCTCGCGGTTCTGGAACCGTTTCGGGGCGCTCCTGTTCCGCCATAGCGGGGCATTCTACAATTTTGAGGGGCTGCGCGCCTTCAAGAAAAAGTTCGGCCCCCAATGGCGCCCCCGTTATCTGGTGGTGTCGGGCGGCATCGCACCCATTGTAGCCCTCAAGGATGTGGCTTTCCTGATCAATGGCGGCCCGATCGAGATCGTCCGCTCTCGCAGCAAGCGCCGGGAAAAACCGGCCGACTGATATCGCCTATTCCGAATTCTCGCGCCGCAGCCGGTCGCGCTCGCGTTCAAGCCACAGCGCCGATATCAGCAGCGGGCCGTTTTCCGCCTCGCCCGATCGGACAGCCCCCATCAGCGCGGAAAACGGGATGATCAGGCTTCGAATATCTT
>JAUZRU010000093.1 GCA_030950185.1 Paracoccaceae bacterium | reverse complement strand
ATGTCGTCCATCACCTGAAGCACCCCTTGGCGGTCTTCGCCCAGGCCGACCATGATGCCGGATTTGGTGAACATGGCCGGGTCCAGCTCCTTGACCCGTTGCAGCAGGCGCAGCGAATGGAAATAGCGCGCGCCGGGGCGCACCGACGGATAGAGGCCCGGCACGGTTTCAAGGTTGTGGTTGAACACATCGGGGCGCGCCGCCACAACCGTTTCCAGCGCGTCCGGCGGGCATTTCAGGAAATCCGGTGTCAGGATCTCGATCGTCGTGTCGGGGGCCTTGCGGCGGATGGCGCGGATGGTCTGGGCGAAATGCTCGGCCCCGCCATCGGCCAGATCGTCGCGATCGACCGATGTGATGACCACATGTTTCAGCCCCAGCTTTGCCACCGCATCGGCCACGCGGGCGGGTTCGAACGGGTCAAGCGCGTCGGGCCTGCCGGTTGCGATATTGCAGAAGGTGCAGCCGCGGGTGCAGATCTCGCCCATGATCATCATGGTGGCGTGGCGCTGGCTCCAGCATTCGCCGACATTGGGGCAGCCGGCCTCTTCGCACACGGTGTTCAGCTTGCCCTCGCGCAGGATGTCGCGGGTTTGCCGATAGGCGGGCGAGTTGGGCGCCTTGACCCGTATCCAGCTGGGCTTGCGCGGTTGCGCATTGTCGGGCCGATGGGCCTTTTCCGGGTGGCGTTCGGCAGGATTGTTCAGATCACGCATGGGATACCTCGATTCGCGGGCAATATATAGGCGCGGGCAGGGGGATTGTCTTGCAAAATGCGCCCTTCCGGCCCGTGCGGGGTGCATGGCGCGGATATCGGTCATTGCTGCAAGTTTAGAATCATTATAAAAAGACACCCGATCCGGCGCCACCCCGGCGCCCAGTTCAAAGGAAGGAAGATCAAGATGCATGTAGGCGTTCGTGTTCCCAATATCGTGTTCAAGACCCGTGTCCGCGACGAATCAATCGGGGGCGACAACCCCTATCGTTGGCAGGATGTGACCAGCGACGATTACTTCAAGGGCAAGCGCGTCGTGCTGTTTTCCCTTCCGGGCGCGTTCACGCCCACCTGCTCGACCTACCAGCTGCCGGGCTATGAAAACAATGCCGACAAGTTCAAGGCGCTTGGCATCGACGAGATCTATTGCATGAGTGTGAATGACAGCTTTGTCATGAATGCCTGGGCCCGCGGTCAGAAGCTGGAAAACGTCAAGGTCATCCCCGACGGCAATGGCGAATTTACCCGCCAGATGGGCATGCTGGTCGAAAAGTCGAACCTCGGCTTTGGCTATCGTTCCTGGCGCTATGCGGCCGTCATCAATGATGGTGTTGTCGAGGCATGGTTCGAAGAGCCGGGCCGCGAAGACAACCACGGCGAAGATCCTTACGGCGAATCCTCGCCCGAAACCGTTCTGGCCTGGCTGGAAAAGAACAAGTAAGCCGGTCTTGCGGCGTATTTCGGGGCGTCTGGCGCATCGCGTCGGGCGCCCTTGGTGTATGTGCTGTGACAATTTCACGGGATAGAGCCGTGACAAGGTGCGGTTGGGGGCGTTTCGTATAGTTGGTTTTCGGATCGCTTGCGATCCGGTTTGCGCCCGGCCCCGCCCCCCAGGCGGGCGCGAACCTGGCGTTGCGTGGTGTTATCGATGATGTGGATTATGATTTCTTCACAGCTGCATGGTCTGCAAACTGCGAATTCTTTATGTATACACTCGCATACAGTATTCCCAATCCCCGCCATTCGGGCTATAGAGCCCCCAGCCTGATTCACCCGTTCACCAAGAGGATGCCCCATGACCAAGATCAAAGTCGAAAACCCCGTTGTCGAGCTTGACGGCGACGAGATGACCCGGATCATCTGGGACTTCATCAAGAAAAAGCTGATCCTGCCCTATCTGGACATCGATCTGAAATATTACGATCTCGGCATCATGGAGCGCGACCGCACCAATGACCAGATCACCGTGGACGCGGCCAATGCGATCAAGAAATACGGTGTCGGCGTCAAATGTGCGACCATCACCCCCGACGAGGCCCGGGTCGAGGAATTCGGCCTGAAAAAGATGTGGAAGTCGCCCAACGGCACCATCCGCAACATTCTGGGCGGTGTGGTCTTCCGCGCCCCGATCATCTGCAACAACGTGCCGCGCCTGGTGCCGGGCTGGACCCAGCCCATCGTCATCGGCCGCCACGCAT
>JAUZRU010000092.1 GCA_030950185.1 Paracoccaceae bacterium | reverse complement strand
GATCACCATACTGGCCAGCGGCTCCCGGAATCGCCGCATCCAAAGGCCTGAAAGAAGAAGGCACTCGATCACATGTTCAAAGGATCAGAAACTTCTTGCATTACGGGCGGCAACCAAAGAAGTCTTCTGAATCGACGCCATGATTTCCGCTGGGTGGTGTAATTTTGGTGTAATTCTGAGGATAAAACTTCGCTTATAGAGAAACAAGTCCCCTAGCGTATATCATGTAAGCTATTGTTTTGAAAAGATTTGATACCAGACCCTATCATTTGAAAAACTGAGGTTGGTGCCGGTGATAGGACTCGAACCTACGACCCCATCATTACGAATGACGTGCTCTACCAGCTGAGCTACACCGGCACGCGGCGCTAGATAGCAAGGAAAAATCCCGAGGGGTAGCCCCAAAAATCAGGTTTTTCGCCGCTCTTCGGGTATCACATGCGGATCGCCAAGGATACCGTCCAGATCTTCGCCCGGCTCGGCGGGCAGGTCGGTGGCCGGTGGTGGCGTGGTGGAGGGGGTCACCGCATGGATTTCGACCTCGGATATTTCGGCCTCGGGCATGTCTTCTGCTGCGGGTTGGGCCTCTGGCCCCTCTGGCTTGCGATCGTCCTCCAGCGCGCCAACGATCAGGGGCAGCATGTTGGTGGTGCCGGCGGGGACCTCGGCCGAAGGCGGGGGAAGCTCCCATGAAAGGGTGTCGAAGCCCTCGCAGTTTTCGCAGATCGGCACCCAGCTGGAATGGATATGGTGGCATTTCGTACAGATCCATTGCGGCCCGCGCGACGCATTCAGCGCCTTTGCCAGCCAGCCGCGCACCACCTCGTCGGGCGAACCCTCGCCACGTTCTATTGCCGCCATGATGGTCAGGGCGCGCGTGGTCGGGTCGGTTTCCGCCAGATCCCCCATCGCCTTGCGCGCGGCGGCAAAATCGCCCGCGGCAATGGCAAGCTCGGCCTCAAGCATCCGGCTTTCCGGATGATCCGGCTTGAGTTTCAGCAATGGCTGAAAGCGCTTGCGCCGTTCTTCGGGGCTCTCGTCTGGCTGAAGTTCGGCAAAAGCGGCCGCCAGGTCGGGATGGGGCTGCGCATTCCAGGCTTTTTTCAACACGGCCACGGCCTTGCGGGTGGCGCCGTTCAGGGCCAGCATCTCGGCCGCAAGGGCTGCGGCGGGGATCAGGTCGGGTGACAGGCGGTTGGCCTGCAGCAC
Source organism: Paracoccaceae bacterium (assembly GCA_030950185.1). Lineage (GTDB taxonomy): Bacteria > Pseudomonadota > Alphaproteobacteria > Rhodobacterales > Rhodobacteraceae > UBA5972. Next base: position 4,539 of record JAUZRU010000092.1, on the reverse strand, counting down.
GGCAATGCGCCCTTCTTCGATATCGCCTGCCTCGATCTTTTCCCGGGCATCCGCCAACGCCAGAACCGCGTCGCGCCGGGTGTGAACGTCGCGCGGCAGAACCTTGGCGCGCAGCTTGGCTTGCAAGGTCTGACGGGCGCCTTTCCAGTCATGTTTGCGCGATTGCAGGGCAAACAGGGTGTCCAGCGTCTTTTCATGTCGGGGCCGCAATGCAAATGCCTTTTGCGCCAGTTTCAGCGCGGTATCCGTGTCGCCCTCGGCCAGTTTCTGTTTCAGAATGCCGCTGATCCCGACAAAGCGGGTTTTCTCATCAGTCAAAAGTTTCTTGTAATATTCCTGCGCGCGTCTGGTATCGCCCGTCATCTCGGCCGCCTGGGCGCTGATCAGCAGGGTCAGTTCGGGACGGCGCAGGAATTTCTCGGCCTTGGCGGCCTTGGCCAGGGCAACACGCCCTTCGCCCGAGGCCAGCGCCATCAGCCCCTCGGCCAGCGCGTTGAATCCCTTGCGTTCGCGGTTGCGATCGAAATAGCGGCTGATCGCGGTTTCGTCGCCGTTCAGAAACCGTACAACCGCCATGAGCAGCCCGACAAGGCGGAAAATCAGCCAGCCGGCCAGCAGGATCAGAAGGATCGCGATGATCGCGGCCAGCGGGGTCAGCGTGAATTCGATGGTGCCGATGGCGACACGCACCTCGCCGCCGGCATCAATCACCCATGACGCGCCCAGCGCAATCGCTGCGACCGATGCAACAAACAGGATAATCCTGACAAGGGACCAGATCATTTCGTGGCTTTCTTTTTCCCGGCATCAAGGGCCGATTCGAATTCATTCAGGGCCTTTTGCACAGCCAGGCGCCGCTCGGCGCTGCTCAGCCAGCCCTGCATTTCGGCAACACCCGCATCCGGCAGGGTCTTTACCAGATCGATAGCGCGTTCCAGATCACCCGCCCTCAGCGCCGCCTCGGCCCGCGAAAGTATGGCGTCCGGGTCATTGCCCTCACGTTTCTTCAGGGACCGCATACCGACCTGCGCCTGCATCCAGGCCTTGAATCTTGTCCAGCTGTCACCCTGCGCCTGCGCGGTGATCGAGGCCTTCAACGCGCGACGCGCGGCAGGCGGAAATTCCTCTTGCAGCTGCGCCAGTGTCGGCACCCCGGTATCGGCCCCGCCCCTTAACGCCTGCGGAATGTCGATTGCCGCATCCCTGGCGATTTTCCCCAACAATTCACCATAGGCGCGCCCGGTTTCCACAGCGGCCCGCAGACGTTCCTTTGTCTTGGCCAGATCGGCATCGCGCAACGCCTGCTGTGCGGCCTTGCTGAATTGCGAAACCTTTTCCTGCGCGCTGGCCAACTGCTCGTTGACCGCCTTCGAGACCGAATCGATCCGGTTTGCCAGCGCCTCGCGCATTGCCTGCTCGTCGGCCAGCTGCTTGCGCAACGACTCGACCTCGGCGCGCAGCTGGTCGAACAGCTCGACCCCGGCGCCACCAGCCTGTGTTGCACCGGAAACCACGCTGTCCTGCAATGATTTCAGCTGGTCCCCCAGCGCGCCAAGGCGCGATTGCAGCCCCTTGGTCTGTGCCGAGAAATCCCTTGCCTGTGCCTCTATCGCCTTGCGCAACTCGGCAATCTGGGTCTGAAGCTGGGTGATGACGGTTTCATCCGGTCGCTTTTCAAGCGCCGTGATCCGTTTCTCAACTGCCGCCAGCCGCGCATTGGTTTCATCCCTCAGGGCGGCGATCTCGGGGCCCCTGTCAGGCGGCGGGGGCGGTGTCAGATACCCGTGCACCCCATAGCCAAGCCCGGCTGCAACCACACCGCCGATGACAAAGCCGACAAAAGGGGTGAACCCTGTTTTTGCCTTGTCAGCCCCCTTGGGCGCTGTCTTTTCGGCCCTGGCGCGATCCGCGGGGTGATCCTTGGGCTTGTCCGTGTTGTCCGTGGTCGGCTTTTCCCTGGGCTGGGTCTTGTCATCTGCTGCCTTGGGCTTGTCGGTTGTTTCCTTGGCGGCCCTGGCAGGGGCCTTCTTGCCCTTGTCATCTGTCTTGCTGTCCGAAATCTCGACCGCGTCGCCTTCGATTACCACCGGATCGGTCTGTTTTTTCCTGGGGGCGGGTTTTGCAGGCTCGATGATTTCTGCCTTCGAGGTTTTGGCCCCGGTTTCCTTGCCTGGCTTGCTGCCCTTGTCCGACGGGTTTTTTCCGGTTGCCACTGTTCACAATCCTTTCGCAAGCAAGAGGCCGACACAACCTTGTAGATATGTCACCCGTCGCCCCCCCACAAGTCACAGAAGGTTGCGTCAAATGATTGCGGCGATTTCCCGCTCGACAGCCGCCGCGTTGGGGGCCGAGGCAATGCGAACCTGACCAAAGCGCGCGCGCTCAAGCTGATCTGCCACATTGCCGCTGATACAGACGACCGTGGTTGCGCTGGTATCCAGCCCCTGCACCTGTTCCATGAACACATTGGCAGAGCGCGGTGAAAACAAGGGCACGACCACCCTGCGCGCACCGTCAAACAGATCGCGCGCCTGCGGGGTCATCGGCCTGGGCAGCTGTTCATAAACAACCGCCTCGCGCGCGTTCAGCCCTGCATCCCGCAGCATCCTGACCAGCGGGCGCGCCACCTTCTTGCCCCGCAGATACAGGAACGCGCCCCTTGATACGCCCGCCCTTGCACGCGCCAGTTCAAGCAGATCGTCCACCGTGCCCGCCGCCGATTCGACCGTCATACCCAGCGTCGCGGCCATCTGTGCCGTGCGATCCCCCACGCAAAGCGCGGGAATATCGCGCCGCTCGGACAGCGCAGCAAACCCCCTGACGCCGTTGGCCGAGGTAAACAGCAGCCAGCCCACCCCCTGCAATGAAAGATCGGCATCCAGGTATCTTATCTCAAGCAACGGGGACTGGGTGATATTGATCGACTCGCCAAATCTGGCCTTCAGGCGCGCGGCAAATGCCTGCCCCTGCGCGCGGGGGCGCGTCACCAGGACATATGTGCCGGGATTGCCTGCCATGGGCACAGGTGTTACCTGCCACCATGACCTGTGGCAAGAAAATGCGTCAATGAAACGGAACCTCACCATCCTGGGGCTGGAGAGCAGCTGCGACGACACCGCCGCCGCCATATTGCGGCAAAGCGGCGATGATCAGCCGGTCGTTCTGTCGTCGGTCGTCTATGGCCAGACGGAACTGCACGCCGATTTCGGCGGCGTGGTGCCCGAAATCGCGGCGCGCGCACATGCCGAAAAGCTCGACCTCTGCGTGGAGGAGGCCCTGCATCGCGCGCGCCTCAAGCTGCGCGACATCGACGCCATCGCCGTCACCGCCGGACCGGGGCTGATTGGTGGCGTTCTGGCGGGCGTGATGTGCGCCAAGGGGCTGGCCGCAGGGGCCGGGCTGCCGCTGATCGGGGTCAACCATCTTGCGGGGCACGCGCTGACACCGCGACTGTCGGACGATCTGCAATATCCCTATCTGATGCTGCTGGCATCCGGCGGGCATTGCCAGTTTCTGGTCGTGCGCGCGCAGGACGATTTCACCCGCCTTGGCGGCACCATCGACGACGCCCCGGGCGAAGCCTTCGACAAGACGGCGCATCTGCTGGGCCTGCCCCAGCCCGGCGGACCCGCGGTCGAGGCCGCAGCTGAACAAGGCGATGAAAAACGTTTCCCCTTTCCCCGCCCGCTGCTTGATCGCAAGGGCTGCGACATGTCATTTTCAGGGCTGAAAACGGCGTTGCTGCGGGCCCGCGACGCGCTGATGGAACAACAGGGCGGGCTGCAGAAACAGGATGTGGCCGATCTTGCGGCCTCGTTCCAGGCGGCGGTGCGTGATGTGATGGTCGAAAAGGCCCGCCGCGCGTTGAGATATTTCCCCAACCACACCGGCACCATTCCGAGCACGCTGGCCGTTGCCGGCGGCGTTGCCGCCAATCGCAGCATCCGCGCCGCACTTGAACAGCTGTGCGAATCCGAGGGGCTGCGCTTTACCGCCCCGCCCCTGCAATACTGCACCGACAACGCCGCCATGATCGCATTGGCGGGGCTCGAGAAATACCGTGCTGGCCAGATTGACGACATGACACTGGCCGCCCGCCCACGCTGGCCACTGGATCAGACCAGTGCGCCGATGCTGGGAGGTGGCAAGAAGGGGGCCAAGGCATGAGCCGCATCACCGTGGCGGGCGCCGGTGCCTTTGGCACGGCACTGGCGGCCTCGCTGGCCCGCGACGGGCGCGATGTTACGCTGTGGGCGCGCGATGCGCGTGCGGCAAGCGAGATGCGCAAAACCCGCGAAAACGCCCGGCATCTGGCAGGTATATTGCTGCCCGAAAACCTGTCGATCTCGGCCGATACCGACGCGCTGGCGACGGCCGAAACCATCCTTCTGACGGTGCCGACCCAGAAACTGCGTGGCTTTCTGAATGACCATCACTCCAGCCTCGCCGGCAAGACCTGCGTGTTGTGCTGCAAGGGAATCGAAACCGGCACCGGCCTGCTGCCCGCACAGATCCTGCGCGAAATTCTGCCAGACAGCA
>JAUZRU010000091.1 GCA_030950185.1 Paracoccaceae bacterium | reverse complement strand
CTTTTTCACGTTGATCGCCGCCTTCGTGCGCCCGGCCGCCAGCAACAGGTCGGTCTGGCGGCACAGAAAGGCGGGGATCTGCAGCACATCGACGACCGCGGCCACCTCGGCGCATTGCTCGGGCAGATGCACATCGGTCAGCACCGGCACGCCCAGCGCCGCCTTGACCTCTTGCATGACCTTCAGCCCGGCGTCGATCCCCAGCCCCCGCTTGCCCGACAGAGAGGTGCGGTTGGCCTTGTCGAAGGACCCCTTGAAGATGAACCCGGCGCCCGCCTTGTCGCAGGCCTCTTTCAGCGTGCCGGCAATCATCTGGGCGTGGTCCGTGCTTTCCAGCTGGCACGGCCCCGCGATCAGGGTCAGCGGGTGGTCATTGGCGATTTCGAGATCACCGACCGTAATGCGGCGCGCGGTCATACCGACACCTGTTCGCGCAAGATGGATGCCGTAAGTGAGATCATCAGATAAAGCCCCGAGAAGATGAGGAAGGCCAACACCGTGTTTTCAAAGGCCTTCGGATAGGTGGGTTCGTCAGGCGGCACGGGCGCCACCCCCAAAGACAGATAGCGCACCTGCCTGTTGGCCTCGATACGCGCGGTTTCAAGCTGTTGCAACGCCTGACTCAGCAGCATCTGCCGCGTGGCAAGGTCGGCTTCGGCCACCTTGAGTTCCCCGGAAATGGAGGCAAGCGACTTGGCCGAGTTCTTGGGGCTGGTCAGCTCGTTGCGCATTTGCTGGATCATGTCCCGAAGGCGCTGAATGTCTTTTCTGATCAACGAGACCTTGGTCGGGTTCGGGCGCGGATTGTCCAGCAGCCGCGACAGTTCAAGCTGCTTGTTGCGCAGGCGCAGCTCGAACGCGTTGATCTGCTGCATGCGCGACGATATTTCGGCATCCGCACTCAGCACACCGCGTTTTTCCTGCAGTTCGAGAACGCGTTTCTGGGCCGCCAGCATCTTGGCTTCGGCTTCCTGATAGCTTTCACGCGCACCCTTCATCTGGTCTTCGCGCAGGCGTTGGGTCAGCTTGTCGACCTGTTCTTCGGCATAGCTGATCAGGGCCTTGGAAAATTCCAGGCTGGCCTGTGGGGTGGCGGCAACGACATCCATCTTGACGATGCCTTCGGTCGGGTCAAAGCCGATCTTGATGCGTTTCTTGTAAAGGCGATAGGCGGCTTCGTTGCTGGCGCCGGGTGGCAGACGCTGGATGTTGTCGATGAATGCCTGCTGGAAATGCGCCTTGAAGCCGTGTTCGCGGTCAAGCCGCATCATTGCATCGCGTGAGGTCAGGTAGGACTGTACCGTTATCGCATCCTGTATGTTGGCAAAGCCGGAGCCGCCAAGCAGCCCGCCCAGCTTGCTGCTGGTGCCGGCGGGGCTGGCCTGCTGGATGACGAATTCGGAATGGGTTGCATACATCGGGGTGGCGATGCGGAAATAGTAGTATCCGGTCAGGATCGTGGGAATGAATACGAAAAAGGCCAGACGCACCATCAGCAGCGCCAGCCGGCGACGGCGGCGGCGCACGATGTCGCGCTGCATCTTCTGCACTTCGCGCGCGCGCTCGTCTTCGGTCAGCACATGGGGCGAGGGCGGTGGTGCATGCCGGATGGCGGCCGGAAGGTTGCGTGCGCCCTGACCCTGCTGGTCGGATACGACCAGTTCAAGCAGATCGGATCGCTTGAACGGGTCAATGCCATGCTTGCGCAGCAGGCGCACCGCGTCGAGGTCGGAACTGGGATTCAGGCCGTGTTTCTGCGCCTCTCGGCGCGCGATGCGCAGCTGCCGCCCCGTCAGGTTTTCGCGCTTGATCGCCTCGATTTCCTCTTGCGGGCTGAGGAACCCCTGTTCCTGTTCGGACCTTTCGGTCAGACGCGGCGGTGCCTTGCGCTGCGGCTGGGGCAGCTCTTCTGCGGGGGGCGATTCAGCCACACGACCGCCACCGGGGGCTGGCGCGCCGGGGCCGCTTACGCCGCTTGGGCCGGGGGCAGACCGTCGGATCCGGAATTTCCTAACTCTGGGTTTCATAATTATACATCTGTTTTGCTTCTTCGAGCGTGTCGAACATGTAGAGCTTGCCGTCACGCAGCACCGCGCCGGATCGGCAGAATTTTTCCAGTATAGTGGCCTGGTGTGAAACAATTACCACCGTCGCCTTTGCCAGCCTCTCCTGCAGGACGGTCCCGGCCTTGCGGTTGAATTCCACATCCGTGGTGCTGGGCATGCCTTCGTCGATCAGGTAGATATCGAATTCCAGCGCCAGCAGCAGCGAAAACGAGAAACGCGCGCGCATGCCTGACGAATAGGTGCCCACGGGCATGTCGAAATATTCGCCGATATCGCAAAGGTAACGGCAGAATGCCTCGACATAATCGGGATCAAGCCCGTAAAGTCGGGCGATGTAGCGGGCATTCTCGGTGCCGGTATGCTTGTTGACGACGCCGCCCATGAAGCCCAGCGGAAACGAGACGCGCGAGGTGCGGATGATACGCCCCTCATCAGGCTTTTCCAGCCCGGCCATCATGTTGATGAGGGTTGTCTTGCCGGTGCCGTTGGCGGCCAGAATTCCAAGGCTGTTGCCAAGCTCCACGCGGAACGACGCCCGGTCGAGAATGACCTTGCGCTGCTTGCCGGTCCAGAAGGACTTGGACACGTTCACGAATTCCAGCATGGGGACTGATCCCGATTTCACCTCAGTTACACCCGCGATCACACGGGCTTATGCCCCAGCCCTCGTATCAATATGGGGCTGTTGGCCGTATTATGAAGGTGTTGGGGGCTGTTTTGCAAACAAATTCGGGTTTGTTTTTCTCGCACGGGGGCAAGCCGGCAGGGCGCATGTTGTTGCGGGGTGGCGTCTTTGCGCCCATGGGGCGGGCGCGCGCCCCTTTGCCCTTGGCATCCGGGGCGGCTTCGGGCTATGACGTGGCGACGAAATCTCATCCCTCGGAGGCGATTGTGAGCGAGACGGATTCCTTTATCGAAGAGGTCACCGAAGAGGTGCGCCGCGACAAGCTGTTTGCGTTCTTCCGCAAATACGGCTGGATCGCGATCCTCGCCGTGGTGCTGATTGTTGGCGGTGCCGCCTACAACGAATGGCGCAAGGCCAGGGAAACCGCTGCGGCACAGGCCTTTGGCGATGCGATCATGCAGGCGCTCGAGGCCAAGACCCCCGAGGCACGGGCCGATGCGCTTGCCAAGGTTTCTCCGGGCCGGCCCGAAGGCAAGGTCGTTCGCGACCTGCTGGTTGCCGGGGTCAAGGTGGATGCCGGCGACACCAAGGGCGCGCTTGAAATTCTTGACCGCATCGCGGCGGATGCCACCCAGCCCGACATTTATCGCCAGCTGGCCACCTTCAAGGCCGTTGTCCTGCGCGGCAAGAGTATGGACAAGAAGGAGCGCCTTGCCGTTCTTGACGCACTGGCCAAGGCCGGAAATCCGTTCCGCGTGGCAGCGCTGGAACAGAAGGCGCTGGCTTATTACGAATATGGAAACAATGACAAGGCAATCACCGTATTGCGCACGATTCTTGAAGAACCTGACGCAACACAAGGCTTGCTTCAAAGGGCTCAACAGTTGATTGTAGCACTTGGTGGAACGCTTGATCCGGCCACGGGCGGCTAGATCGGACAGCGTTCAATTCGGGCAAGACGGCAGCGGGTGAGGGGCCTAACGCGGTGAGACTGAAGCAGACATTCTTTATCTTGGCGGCGCTGGTCGTTGTGGCCGGTTGTGCCAAGAAAGAGGAAATCCTCAAGGGGCAGCGTTTCGATGTCAGGACGCCGCTGAGCGAGACCGTGGCGACCTCTGACAAGAACGGCGCACAGCCGGCCGTGGCGCAGGTGGTCAATCGCGCGCTTCCCATCAAGCTGCCGCGCATGGTCAACCTGACCAGCTGGACCCATATCAATGGCGGGCCGGACCATCTGGCGCGTCATGTCGTTCTTGGCGACCGGCTGACCCGGCTATGGAGCAGCAATATCGGTGCCGGCAATGACAGCAAGCACCGTTTGACCGCCGATCCGGTGGTGGCCGAGGGGCTGATATTCACGCTGGATTCCCAGGCCCGCCTGATGGCGACATCCACCGTGGGCGCCGCCGTATGGGTGCATGACCTGACGCCGCCTTCGGAAAAGCCGGGCGACGCAACCGGCGGCGGGCTGGCCTATGCCAAGGGGGTCATCTATGCCACGACCGGCTTTGGCGAGGTCTCTGCCTTGCGGGCGCGGGACGGCAAGCTGCTTTGGAAACAAAAGCTTGACGCCGCCGTCATGGCCGCACCGCTGGTCTACAAGAAACGGGTCTATGTGGTGTCGCGCGACAACAGCGCATGGGCGATCAAGGTCAGAAACGGCCGGATCGCATGGCAGCTGCAAAGTACCAAGGTTGATGTCGGTGTGGTCGGGGGGGCGTCTCCGGCCGCCGCCGGGCGAGAGGTGATCCTGCCGTTCAGCTCGGGCGAACTGGCGGCTGCCAGGGCGGCCAATGGGGTGCGCAGCTGGAGCGTGGCCATCTCGGGCGGGCGCCGGGGGCTGGCGCGGGCCGATGTCGGTGATATTTCATCTGATCCGGTGGTTGCCGGAAACCGGGTCTATGCGGCAAACCAGGCCGGCAGGATCGTTGCCATCAACCTCAAGACCGGCGAGCGGATCTGGACGGCCAACGAGGGTTCATACAGCCCGGTTCTGCCGGTCGCCAATTCGGTTTTTCTGGTATCCGACGAGGCGCGGCTGGTGCGTCTTGACGCCCGGAACGGCAAGGCGATCTGGTCGGTGCCGCTGCCGCAGTGGCGCAAGGAAAAAAAGCAATATGACGCCTATGTGCATTACGGGCCCATATTGGCCGGCGGGCGGCTGATCGTTGCCTCCAGCGACGGCAAGCTGCGCGGCTTTGATCCGGTGTCGGGCAAGCTGCTGGACGAGGTCGATATCCCCGGCGGTGCGGCATCACAGCCCGCCATTGTGGATGGTGTTCTTTACATTGTATCGACAAACGGCAAATTGCACGCTTTCAAATAGGGCCCGCAGGGTATATGGGGCGTGTCTGCACCATAGCGGATGACCTCGATGACCTTTACACTTGCCATAGTGGGGCGCCCCAATGTGGGCAAATCCACCCTTTTCAACCGCCTTGTCGGGCGCAAGCTTGCCCTTGTCGATGACCAGCCGGGCGTTACGCGTGACCTGCGCGAGGGCGACGCCAAGCTGGGCAACATGCGGTTCACGGTGATCGACACCGCGGGGCTGGAACTGGCCGATGATGACAGCCTGCCCGCCCGCATGCGCCGGTTGACCGAACGCGCGGTGGACATGGCGGATGCCTGCCTGTTCATGATCGACGCCCGTATCGGCGTCACCCCGCAGGACGAGGTGTTTGCCCAGATCCTGCGCAAGAAGAACGCCAATGTCATCCTCGTCGCCAACAAGGTCGAGGGCCGCGCCGCAGAGGCGGGGCTGATTGACGCCTATGCACTGGGCCTGGGAGAGCCGGTTCCCCTTTCGGCCGAACACGGGCAGGGCATGGTCGATCTGGCACAGGCGCTGGAACCGATTGCCGCCCAGTTTTCCGAGCGCGAGGATCACAGCCCCGAAACCGATGTCGCCATCCCCGAAGACGAGGCTGACGAAGACAACCAGGGCAAGCCGATTGCCCATGACAAGCCGCTGCAGATCGCGGTCGTGGGGCGCCCCAATGCGGGGAAATCGACCCTCATCAACCAGATACTGGGCGAAGAACGCCTGCTGACCGGCCCCGAGGCCGGGATCACGCGCGATTCGATTTCGGTGCGTACCAACTGGCGCGGCGTCGAGATGCGCATCTTTGACACCGCCGGTATGCGCAAGAAGGCCCGTGTTCAGGAAAAGCTGGAAAAGCTGTCGGTCGCAGACGGGCTGCGCGCCGTGCGTTTTGCCGAAGTCGTCGTTGTGCTGCTGGACGTTCAGACCCCGTTCGAGCAGCAGGATCTGCGCATTGCCGACCTGGCCGAGCGCGAAGGCAGGGCGGTGGTTCTGGCGGTGAACAAATGGGATCTGGAAGACAACAAGCAGGAAAAGCTGCGCGACCTGCGCGAGAAATTCGACCGCCTGTTGCCACAGCTGCGCGGCGCGCCGATGGTCATGGTCTCGGCGCTGACGGGCAAGGGGCTGGACCGGCTGCAACAGGCCATCATCAAGGCTTATGAGGTGTGGAACCGCCGGATCTCGACCGCGCGGCTGAACCGCTGGCTGTCTGCCATGCTGGAGGCCCACCCGCCGCCCGCACCGGGGGGCAAGCGCATCCGCCTGCGCTATATGACCCAGGTCAAGACGCGGCCGCCGTCATTCGTGGTGATGTGTTCGCACCCGGATGCGCTGCCGACCAGCTATAGCCGCTATCTGGTCAATGGCCTGCGCGAGGATTTCGACATGCCAGGCACGCCGATCAGGCTGTTCCTGCGTTCGCAAGGTGACAAGAACCCGTATCGGAACAAGCGCGACAAGAAGGTGACCAAGCTGAACAAGCACCTCGAAGGGCGCTGGAGCGCGAAAAAATAGGGCGGGGCAGGGGGCTGGCTGCCCCCTCTTGCCTGCGGCAATTCACCCCCGCGAGTATTTTCGCAAAGAAGAATCCCCGGCCGTGAAGGTTACTGAAGGTATTTCTGGGGATCGACGCTTTGCGTGCCTTTCCTGATCTCGAAATGCAGGAAGGATGGGGTGCCTTGTGCGACGACGCCAATCTTCTGACCTTTTTGCACCTTGTCGCCCTTGGCCAGTGCAACATCGGTGACGTTCGAATAGACCGTAAAGATGTTGCCCTTGTGGCGAATCAGAACAATCGTGTTTGCCGCCACCGACTTGGAAATCAGCGCAACCGTGCCATCGGCCGCGGCAAGAACCGCGGTGCCGGGGATGGCCGCGATGTCGATCCCCTCATTGCCACCCTTCTTGCCGCTATAGGGCGAGATGATCTGCCCCTCGACCGGGCGCATGAAGCCCTTGTCGGCAGTGGGCGCCTGTGTCTGCGCCAGCTTGGGCGAGGGCGGCGGCGCAACGGGTTTTTCCTGAACCGGCAGCGGTTTGGCCGCGCTTGGCGGCGGTGGGGTCGGACTGCCGACGCCGGGTTTTGTTGCATCGACCACAGGTTCGGGCGCGGTGCCGTCAACCGTGGGGATCAGCAATTGCTGGCCTTCATGGATGGTCAGATCGGGGCCGAGCCGGTTCCAGGATGCCAGCGCCGTGACCGACACGCCGTAAAGGCGGGCAATCGAATAGGCGGTTTCGCCGCGTTCGACGCGGTGGCGAATGGGCTCGACAGCCTTGGTGCCTATCGGGGCGCCAAAGCCCGAGCCGCCATCAGCGGCGGATTTGCCCTGTCCGGCCTTGTCGATGGCGGCCGAGGCGATCGAGGTGATATCCACGCCGCCCGAGCCGGCATCGACCTTGCGGGGAAGGGCAAGAAGTTCGCCCTCGCGCAGTTTCGTTTCGGGTTTCAGCCCGTTGAAGCTGGCCAGCTCATCCGCGCCAAGGCCGATGCGGGCGGCCACGTCCGCGACGGTATCGCCCTGACGTGCCAGAACCACCTGATAGCTGGGATAAGAGATGATCCCCCGTGAATCGGGTTCGGGTCTGGCGGCGGTCTGTGTCTTTGGGGGATCGGCCGGGCCTGCAAGATTGAAGCCGCCCATGTCGAGGCCGGTGTCACAGGCGGTCAGGGCCACAAGCGCGGCCGCCGATACCAGAAGTCTGGCCCGGTTGTTCCTGTTGTTTCGCGCCTGCATCACCCACACTCCGTACAACCATTGTCATGGGGGCTGGTATACTATCCTTGGGCCACCCCTTCAACCAGCGGTACGAAGCGAACATCGCAAAGTTCGGTGTAATCAAGGCCATCGGCGGTTTTCCGCACCTTTATCAGGCTCTGGACCCGATCCGACTGTCCGACGGGCAGCACCATGATGCCCCCTTCAGCCAGTTGCTCCAGCAGAATCGCGGGCGGGTCCTCGGGGGCGGCGGTCACGATGATGCGGTCAAAGGGGGCCTGTTCGGGCAAGCCCTGGGAGCCATCGGCGGTCATGACGATGACATTGACCAACCCGAGATCCTCGATGACCTTGCGTGCGGATCCTGCCAGTTCGCGGTGGCGTTCCAGTGAATAGACGCGGCGCGCAAGGTGGCTGAGGATCGCGGCCTGATAGCCGCTGCCGGTGCCGATCTCCAGCACCTTGTCGCGCGGCCCGACCTCAAGCGCCTGGGTCATCAACCCGACAACCGAGGGCTGGCTGATGGTCTGGCCGCAGGAAATGGGCAGGGGGCGGTCCTCATAGGCATGAGGGGTAAAGATACCCTGGACGAACAGGCCGCGGTCAACCTTTTCCATGGCCTTGAGAACCCGCTCGTCGGTGACCCCGCGCGAGCGCAGGGTATAAAGAAACTTCATCCGGGTTTCCGGGTCCACCGTCATTCCAGCACAGCCTTCAGCTTGTCCAGCGCATCATGGGCAGTCAGATCGGCCCGCATGGGGGTGACTGCGACATAACCTTCCATATTGGCATGAACATCGGTGCCGGCGGCGGCAGGGCGATCCTGCGGGCCGCCATGGACCCACAGAAAGCGCCGCCCCGAGGGCGACAGATGCGGCATTACCCCGAAAGACGCCCCCTGGCGAAAGCCCTGCGTGGTGACGCGCACGCCCTTGACCTGATCCGCCGTGCAGGGTGGAAAGTTGATGTTGTAAAAGACGCCATAGCTTTGATCCTGCCAGATGCCATCCGAAAGCAGGTTTTGCAGGATCGGCAGCGCGTGTTTGCGCGCGGCATCAAAGGGGTCGTCCATGGCAGCGACCTCGGGGCCGTAATACTGTGACAGCGCGACCGCCTTCATGCCATGAAGCGCGGCCTCCATGGCGCCGCCCAGCGTGCCGGAATACAGCGCGTTCTCGCCAGCGTTGTTGCCGCGGTTGACGCCTGAAAGCACCAGATCCGGTTTGGCATCCTGCATGACGTCATGGAGGCCCGCCAGCACGCAATCGGCGGGCGAGCCCTCGGCCGCATAGCGCCGGGGGCCGAGTTTTGCGATCATCATCGGCCTGGTATAGGAAATGCAATGCGCGACGCCCGATTGTTCAAAGGCGGGCGCAACCGTCCAGACCTCGCCCGCGGGGCCCGCAAGCGCATTGGCGATTTCATGCAGAACTGCCAGCCCCGGCGCGTTGATGCCGTCGTCATTGGTGATCAGGATTCGCACGTCTCGCCCCCTTGGCCGTTGTCATTGTCGTTGCTACAGGATCAAACTGGCCGGGGAAAGGGTCAGCACAGCTCACCTTGCGGCGAAATCGTGGTCTTGCCGCCCAGATAGGGGTGCAGCACCGGCGGGATCCAGACCGAACCATCCTCTTGCTGGCCGTTTTCCAGCACCGCGATCAGGCAGCGCCCCACTGCCAGGCCCGATCCGTTCAGCGTGTGCACGAATTCCGGCTTGCCCTCGCCGCGGCGAAAGCGGGCATTCATGCGCCGGGCCTGGAAATCGCCACAGACCGAAACCGAGCTGATCTCGCGATAGGTGTTCTGGCCGGGCAGCCAGACCTCGATGTCATGGGTGCGCTGGGCCGAAAAACCCATGTCGCCGGTGCAAAGCGCCACCGTGCGATAGGGCAGAAGCAGGGCTTCCAGCAGCTTTTCCGCAATGCGGGTCATGCGGTGCAATTCATCCAGGCTGTCCTCGGGGCGGGTGATCGAGACCATTTCCACCTTTTCGAACTGGTGCTGGCGCAGGATGCCCTTGGTGTCGCGCCCGGCGCTGCCCGCCTCGGAGCGAAAGCATTGCGTATGTGCCGTCATGCGCAGGGGCAGGGCGCTTTCGTCAAGGATCTCGCCGGCGACCGTGTTGGTCAGCGGCACCTCGGCCGTGGGGATCATCCACCAGCCATTGGTGGTGGCATAGCTGTCCTCGGCGAATTTGGGCAGCTGGCCGGTGCCATACATGGCCTGTTCGCGCACCAGCACCGGCACCCACATTTCCGTCAGTCCGTTTTCGTTGACATGGGTGTCCAGCATGAATTGCGCCAGCGCCCGGTGCAGACGCACCATGGCCCCTTTCAGCACCATGAAACGGCTGCCCGACAGCCTGGCGGCCAGTTCGAAATCCATGCCCGGTTTTGCCGCCGGGATATCGAAATGTTCGCGCGGCTGAAAATCAAAGCTGCGCGGATTGCCCCAGCGGTTGATTTCCACATTGTCATTTTCATCATCGCCATCGGGGACATCGTCAAGCGGCAGGTTGGGCAGGCCCATCAGCATGTCGTTCAGGCGCCGGTCTTCGGCGCGGGCCTTTTCTTCCAGCTCGGCGATTTCCGCCTTTTTGGCGGCAACAAGCGCGCGCAGGCGTTCGAATTCGCCGTCATCCCCACGGGCCTTGGCCGCGCCGATTTCCTTTGACGCCTTGTTGCGTTCGGCCTGCGCGGTCTCGGCGGCAAGGATATGGGCGCGCCGTGCCGCGTCGATGGCAAGGATTTCCTCGGAGACGGGCGGCAGGCCGCGCCGCGCAAGGGCTGCGTCGAAAGCGGCGGGATTTTCGCGGATACTGCGGATGTCATGCATGTCTGGCGTGCCTTTTCAGTGCGGGGCAAATCGGGTTGTTCGCCTTATGCAACAAAGCGCCGAGCGGTTAAAGGGGGCTGCATGGCAGCGTGTTCAGTCGCGCGCCGAGGCCCGCAGCACGCTGATCACCAGCAGGGCGAGGCTGCCGCCCAGTTCATTGTCAGCGCTGCCGGTTGTTCGGTGCCGGATGCGGGATCGGCAGATATTCGACGCTGGGCGTCTGCTTGATGGGTTGGGGATACAGCTCCATCATCTTCATCACGTCTTCGGGCATGTCGGTATTGACCTTCAGCCCCATCGCGCGGGCGTCTTCGGCAAAGATCGGATGGTCATGGGTCCAGCGCCCGGTGCTGAGGGTTTCGGCCAGCTCGTCCGCCTTGTCTGCGGGCAAGGTGCCTTCCAGCAGGCGGCGGGCGGTCTTTCTGATCTGGTCGATGGCCTTGCGCGACAGATCGGCCATGACAAGGGTGTTGTCGTCGATCTTGTCGATGGGCTTTTGCTCGGTAACCTTCAGCAGCGATGCCGCCGGTTGCTGCCCAAGCTGCGGGTCGATGGGGCCAAGGGCGGAATGTTCTGTCATGCAGATTTCATCAGCCGCCAGCGCAATCAGCGTGCCGCCCGACATGGCGACATGTGGCACGAAGACCGTCACCTTGCCGGGATGCGCCTTGACTGCGCGCGCGATCTGGGTTGCCGCGATCACCATGCCTCCGGGGGTGTGCAACACGATGTCCAGCGGAACATCAGGGTCGGTCAGCTGGATGGCGCGCAGCACCTCTTCGGAATCGTTCATGTCGATATAGCGCATCACCGGAAAGCCGAGGAAGCTCATGGTTTCCTGACGGTGAACCAGCAGGATGACGCGCGAGTTGCGCTTTTTTTCCAGCTTCAGAATCTGCCTCTGGCGGGCCGCGTCCAGCATGCGGCGCCGCAGCAGCGGTTGCAGGGCGGAAAACAGGAACAGCAGCCAGATCAGGCTGGAGACGTCAAAACCGTTCATCGATACCCCCGATGGTTGCATGGTTGCAAGAGAACGCGCCCCAACGATGGGGGCAGCCGCTGCGCTTGGCAAGGGGGGGTGTCGGAAATTTCGGCGCCTTGCGCGCGATTTCGTGATTGCCGCCCGCGTCAAATGACTTGTGCGCACGGGCGCGGCGCGCCATCTGTAGCACAAACAGAAGAGGTGCAGCATGTGGAATGAGCGATACAGCAAGCCCGGTTTCCTGTTCGGAACAGACCCGGCGCAGTTTCTGGTCGAGCAGCAGGAATACCTGCAACGTGGCAAGACCGCGCTTTGCATTGCCGATGGCGAGGGCCGCAATTCGGTGTTCATGGCAGAAAAGGGCATGAAGGTCACCGCGCAGGATGCCTCGGAAGTGGCCATCGACAAGGCGCGCGGTCTGGCAGCCGCCCGTGGGGCGAATGTTGCCTATCGGCTGGGCGATCTGCGCGATTTCGATTGGGACGAGACACAATACGATCTGGTGGCCGGAATCTTCATCCAGTTTGCCGAGCCGGATTTCCGTGATGCAATCTTTGACGGCATGAAGCGCGCGCTTGTGCCCGGCGGCATCCTGCTGCTGCATGGTTACCGGCCCAAGCAGCTTGAATACGGCACCGGTGGCCCGCCCTGCGCCGAGAACATGTACACGGTCGATCTGCTGCGCGATGCCTTTTCCGACATGGAGATACTGCGTCTGGAGGCTTACGACCGCGAGGTGCAGGAAGGCCGTGGTCATTCGGGAATGTCGGCGCTGATCGATCTCGTTGCCCGCAAGAGATGAGCAGTCCGTGCCCTGCCACCTTGCAGTCACATCTATTTGAGGGAATCGCCCCGATTCACGCCCGGCGCTGCTTGCAAACCCCTGCGGGCCTAGGTAGGGTGCCGCGACTTTGAAACAGGCGGGCGCAAGGCCCGAAACGACACAGGGGATCCTTCCATGTTCATCACTCCTGCTTATGCGCAGACGGCGGCCGGCGGCGGCCTTGGGGGCGCGGGCCAGTTCATTCCGCTGATCCTGATCTTTGCGATCATGTACTTCCTGCTGATCCGCCCTCAGCAGAAGAAGATGAAGGAACACAAGGCCATGGTCGAGGCCCTGCGCCGGGGCGATCAGATCGTCACCCAGGGCGGGATCATCGGAAAGGTGACCAAGGTCAAGGACAACAACGAGGTCGAGGTCGAAATCGCCCAGGGCGTCAAGGTGCGGGTCGTGCAGAACACCATCGCCACCGTGCTCAGCAAGACCGAGCCGGTCGAGAAATAAGCGTCAGACAAGAGCTTTCATCAGGACAAAGCCGCCATGCTCCAGTTTTCCACGTGGAAAAAGACCCTGATCCTGGGAATATGTCTTCTCGGGTTCGTCTTTGCCATTCCCAACGCCTTTTACTCGCGGGTGGAAAAGCACAATGATGCTGCCGCGCAGTTGGCAAAGGGTCTGCCGCTGACGCCCGAGCGCAAGGCGGCGCTGGCGCTGTGGCCCGACTGGATGCCCAATGATCTGGTCAATCTGGGGCTCGACCTGCGCGGTGGCGCCCATCTGCTGGCCGAAGTCAAGGTCGAGGATGTCTATGCCGCCCGCATGAATGCGCTGTGGCCCGAGGTGCGTGACGCGCTGCGCAAGGCGCGTGCGGAAATCGGCACGATTCGCCGCCAGGACAGCCCTCCGGGCGAGCTCATCATCAAGATTTCCAAACCCGAAAAGATTGCCCGCGCGGTCGAGATCGTCAAAGGCCTGTCGCGCCCTGTCGTCAGCCTTACGGGCATCGGCGCGCGTGATCTGGATGTGCAGGCAGTCGATGGCAAGATCATCATCTCGCTGTCCGAGGCCGAAAAGATCGCGACCGACCAGCGTACCGTTGAACAGTCGCTTGAAATCATCCGCCGCCGTATCGACGAAGTCGGCACGCGGGAACCCACGATCCAGCGCCAGGGCGACCGCCGCATCCTGATCGAGGTGCCGGGCATCGGCTCGGCCGAGGAACTGAAACAGCTGATCGGCACCACGGCCAAGCTGACCTTTCATCCGGTGATCCGCTCGACCCGTGACAAGAATACCCCGCCGGGGGCGGGCAACATCATCGTGCCGGATCTGAACGATCCGAACCTGTATTACATTCTGGACCGAAGTCCGGTCGTCACCGGCGAAGAGCTGGTCGATGCACAACCAACCTTTGACCAGAACGGCAGGCCCGCAGTCAGTTTCCGCTTTGACGCAACCGGCGGGCGGAAATTCGGCATCTACACGGCCGAGAACATCGGCAAGCCATTTGCCATCGTGCTTGACAACAAGGTGATCTCGGCCCCCGTGATCCAGGCCCATATCGCCGGCGGATCTGGCATCATCACCGGCAACTTTACCGTCGAGGAAAGCACCAAGCTGGCCGTCCTGCTGCGCGCGGGCGCCCTGCCCGCGGGGATGAAGTTTCTCGAGGAACGCACCATCGGCCCCGAGCTGGGGCAGGACAGCATCGACGCCGGCAAGATCGCAACCATCGTGGCCTTTGTTGCCGTGCTGATCTTCATGATGCTCAGCTATGGATTGTTCGGGGTATTCGCCAATGTGGCCTTGTTGATGAACGTGGTGATCCTGTTTGCGATGCTGTCGATCATGGGGGCCACGCTGACATTGCCGGGCATCGCCGGCATCGTGCTGACGATCGGCATGGCAGTTGACGCCAATGTTCTGATCTACGAGCGAATCCGGGAAGAATTGCATTCCGCCAAGGGGCCGGCGCGGGCGATCGAGCTGGGCTTTGAAAAGGCGTTGTCGGCGATCATCGACGCCAACGTCACGACGCTGATTGCGGCGGTGATCCTGTTTGCCATGGGCTCGGGGCCAGTCAGGGGCTTTGCCGTGACACTGGGGCTGGGCATCATCACGTCGGTCTTTACCGCCATCTGGGTTACGCGTCTGCTGATCGCGACCTGGTTCCACTGGCGCCGTCCGCGCACCGTCATCGTATAGGGAAGGAATCCACGCAATGGCTTTTCGTCTGAAACTGGTTCCGTCAAAGACCAATTTCGATTTCTTCCGCTATGCCAAGGTAACATTCGGGGCCTCGGCAATACTGGTCGTGCTGTCGATTGTCGCGACGCTGACCATGGGGTTGAATTTCGGCATCGATTTCCGCGGCGGCACGACAATCCGCACCGAAAGCGTCAAGAAGGTCGATGTCGGTGAATACCGCAAGGCGCTCAAGCCGCTGAAGCTGGGCGATGTCACCATTACCGAGGTGTTCGACCCGTCCTTTGGCCCGGGCAAGAACGTCACGCAGATCCGCATCGAACAGCAGGATGGTGGCGAGGCCGTGACGGTTGAAACCATCACCAAGGTCAAGGATGCGCTGCGCAAGATCGACCCGAACATGAAGTTCCCCTCGGTCGAAAGCGTCGGCCCCAAGGTTTCGGGCGAGCTGATCAAGACCGCTGTGCTGGCCGTGGTTCTGTCGAACCTTGCAGTGCTGTTCTATATCTGGCTGCGATTCGAGTGGCAGTTCAGCCTGGGCGCGGTGCTCGCGTTGATCCATGACGTGACCCTGACCATCGGCATCTTTTCGGTGCTGCAGCTGAAATTCGACCTGACCATCATCGCCGCGTTGCTGACCATCGTCGGCTATTCGCTGAACGATACTGTCGTCGTGTTCGACCGGGTGCGTGAAAACCTGCGACGCTACAAGAAGATGGATCTCAAGGATCTTCTCGGCCTGTCGATCAACGAAACGCTGTCGCGCACGGTCATGACCTCGTTCACCACGTTGATCGCGCTGATCGCCCTGCTGGTTCTGGGCGGTGACGTGATCCGCGGATTCGTGTTTGCCATGACCTGGGGCATTATCGTGGGGACCTATTCCTCGGTGTTCGTGGCCTCGACCATCCTGCTGCGCCTGGGGGTCAAGCGTGACTGGTCCAAGAAAAGCGGCAGTGCCGGCACCAAATACGCCAATATCGACGCTTGATCGAAACCTTTCGTGACACGGCGGTGACGGCCCTTTCGCATGAGGGGCCGGGGCTGCTATATTCGCGCCGCAAAGGGCGGGGCTGTATCGGGCAGTGGCCTATCTGCTGATCGCGCTGTCCAGTCTGCTTAATCTGCCGCTGTTTTCCTGAAAGGGGTTTCATGGAACTGCACGAAATGAATTTCCACGGCCAGATGCCTGTCGAGGGCTATGGCCCGGGCTTCTTTCGCCTCGGCGGCGAGGTGTTTCACGGCCCGCTTCTCCTGTTGCCATCAGGGCCCGAAAAATGGCCCGTCGCCGGAGACTACGCGCCGGTCCTTGCCCATGCAGCCGAAATAGACGTTCTGTTCGTCGGGCTCGGGCCCGAAATCGGCCTGATCGACCTTGAATTACGCCATCAGCTGGAAGATGCCGGGCTGGGGGTCGAGGTCATGTCCACCCCCTCGGCCTGTCGCACCTACAACGTGCTGCTGGCCGAGGGGCGGCGGGTCGCGGCGGCACTGATTCCGGTGTAACGGGTGGCTCGATGGGCCTGGGCGTCAACAGAACGCGGTAAATTGATCTGCCGCAAGGGGGCGTCGTGCGGATTTGTTCTTTTCGCAAGGGCTGCAAGCGGCTATGACTGCGCGGGTCAGGGGGCATCAGGGCCCCCCTCAGGAAACAATCAGAACAAAAAGAGGGCTTAACAATGGCATTCGAACTTCCCGATCTTCCCTACGCCTATGACGCGCTGGCCGAGGGCGGCATGTCGCAAGAGACGCTGGAATATCACCACGACCTGCACCACAAGGCCTATGTCGATAACGGCAACAAGCTGATCGCCGGCACCGAGTGGGAAAACAAGTCGCTTGAGGAAATCATCACCGGCACCTATCAGGCCGGCGCCGTGGCGCAGAACGGCATCTTCAACAACATCGCCCAGCTGTGGAACCACAACCAGTTCTGGGAAATGATGGGCCCCAAGGGGCGTTCCATGCCGGGTGAGCTGGAATCCCGCATCAAGGACGGTTTTGGCTCGGTCGAGAAGTTCAAGCAGGAATTTACCGCCGCCGGCGTGGGCCAGTTCGGTTCGGGCTGGTGCTGGCTGGTGGTCGATACCGACGGCACGCTCAAGGTCACCAAGACGGAAAACGGCGTCAACCCGCTGTGCTTTGGCCAGAAGGTGCTGCTGGGCTGCGATGTGTGGGAACATTCCTATTATATCGACTTCCGCAACAAGCGCCCGGTCTATGTGCAGAACTTCCTGGACAACCTCGTCAACTGGGAAAACGTGGCCGAGCGCCTGGCAAACGCCTGAGCGCCGCAGATATCGCGAAAAACAGAAGGGGGCCACGCGGCCCCCTTTCTTCTTTGTCCAAATACTCCGGGGGTGCGGGGGCAGCGCCCCCGCCCGCATGGCGGTTTCGGGTGCCTATTTCAGGATACTGCGCCCGGCATATTCCGCCGCCGCGCCAAGGCCTTCCTCGATGCGGATCAGCTGGTTGTATTTCGCCAGCCGGTCCGACCGCGACAACGAGCCCGTCTTGATCTGCCCGCAATTGGTGGCCACCGCCAGATCGGCGATGGTGGCGTCCTCGGTTTCGCCGGAACGGTGGCTCATCACGCAGGTGTAATTTGCCCGATGCGCCATGTCGACGGCGTTCAGCGTTTCGGTCAGTGTGCCGATCTGGTTGACCTTGACCAGCAGGGAATTGGCGCAACCGCGCGCGATTCCGTCGGCCAGGCGTTCGGGGTTGGTGACGAAATTGTCGTCGCCCACCAGCTGCACCTTGTCGCCCAGCGCCGCGGTCAGTGCGGCCCAGCCCTCCCAGTCGTCCTCGGCCATGCCGTCCTCGATCGAGATGATGGGATAGTCGCGCACCAGCGCCGACAGATACAGGATGTTTTCATCCGCGCTCAGCACCTTGCCTTCGCCTTTCAGGTGGTATTTGCCATCCTCGAAATACTCTGACGAGGCGCAGTCCAGCGCCAGAAAGATGTCTTCGCCGGGGCGATAGCCGGCCTTTTCGATCGACTTCAGAATGAAATCCAGCGCGTCGCGGGTGGAATTCAGCGCCGGCGCAAAGCCGCCCTCGTCGCCAACCGAGGTATTGTAGCCGCTTGCCGAAAGCTCTTTCTTCAGGGTGTGGAACACCTCGGCGCCCATGCGGATCGCGTCGCGCATGTTGTCGGCGGCGACCGGCATGATCATGAATTCCTGAATGTCGATGGGGTTGTCGCCATGGGCGCCGCCATTGATGATGTTCATCATCGGCACCGGCAGAACGCGCGCCGCCGTGCCCCCGACATAGCGATACAGCGGCTGCGCGGTGAAATCGGCCGCCGCCTTGGCCACGGCCAGCGACACACCCAGAATGGCGTTGGCGCCGAGGCGGCCCTTGTTGGGGGTGCCATCGAGGTCGATCATGGCGGCGTCGATATCGACCTGCTGGGTCGCATCCACACCAAGCAGGGCCTCGGCGATCTCGCCATTGACCGATTCAACAGCCTGCAGAACGCCCTTGCCGCCATAGCGCCCCTTGTCGCCGTCGCGCAGCTCGACGGCCTCGTGCATGCCGGTGGATGCGCCCGAGGGCACGGCGGCGCGGCCCATGGTGCCGTCTTCAAGGGTTACGTCCACTTCAACCGTGGGGTTGCCGCGGCTGTCAAGGATTTCACGGGCGAAAATGTCGATAATGGTGCTCATGGCGCTGGCCTTTTTCCTGTCGGGGTTTCTGGCGGATACAGAGTCGCGCTGTCTTTACCCCCATGTGTGGCCAGATGAAAGGGGTCAGACTGCGGCCCCTTGCTGGCGCGCCCGCCTTGCCGCCTGGCGTTCGCGGGCGAATGTGTACAGGCCCGAGGCGATGATGATGGCGGTGCCCAGCAGGGTGGGCAGGTCGGGGCGCTCGGCAAAGACGAAGACGCCGATCAGCAGCGCAAACAGGATGCGGACATAGCGAAAGGGTGTGATCACCGAGACCTCGCCCATGCGCATGGCCAGGATCAGCGCGTAATAGCCGGCCGCGTCAAGTGCCGTGGCGCCAGTCATCCGCGCCAGATCGGGAAGGTCCGGCGACACGAATTCCTGGTTGAACAGCGACAGGCCGAGACCCGACAGGATCAAGACGCCAAAGCCGTAGGTTCCCAGCCGGACAGACGAGATGCCCTTTGGCGCGGCGCGGGTCGCCAGATCGCGCACCGACAGCGCGACGACCGCCAGCACCGCGAACAACGAGGCCGGTTCAAACCCGTCAAGACCGGGGCGGATGATCAGCAGCACGCCCCCGAAGCCGACAAGAATCGCGCTCCAGCGTCGCCAGCCAACGGCCTCGCCCATGAACAGCGCGGCCCCAAGCGTGACGGCCAGCGGGGTTGCCTGAAAGATCGCCGAGGCGCTGGACAGGGGGGTGAGGGTGATCGCGCTGATGAATGCGAAGGTTCCGATCACCTCGCCGGCATTGCGAAGCACCATGAGCGGTGACAGAAAATCGCGCCCGATCACCTTTTGCCCAAGCCGACGCGCCCAAAGTGCATAGATCGCGGTGCCGACCGCCCCCATGAACAGCAGGATTTCGCCAATGGGCACCCGGCCAGACAGCTGCTTGATCAGCATGTCGGCGACTGCAAAACAGGCCATTGAGGCCAGCATCAGCATGATGCCGCGCAGATTTTCCATGATGTCGGTTCCGAGGTATGAAAGGTTGCGCCCGGTTGGCGCGTCCGGCCAGACAGATCAGCCGTCTTCATCCTTGTCAAGAGGGACGGCGAACAGATCCATCTTGTGGCCCAGCAGGCGATAGCCCAGCTTGCGCGCGATCTTTTCTTGCAGCTGCTCGATCTCGGGATCGACAAATTCGATCACGCGGCCGGTTTCCATGTCGAACAGGTGGTCGTGATGGGCGCGTGAGGCATCTTCATAGCGGGCGCGGCCGTCGCCGAAATCCAGCCGGTTGACGAGGCCGACATCTTCGAACAGGCGCATGGTGCGATAGACGGTGGCCAGTGAAATGGCCGAATCTATCTTGCTGGCGCGGGCATAGATTTCTTCGGCGTCCGGGTGATCGTCGGCAGATTCCAGAACCCGCGCGATCACCTGGCGCTGGCCGGTCATGCGCAGGCCTCTGGATTTGCAGCGTTTCAGGATGGAATTTCCCATTGGCCCCTTTTTCCCCTCGCCAGTGCCCAAGCTTTACGCGGCGATGGCCGAATTGAAAAGCCCCAAGGGCGGGGGGATTTCAAGTGTCCAGCTCGATATCGGCCCAGATCGGCAGGTGATCCGAGGCACGCTGCGCCGCGCCCTGGTCAAGCACGCCACTGGCAAGCAGGCGGATGCCGGGGCCGGTGGCAATTCTGTCGAGGCGGCCGACAGGATGCGCCGCGTGATAGCTGCGGCCCGGAGCGTGGATGGTGAAATGATCGTCCAGAGGTCCCATGCCGCGCCGGCGGGACCACTCGTTGAAATCGCCAAGTATCACCGTGGGCGCCGGGTTTAGCAGGTCGAGATGGCGGCGCAGCCAGGCCAGCTGTTTCAGCCGATGGCGTCGCATCAGACCAAGATGCACCCCCACCACCCGAAGCGGTTCGGTTGTGCCGGGCAAAATCACGTCAACGATCACGGCGCCCCGTGGCTCCAGCCCCGGCAAGGCCAGCCGGTGCAAGGTGACGGGGGCCAGCCCGCGCCGCAAAAGGATGGCATTGCCATGCCAGCCCAGGCTGCCGGGATGCGCCGCGACTGGCGCTGGCACGAAATCGCTGCCGGTTTCCAGAAGATGCCGGGGCAGGGCGGCCGGGCGGGTGCCAAGCCGGCGGTCGGCCTCTTGCAAGGCCACGATATCGGCCTGCAGCTGATTGATGACGTCAAGGCTGCGGGCCGGGTTGCGCCGGCGGTCCAGCCCGATGCATTTGCGGATATTGTAGCTTGCGACGCGCAGGCGCCGCTTTTCGTTGGAAAACCCTGCCATGAACCATATATGGGAACTGGGCAAACCTGTTTAAGGCGTGGGCAAGGATGAAACTTCCCGGAAAGCTGGAATTGACCAACATCATCTGGCTGGCCCTGGCGCTGGCGGGGCTGCTTGCACTGGTTCAAGGGCGCTGGTCGCTGCTGTTCGTGTCCCTGGCCACGCTGGCCCTGTCCATGCTGCCGATCTTTTTTGCCGAGCGGTTCTCGATCACCTTGCCACCCAGCTTTACCGCCTTCATTGCCGTCTTTGTCGTGGCCGCGATATTTCTGGGCGAGTATTTCGATTTCTACGATCGCTATTGGTGGTGGGATATCGCGCTTCATGCCAGCTCTTCCCTGGGGTTCGGGTTGGTCGGGTTCCTGTTCGTCTTTACGGTGTTTCAGGGTGACCGTTACGCGGCGCCACCGATCTTTGTCGCCTTCATGTCATTCTGTTTCGCCATGACCATCGGCGCGCTGTGGGAGATATTCGAATTTTCCATGGACCAGATATTTGGCACCAACATGCAGAAATCGGGCCTGATGGACACGATGGGCGACCTGATTGTCGATGTGTTCGGTGCCTTTGTCGGTGCCTTTGTGGGGTTTCTGTTCCTCAAGGGGCGCGAGGTTGGCGGGTTGGCGTGGTTCATTCACGACTTTCTGCGCGAAAACAGTCGCCTGTATCGCAAGCTCGACTGGCCAAAGCCCGGGGCGGCGCGGGACGGGAAGATCGGGCCGGGGCGGAAGAGGGTTGAGAGGGGCGACCCCGGGCCCTAGCTTTCGGCCGCGAACAGCTCGGACAGCTCCATGTCGGTTTCGCCGTCCAAGAGGTCATCGAGGATGGGCAGCAGGGCCATTTCCTCTTTCTGGATATGGGCCAGCATGCGCTCGATCAGCTCGCCCGCATTGTTGCGGAATTCGGCCCACGACGCGCTGTCGAAACCCTTTTCCAGGGCAGCGGCGGCCAGCGCGCCAACGCGTTCGCCAAGGGGCAGGATGGCGGCGTGTTCCTCGCGCAGATGCATGCCGATGCCCACATCGCCGGCCTCTTCGAGGCGGGTGAACAGCTCGTCCTCTTCAAAGGTGAAATGGTGGCGCACCTCGTGGTCGATCAGGGCGGCGGTGGATTCCAGGGTCTTGCGGGTTCTGGGGTCGCTTGCGTCGGGCGGTGTTGTGCGCGCGGCGGCAATCATGTTTTCCTGTGCCTCGATCAGGGCTATGGTCGCGGCGTGGTCTTCATGCAGGAGTTGCGAAATGCGGCGAGTGAATTCCATGAGGCAGGCTCCGCAGTTGTCGTTGTATAACCTTATTTCAGTACTGTAATACTTTTACTATGCCGAGGGCAAGTGCGTCGATGGCCCTGTAAGGCGCTTAACGCAATCGTGACACCACGAAAATCGCGAACCACAGAAAGCCCAGGCTGCCCAGAAATCCGGCAAAGGCCCCGGCCAGGATCAGCGGCGTGACCGAGAAGGCCAGCCCGGCGGAAATCAGAGCCAATGCTAGGATGTGGCAGATCAGATGCAGCCGCAAGGGCGCCTGAAGCGTCAGGTCGGATTGCAGCGCCGGCCGGCCGCCGCGGCCCACAGCGTGCATCGAGGCCAGAAACGGCATGATCTTTTGCAGCACCCCCGTCAGAAAGCTCAGCAGCCAGCCCACGAGCAGCCAGAAACCGGCCAGCGCGGGCCCGTTTTCCCAGGATGGCAGGGCCAGCATCGACAGTGCCAGAACAAGCCCTGCGGCAAGCATCGCCCATGACAGGCGGATCAGGACAAAGGGCGTGCCCAGCCGTTTGCGCATCCGGCTTTTGAGCGCGGCGCGCATCTGCCACAGATATCCCGCCGCGCCTGACAGTGTGCCAACCCCTGCCAGAACGACAAGCGCGGGGATTTGCGCTGCAAAGCCGACCCCCCCTGCCAGCAGGGCGACAAGGCTTGCCGTCAACTCGATCCAGCCGGCGCGTCTGGGCACCGAGCGCGCCAA
The DNA here is from genome assembly GCA_030950185.1 of Paracoccaceae bacterium. Classification (GTDB taxonomy): domain Bacteria; phylum Pseudomonadota; class Alphaproteobacteria; order Rhodobacterales; family Rhodobacteraceae; genus UBA5972. The sequence goes on along the minus strand of JAUZRU010000091.1, from coordinate 8,792 downwards.
GGCGAACATGGGCACCAGCACCTGGGAAAACCCGAAGGCCAGCAGTCCCATGAACCCCCAGGCCGCCCATAACATATGCGCGCGCGCCAGGCCGACATGGTCGGAAAGAAAACCGCCGGAAAAATCCAGCACCAGCAGCAATCCGAGGCCTGCAAATACCGCCAGCGACAGCAGCGCCCCCCAGCCATGTGCCGCAACCAGAGGCATGGCCTTGCCCGCGTGCCTGATGTTGCCGATGGCAAGGCCGGCAAACAGCGCCAGTGCGGCGATGACGGTCAGCGCACCCGTTGCCATCAAGGCCGGCCCCGACAACGCCATGCCCAGCGTCAGCAGGATCGTGCCGATCACCAGCAGCAGGTGGCTGAGGCGTATGGCCCAGAGCCGCCCGATCGGCGCGCCCGTGGCCACCGGCAGCAGCTGATAGCTTGCCCCCATCGCCGTCATCAGCAAAACCCCGATGGTCATCAGATGCAGCGCCGCCAGCACAAGGCCGGTGCCGCCCGCAAAGCCGGGCAGATCGCCGGCCGCAGCCAGCAGCGTCGCCCAGGCGGCAGCGTGAAACACCGAGGCGGTCACGAAAAATCTGAAGGGTAGCGAGGCGGGCAAGAGGCGCTGTTTGGCGCCGCCCAGAAACAGCGCAGCATTGGTCATGGTCGTTTCCTCAGGATCAGGCGCACTTCACCCGGCTCGCCCGGCACGATTTCCCAGCTCCAGCCGCGCTCGGCCAGTTCGGGATACAGATATATGGGGTCGCGGTCGTGATGTACGGTGACCTGCGCGGGGGCGGTCAGGGAATCGATCCGGCCGAGGATGCCGAGCATGGGTTCGGGTGGTTGCAGCCCCTGCACGTTGATGTGAAGCCCGTCCTCTTGCTGCCAGTCATGTCCCGGCAGATCCTGGGTCACGGCCGGCCCTCCTCCCATAGCTGGCGGGCCAGGCGCGCGGCCAGGGCGGCGATCGACAGGCGGCGGTAATGGGCGGCAATCGTCGTGGTGCGCTGGGGCGAAACGGATTTCTGCACCGTCTTTGACAGGGCGTTGAAATATCCGTCGGCCTCGGCCGGCCCGCCAAGCGAGGGCAGGTTGTTCAGCAGGATCGGGCAGGAATTGGTACCGGTCAGCGCGATGGTGAATGCGGTCTGCTGCTTGCGGCTGTCTGCCAGAACCGCCACACCCGCCAGCGGAAAGTCGATCGCCCCGCGTTGGCGGATCTTGCCATAGGCCGATTTTCCCCGCGGCGCGCGCAGCAGCACCGAGACGATGATTTCCTGCGGCTTCAGCCGGGTGCTCTGCGCGCCATCCTCGTTAAAGAAATCCCGCAGCTTCAGCTGGCGCGTGCCTTCCGGCCCGGCAAGGGTCAGCTCGGCGTCATGCACCAGAAGGGCGGGCGCGATATCGCCGCAATAGGCCGCGCGGCACCGCTTGCCCCTGGGGGCGACATGGCAGATCTCGCCGCGGTATTTCAGGCAGAAATCGTTTGATTTTCGCAACCAGTGCGACTGGTTGTAATACAGGCAGCGGGTGTCCTGACACAGGTTTCCCCCCAGCGTGGCAACCTGCCGGTGGGTGTGTCCGGCAACGGATTCGGCAGCCTGGGCAAGGGCCGGATAATATTCGCGCACAAGCGTGCTGTCGGCGATGTCGGCAAGGGTAACACCGGCGCCCAGCACCAGCCCGTTTTCGGTGGTTTCGAATCTCTGCAACTCGGGCACCCGCGCCAAGGACACCAGTTTCGGCGCCTCGACCAGCCCGCGGCGCATGTTCACGATCAGATCGGTGCCGCCTGCCAGCGCGCGGGATTCAGCTGTGGTGCTGAGTGCCAGCAGCGCATCGTCAAGCGTTTCCGGGTGCAGCAGCGAAAAGGCGGGCATTGCGTCGGTCATGATGCCTCCTTGCGCGCGGGTCTGCGGCGCGCCTTGCGCAGGGCGTCAAGCACACGGTCGGGTGACAGCGGCAGCACATCCATGTCAACGCCGGTGGCGTCCTGCACTGCATTGACCAGCGCCGGGGGAAAGCCCGACAGCGCGCCTTCGCCGGCCTCCTTGGCGCCGAAGGGGCCAAGCGGGTCGATGCTTTCGACGATATGCACCTCGATGTCCGGGCTTTCGACCATGGTCGGCACCTTGTAATCCAACAGGCCGGCATGTGCTGGCAGGCCGTCCTGATAGCGGGTTTCCTCGCTCAGGGCCTGGCCCATGCCCATCCAGACAGACCCCTCGATCTGCCCCTCGACCGCCAGCGGGTTGATGGCATAGCCACAATCAAGCGCGGCCCAGACCTTTTCGACATTGATCTGCCCGGTGTCGGCATCGACGCTGACCTCGACCACCTGTGCGGCATAGGAAAACCCCATGGTCGAGCCGACCGCGCCGCCGCGATGCTTGCCGCCTTGGGCTTCGGGCGGGCAGGTAAAGCTGCCCTTGACGGTGATGGTGCCTTCGCGGGCCAGCGCGGCCAGCGCCACCTCGCGGAACGGCAGGGCCGACTGGCGGGCGCCGCGGACGTGAAAATATTCGCCGGGTTCAATGTCTTCGAGGCTTGCATCCAGTTTTTCCGCCGCGGCCGAGAGCAGCTTGCGTTTAAGTTCCTCGGCCGCCTGGATCGCGGCGTTGCCGACCATGAAGGTCACGCGCGATGAATAAGAGCCGTTGTCCTTGGGGGTGATCACGCTGTCATTGGTGACGACACGGATGCGGGAAAGGTCGATATTCAGCACCTCGGCCGCAGCCAGCGCCACGATGGTGGTCGATCCCTGGCCGATATCGGAGGCACCCGTCAGAACCGTCACGGCGCCGTCGAAATCCAGCTTCATCGACACGACGGCATGGGGCTCGCCCGTCCAGTGAACGGGCTTGGCCGCGCCGCTGACATAATGCGAACAGGCCAGCCCCAGCCCGCGCCCCGGCGGCAGCTTGCCCTTGCGCGCATCCCAGCCGCTGGCCTTTTTCACGCGCCCAAGACATTCGCCAAGGCCGTATGAGTTCACCATCAGCTCGTTCAACGTGCGTGTCGGGGCCTGCAACAGGTTGCGCTGGCGCAGCTCGAACGGGTCAAGGCCCATTTCGCGGGCCATGCGGTCAAGCAGGCATTCAAAGGCGTGGCGCACATCCACCGTTCCGTGGCCGCGCATGGCGCCACAGGGCGGCGTGTTGGTATAGACGCGCCAGCCGTCATATCTGACCGCGCCAATATCATAGATGCCGTGCAGCAGCGCGCCGGCATACAGGATCGTGACCAGACCATAGCCCGCATAGGCGCCACCGGCCTGCGTGACGCTGCATTCGACGGCGGTGATCCTGCCGGCATCATCCAGCCCGATTTTCAGGTCGATATCGGTTGCCGGGCGGCCGCGATGGGTGATGATGCTTTCCTCGCGGCTCAGACGCATCATGACCTTGCCACGCGCCTTGCGGGCCAGAAGCGCGGCGATGATTTCAAAGTTCAGGGTTTCGGTGCGCGCGCCGAACCCGCCGCCGACAAAGGGTTTCACCACACGGATGCGCGATGTGTCCATGTCCAGGCAACGCGCCAGGGTCAGGTGAACGTAAAACGGCACCTGTGTCACCGAATGCAGGGTCAGGCGATCGCGCTCGGCATCATATTCGGCCAGTGCGGCGTGGGGTTCCATCTGGGCGTGATTGACCTCGGCACAGTGGAATGAGGCCTCTCGCACAAGGCTGGCGGCCTGAAAGCCGGCGCTCACGTCGCCGAATTCGTGATGGACCTCGCGTTCGATATTGCCGGGCTTGTTGTCGTGCAGCTGCGGGGCGTCGGGGCGGCGGGCGTCGCGGGCGGTGTGGACGGCGGGCAGTTTTTCGATTTCCAGCTCGATCAGCTCAAGCGCGCGGGCGGCTGTGTCGGCATCGACGGCAGCCACGGCAGCCACGGGTTCGCCGCGATAGCGCAGCCTGTCGCGCGCCATGGGGAATTCGTTCATGGCGATCGGGATGACGCCATATGTCTTGTCGCAATCCGCGCCGGTCACGATGGCAACGACGCCGGGCAGGGCTTCGGCCGCGGCGGTATCGATGCGCAGGATGCGCCCGTGGCTGACCGGGCTGCGCAGGATGCGCCCGACCAGCGCGTCGGCGGCGTTCATGTCGGCGGTATAGACGGCCTTGCCGGTGACCTTTTCCACACCGTCCAGCAGGGGCGTGGGCTGGCCCGCGGCATGTCTGCGGGCCGTTTTCGGGGCGGCTTTGGCGCCAGGCGCGTTCATGCGGCATCCCTCGCCATCATTGCGGCGGCGGCGCGCACCGAGCGGATGATCTTGATATAGCCCGTGCAGCGGCACAGATTGCCCCCCAGTGCGCGCTTGATTGCGTCGTCATCAGGGTCGGGGTTGCGCCGCAGCAGGGCCTCGGCCGCGATGATCATGCCCGGTGTGCAGAAACCGCATTGGGTGCCGAGATTTTCGTGAAAGGCGCGTTGCAGGGCCGACAGGCGGCCATTGCGCTGCTGGCCCTCGATGGTTTCTATTTCGGTGCCGGCACAGTCATGGGCCAGCGTGACACAGGCCAGCCGCGGCTTGCCATCGACCAGCACGGTGCAGGCCCCGCATTCGCCGCCGTCGCAGCCCTGCTTGGTGCCGGTCAGGCCCTTTTGATCGCGCAGATAGTCGATCAGCAGCATGTTGTCCGCAACCGCGTCTTCACAGGCGGTGCCGTTGATTTTCAGGTTGAGAATCCGTTTCATGGATCGATCTTTCCTGCGGTTTGCGGTGCTTAATCAATAATTCAGGTACTGCTATACTTATTTAGATGCGCGCGTGAAAGTCAAGTGCTGCAAGACGTGGCCCCTGTCGGGCCGGCCGCGGCATGGCCAAGCTTGCCACGGCGGCCGAAAATGGGATAGCCTCTGGATCGAGGCAAGGGGGCTGAAACATGCCCGGCACAAAAGGGGGTGGGATGGCCGACAGCGAAGAAATGCTGGATAATGCGTTGAAAGGGCGGATTTCCATTCGTCGCGCAAGGGCCGAGGATCTGGACCAGGTGATCGCGCTTGATGCCAAGGTCACGGGTCTTGCCAAGCTGGATTACTGGCAGGACATTTTCGAGCGCTATGCCACACGCCGGCTGGACGAACGCTTTTTCCTTGTTGCCGAGGGCAGCGAATCCGATGCGGGCACGATTCTCGGTTTCATCATCGGCGAGGTGCGCGGGTGGGAGTTCGGCTCGGCCCCATGCGGATGGGTATTTGCCTTTTCGGTCGATCCCGGAACCCGTTTGCGGGGTGTTGGCGAAAGCCTGTTCGAGGCGATTTCCGACCGGTTCCGCGCGGCCGGCATCCGGACCATGCGCACGATGGTTGCCCGCGACAATCGTCTGCATATGGCGTTCTTCCGTTCCGAGGGCATGGTGGCCGGGCCTTACATCCAGCTGGAGAAAAGCCTAGATGACTGAACCGGAACAACGATACCCCGACAAGGAGGGTTGAACACGTGCAGAAATCCAGCCGCCTTGCCATATTTGCCCTGCTGGAGCTGGCCTCGGATCCCGAGCGCCAGGTTTCGGTGTCGGATATAGGCGAAAAATATGGCGTTTCGGCGCATCATCTTGCCAAGGTCATGCACACGCTGGGGCGTGCGGGTCTGGTGCGCTCGATCCGGGGGGTCGGCGGTGGCTACAGCTTTGCCGGCAATGCCCGCCGCGTGACGCTGCTGGATATCATCGGTCTGTTCGAGGACATCTCGCCAGCCTGCGCCCCGCGCGACCCTGACGCCCCCACCGCCGAAAAGGCGCTGTGTCAGGTCGAGGCCGAGATCGACGACATTTCCAAGGCAACCCTGGGCTCGATCACCATTTCGACCATGCTCAAGAACATCCGCCGGATCGAGGAAAAATCGGCAAGGGCCTTGCAGGAAGACATGGCGGGGTAGGGCGCGTCACGGTTGATCGTGGTCGCCTCGCGCTGGGCCTGTGCGGCCAGGGCATGGTGCTGAATTCAATCACCTGCGGTATGCTCCAGGGCCCGATGCCGGTTGCCCGCTGCCATTTGGCGATGCGCTTGCGCAATTCGTGGGGCTATTTTTTCCAGCAGGCAAGCTTGGCCGTGAAATCTGCCGCCATATAGGCCAGATCCACGGGGTCGGCAGGGGTGGTGGTGCGGGCGATTCCATAGCGGATCTGCTGGCTGTTCAGCGCATCGGTGATGGCCTTGCTCGTCAGGGCAAAGTTCACATATTCGGGCATGTCGGCCGTGTCAGAGGGGCGCGGCAGGGCCATGCCAAGCACTGCACCTCTTGCATCAAGAATCGGGCCGCCGACATCACCGCGTTCAAGAAATGCCGATACCCTGATCCGGTTATCCTCGCCCTGCGGGCCGCGCAGGTCGGTCACGGTGCCATAGTTCAGCGCGGCGGCCTCCATCACGTCAGGGAAGGAAAAGCCCGATACGGTGACCTTGGTGCCGATTTTCGGGTCCTTGTCCGAAAACAGGGCAAAGGCGGGCGGGGTAAAGCCATTGGCCGGCTTGAGGATCGCCAGCTTTTCAGCGGAATTTTCGTACAATACCGAAACCGGTGTGCCGTTGCCGATGCTCAGCCGGGTGCAGCCATAGATATTGTCGGCTTGGGTGACCAGCGTGCCATCGGCGTTGATGAAAAACGCCGTGGCCGCGCGGTCGGGTTCGGTGATTTCCATGCCCTTGCTCAGGTCAACGGGCTGTTTGCCGGTCTGATCCGTGCCGAGATTTTCATCAAGCACGAATTCGTCGAGCGGGGTAAAGCTGTCATACATGGCGGTGATCAGCGGTTGGATGAGTCGATCCTTCTCGACCGGCCAGACCAGAGAAAACCCTTTGATCAGGCCGTTATTGGTGCGGGCATAGGTATATGACACGATCCTGTCATCGCGCCCCGTCAGCACGAACCAGTCGCGTCGCAGCTTGCGATAGCCCTTGGGCGGGATCGTGTCGAAGGTTTCCATGATGTCATACAAGCCGCGCAGCATGTCGCGCCCGCCCTGCTGGCTGATCAGCATCATGCTGACCCCGCTGCCGTTTTTCGGCTTGTAGCGCACAAAAGGCGGGTCGAAACGGTCGAATGCAACCAGTTTCGACGGGTAGAGGATCTCGATCCCGGCGTCCTCGTTATGCATCGTTTCGACGCCCAGGCTGGCAAGCGCCTCGTCATGCCTTTGCTTGAGAAGGTCGATCTGCTGCCGGGTCAGATATCCGGTCGGCTGAAATCCCTCGCGCTGCTGGAATGCCTTGATCGCGCGCCGTGTGCCCGGCCCGTAAGAGCCGTCGATCGCCGCGTCATAGTCACCCGTCCATGTCAGCCAGGTCTGATACAGTTTCTTTTGCTCACGGCCCCACTTTCGTTCGGCGCGGCGTGTGGCCTTGAGATCCGGGTCGGGAATTGGCTGACTGGCCTGCTCGAGGGGTTGCGCCGGGGTGATGACGGGAGCGTCCTGCTTGGCAGGTTCAGGCGCAGGTGCCGCTGTTGTTTCAGAGGTTGTCGTGGTGGTCGCTGCGGTTTCCCGCCCCTCGGTCTGGCCTGTGGTGGCATCTTGCGGGGGGGGTGTGACCGGTTTGGCGGGTTTGGGCTGCTGTGTCGTGGTCGGGATGTTTACCGCGGCAACCAGTGGCCACAGCTGCGTCAGATAGGTCTTGCCGTCGCTCAGAAAGCTGTCTTGCGGGATCAGCCTGGCCGCCTTGAGACGCGCCATCTGGCGTTTGGCCTCGGCCTTGTCCATGGGGCCGATGGCAACGGCATACCAGCCGCTTTCGGTCAGAAAGGCGTGGGTGTCTGGGAAGCTGCGGGCAAAAAAGCGGGCACGGTCGCGGGTTTCAAGGATATTGTCCTTGGATTCCAGCTGGATCCAGACCTTGGCCGTTTCCTGCGCAAGGGCTGGGCGGGCCGGGAGGGCGACAAGCAGGGTAATGATGACTGCGCAAACAAGCGCGATGCGGTTTGCAATATGCATGTAAACGATACCCGGCCTCATGAAATGACTCGACGGATGTGGTGCTTTTCGCTGACTTTACCAAATGCAGCGACAATTGCACCCCCGCAATTGGACCAAAGGGTAATTGACCCCCGCCTGCGCCTTGCCTATTGAGAGGCGCGCCGCCACCGGCTGGGCGGCAGAACAAGGAATGCAAGGCTATGTCAGGTTCAGGCGCCCCCCGCTGCTTTCAGGATGTGATCCTTCGGCTTCAGGCCTATTGGGCCGCGCAGGGCTGTGCGGTGATGCAGCCCTATGACATGGAGGTTGGCGCGGGCACCTTTCACCCCGCCACCACGCTGCGCTCGCTGGGGCCGAAACCCTGGGCGGCATCCTATGTGCAGCCCTCGCGCCGGCCCACCGACGGGCGCTATGGGGAAAACCCCAACCGCTTGCAGCATTACTATCAATTTCAGGTGCTGATCAAACCCAGCCCGCCGGACCTGCAGGATCTGTATCTCGGCAGCCTCGAGGCCATCGGCATCGACATGGAGCTGCACGATATCCGCTTTGTCGAGGACGACTGGGAAAGCCCGACACTGGGCGCCTGGGGCCTGGGATGGGAGGTCTGGTGCGACGGGATGGAGGTTTCCCAGTTCACCTATTTCCAGCAGGTCGGCGGCCATGACTGCCACCCCGTCAGCGGCGAGCTGACCTATGGGCTGGAACGGCTGGCCATGTATGTGCTGGGCATCGAGCATGTGATGGACATGCCCTTCAACGATCCCGACGCGGCCATCCCGCTGCGCTATGGCGACGTCTTCCGCCAGACCGAGGAAGAATATGCCCGCTGGAATTTCGATATCGCCAACACCGAAATGCTGCTGCGCCATTTCGAAGAGGC
>JAUZRU010000090.1 GCA_030950185.1 Paracoccaceae bacterium | reverse complement strand
TGGGGATTCCGGTTCTGGCCTCGCGCTCGGGCTTTACGGCCTGGGGGGTGGAAATCGCGCGCGAGGTGGGCCTGACCCTGATCGGGCGGTTGCGTGGGCAGCGTTTTGTCTGCCTTTCCGGCAACGAGCGCCTTGTGCGCGACGCCGACCCGGCGCAGGTGGAAGGCGAAGACCGCAAGCACAGGCGCAAGGGGGCGGGACGTGACTGAGTCGAGCCGGAACAAACCCCTTGGCGTGATCCTTGCGGGTGGGCAGTCGCGCCGCATGGGCGGGGGCGACAAGGCGTTGCTCGCGCTGGGGGGGCGGCCGGTGATCGGCCATGTGATCGCGCGGCTTGCCCCGCAGGTGGCGGGGCTTGCGATCAACGCAAATGGGGATGCGTCGCGTTTCGATGATTTTGGCCTGCCGGTGATTGCCGACAGCATTGCGGGCTTTGCCGGCCCGCTGGCGGGCGTTCTGGCCGGGCTCGACTGGGCCGCCACCCAAGGGGCCAGCCATATCGTGACGGCGGCGGCGGATACGCCCTTTTTTCCGACCGATCTGGTGGCCCGCCTGCAGGCGGCGGCCAAGGCGGCCGGGGTGCCGATCGCGCTGGCGGCCTCGCCCGACCCGCTGCGCGGCATGAACCGTCACCCGACATTCGGGTTGTGGCCCGTGGCGCTGCGCGACGATCTGCGCGCGGCGTTGCAGGGCGGGTTGCGCAAGGTGGTGCTGTGGACGGACCGTCACGGCACCGCATTGGCCGAGTTCTCGTCGGATCCGGCTGACCCCTTTTTCAACATCAATCGCCCCGAGGATCTGGCGCGGGCGAAAACCATGCTGGCAGGAGAAACGCAGTGAAGATATTCGGAGTAGTCGGCTGGAAGAACAACGGCAAGACCGGCTTGATGGAACGCCTTGTTGCCGAAATCACCGGGCGCGGGTTTTCGGTTTCGACGGTCAAGCACGCCCATCACCGTTTTGATGTCGATCGCGAGGGCAAGGACAGCTATCGCCACCGCGCGGCCGGCGCGCAAGAGGTCTTGCTGGCCTCGCGCTATCGCTGGGCCTTGATGCACGAGTTGCGCGACGAGGACGAGCCGCCCCTGCAGGAGTTGCTGTCGAAAATGGCGCCCGTCGATCTGGTGCTGATCGAGGGCTACAAGCGTGACAGCCACGCCAAGATCGAGGCCCATCGCCATGAAACCGGCAAGTCGCTGATTGCCGAAGACGACGACAGCGTGGTTGCCGTGGCCAGCGACGTGCCGATCGAGGGGCTTTCCCTGCCGGTTTTCGACCTTGACGACACTGGCGCCATTGCCGATTTCATCCTGAAACATGTGGGGCTTGACTGATGCAACCGCCGCGCCTGAAGAATGACTGTTTTGCCCTGCCGCCGGGGGTCGAATGGACCCCGGTGGATGACGCGCTTGCCCTGCTGCGCGAACGTCTCGGCCCGGTCGTGGCGTCGGAAACCGTGCCTCTGGAACAGGCTGCGGGGCGTATTCTGGCCGCTGACACACATGCCCGCCGCGCCAACCCGCCCATGGCAAATTCGGCCGTCGATGGCTATGGCTTTGCCGCCGACAGCATCGGGCAGGGGCCGCAGTCGCTGCCCCTGATGCAGGAACGTTCTGCCGCCGGGCACGCATATACGGGCGAGGTGCCGCCGGGCCACGCCATCCGCATACTAACGGGGGCCGTCGTGCCGCGCGGCGTGGATACGATCATCATGCAGGAAGACGTGCGCGTCGAGGGCGATCGCCTGCTTTTCGAAGGCGGGCTGAAAAAGGGCGCCAATCTGCGCGCGGCGGGCGAGGATGTGCAGGCGGGTGCGCCCCTGCTGCCCGCGGGAAGGCGGCTGAGCCCCCACGACCTTGGGGTGCTGGCGGCAACCGGCTGCGGGATGGTCGAGGTCTGGCGCCCGCTGCGGGTTGGTGTGCTTTCAACGGGCGACGAAATCCACCCGGTGGGCAGCGATATTGCCGATGAACATATCTATGACGCCAACCGTCCGATGCTGCTGGCCATGCTGGCGCGCTGGGGGGTTCAGGCCGTCGATCTGGGCCATGCCCGGGACGAGCGCGACCTGCTGCGCGATGTGCTGGATGATGCCGCCGACAAGGTGGATGCGATCCTGACATCGGGCGGGGCCTCGGCCGGGGACGAGGATCACCTTTCGGCGCTGCTCAATGCCGAGGGCCATGTCCATTCCTGGCGCATCGCCATCAAGCCCGGCCGCCCGCTGGCGCTGGGCCAGTGGAAAGGCGTGCCGCTGTTCGGCCTGCCGGGCAACCCGGTTGCGGCCTATCTGTGTTCGCTGATCTTCGCGCGCCCGGCGCTGGGCCTTCTGGCCGGCGCAAGCTGGCAGGTGCCGCGCGGCTTTGCCCTGCCTGCGGCATTTTCCAAGCGCAAGAAACCGGGCCGGCGGGAATATCTGCGCGCGCGTCTGAATGAGGATGGCGCGGTCGAGGTGTTTCATTCCGAAGGGTCGGGCCGCATCACCGGCCTCAGCTGGGCCGAGGGGCTGGTCGAGCTGGGCGACGAGGGGCGCGAGATCACGCCCGGCGATCCGGTGACCTATTACCCCTTCAGCGCATTCGGCCTGTAGCGATTACCGGCCGTCAGTCGAACGTGCCCGCCACCTTGCCCAACAGCATGAAGGCCCGCGCCGTGCGGGTCTCGCCCATCTCGATCAGCTCGCGGTCGGTGGCGTTCTTTTCGAAGTCGCTCAGCACCAGATCGAACTGGCGCAGGAAGTGCATCACCGCATCGCGAAAGATGGGATCCTTGCGCATGCGCCCGCTTGCCAGTGCCAGGCACGAACGGTCATGGATGCCGCCAAGCCCTGCAACTGCGGGGCCGCGTTCACCGCGGGCAAAACGGCGCCAGGTTTCGGCGCGCGGCTTGTCGGGGCGCAGGTCGTCCATATAGATGCCGTCTTGTGACAACAGGGTCAGCACGTCTTGGGATGCGCGGATCATGCGGGCCATGTCGCGTTCCTTCAGCGCGCGGCGCAGGGTGCGAAAGCCCTCGATATCGTTTTCGTTGTCCGGGAAATTCATCGCGCGAATGAATTCGGCGATGGTGATGGGATCCTGGGGCTGGCTGGCGCCGGTTTCCTCCAGCGCAAGCAAGGGCTGGGTTGTGTCCTGTTCGCCGCTTTCGCGGCTCAGGGCCGGCTTGGTCGTTGATGGTGCGTCATCTGCGGCCTCGGCCGAGGACGAGATCCGTGCGATGGCCGTTTCCGTCTGTTTCTGGGATTGCGCGATCTCGGTCAGCCGTTGTTCGATCTCGGGGCGCAGGGTGTTGCCGGCGGCCTGCTGCTGCATCACATAGGCATGGCGCATGGCGTCGATGCTGGCCTGCAGGCGCTGGGCCTCTTCGCGCATGACGCGCGAGGTCTTGATGCCGGCGCTTGCCACCCAGATCAAGCCGATCGGCAGCAGGATCGAAACCATCGTCATCACGAACATTACCGGGTTGAAACCCGGCCCGTTTTCGGATGGCGTGAAGCCGACAAAATACCAGAACCCGGCCACAAGGCCGACCCAGACGACGGAAAACACCGCCGCCACGATATCCGCGGCCTCGACCCGGCGCCGTGGCCTTTGGCCATAGGCCTCCAGATCAAGGGGCTTGTCGGTTTCTTCCGGTTCCATTTTCGGACCGCCTCTGGGCTGATTCCTAGATATATTTCACACTGACGATTTCATAACTCTTGACGCCGCCGGGGGTTCTGACCTCGACGCTGTCGCCTTCTTCCTTGCCGATCAGGGCGCGGGCGATGGGCGACTTTATGTTCAACAGGCCCTTTTCGATATTGGCTTCGGGTTCACCCACGATCTGAAAGGTCTTTTCCTCTTCGGTTTCCTCGTCGATCAGCTCGACCGTGGCGCCGAACTTGATCGAGCCGCTGAGCTTGGACACGTCGATGACCTCGGCAAGGCTGATCAGGCTTTCGAGCTCCTTGATGCGGCCTTCGATATGGCTCTGCTGTTCGCGCGCTGCGTGGTATTCGGCGTTTTCCGACAGGTCGCCATGTTCGCGCGCCTCGGCAATGGCCCTGATGACGGCCGGACGCTCGACTGATTTCAGCTGCTTCAGCTCTTCATCCATGGCCTTGAAGCCGCGGGGGGTGACGGGGATTTTTTCCATTGTTCCGTTCAGCGTCCTTGTCGTGTTTCCTGAAGGCAAAACATAGGATTTGCGCCGTCCAAGGGCAAGGGATTAGACCGTTCGGGGCGATAATCAGCCGGCCATGGCGGCAGATTTGGCGAAAACCCCGTTCAGGGTTAACCTTCGCGCATTGAAGACAACCGAATCGGGGTTGCGCATGGCGCTTTTTCCATCTCTTTCCGACAAGGCCCTGCTGTCGGACGTGTTTCAGCGGTTTCCCCATAATTCGGGTGCATTGCTTGTCTGGATCGACGGTGTTCTGCGCGCCGAGGGGGAATTCACCATTGGCGAGCGCGAACTGATTGCCGCCTATGTGTCGGGGTTGAACGCCTGTTCCTATTGCCTGGAAACCCATCGCGCCTATGCCGAAATATTCGGCCAGCCCAAGGGTCTGGTCGCGGCGCTGCTTGAAGATATCGATACCGCGGAAATCTCTGACCGGATGAAGCCGGTGCTGCATTATGTGCGCAAGCTGAACGAACTGCCTGCGGACCTGACCCAGGCGGATGCGCAGGCCGTGTTTGATGCGGGCTGGTCCGAGGATGCGTTGTTCGAGGCGGTGCAGGTTGCCGCGGCCTTCAACATGATGAACCGCATTGTCGAGGGGACGGGGATCAACCTGGATATGGCCAGCCCCGATCACGATGCACAGCTGCCGCGTCACCGCGGGCAGCATTCCTATCTGGCGCTGGGCAGGCGGCTGGGCCTGATTCCGCCAGCCGACGATTCCCTGAATGTCTGAACGCCCGCCAAACCGCGTGCTGCCTTGCACCTGACCGGCGCCTGGGGCAGTTTGGCCTGAACTGGTGGCAGGGGGGGGCATATCGGTGCTTGTTCGCGGAATATTGTTCGACAAGGATGGCACGCTTTTCAACTTTGCCGAGGTATGGGAAGATTGGGCCAGCCGCTTGATTGCGGAACTGTCGGGCGCTGCCGCCCCGCTGGCCCGCAAGATCGGTGATATCGTCGGCTTTGATCCGCAGACGCGCAGTTTTCACCCCGACAGCATCATCATTGCCGGAACGCCCCAAGACATAGCCGCTGCGCTGAACGGGCATCTGCCGGATTGGGACAGCGACGAGATCATCACCTGCGCCAACCGGCTGGCACAAGAGGTGGCGCTGAAATCGCCCGTGCCGCTTGTGCCCTTGCTGCGGGATCTTCGGGCGCGCGGCCTGAAACTTGGCGTTGCGACCAATGACGCCGAAGCCCCCGCGCGTGCCCATCTGGGGGATGCGGGGATCATGGCGTTTTTCGATTTTCTGGCGGGCTATGACAGCGGCTTTGGCGCCAAGCCTGCCCCCGGCATGTTGCACGAATTCTGCCGCATCACCGGGCTTGATCCCGAAACGGTGGTGATGGTCGGGGATTCGGTTCACGACATGCAGGCCGGGCGCGCCGCCGGAATGGTGCGTGTTGCCGTCCTCACCGGCATGGCCGACAGGGACGAGCTGGCCCCCCACGCCGATGTCGTTCTGGCCCATATCGGCGAGTTGCCGGAGTGGCTGAAGAACGCCGGCTGATCTGAACGAAAGCTTTACCCTGACATGGGCAATATCGGGCAGGCCTTGCGCAGTTGCGGGCGATTCAGGCGGATGAAACCTGCATATCATGATGGCGGATCGGGAAACACGGCTGAAGCTGGTCATTTTCATTGGCCATCACAAGGTTGGTTCGACCGCGTTGCAGATATTTCTGGCGCGCAACCATCTGGCATTGCTGCGGGCAGGCATTCTTTACCCCAGCGTCGAATCGCAGGGCATGGCGTATAATCTGGCGCGCGCGGCCGGGATGGGGCGCGATGATGGCGATCTGCCGATCAATCTGCGCGAGCCCCATAACGCGCTTGCCTTTCGCATGTTGTCCGAGGTCACCCGCCGCAAGGTGCCGCACTATCATGGAAATCTTCCTCATTCGCGCCAGATGTTTGCGGCCATCCACAACCAGATCGCGGTGTTCCGGCCCAAGGCGGTGATCCTGTGTGCCGAGGTATTTTCGAATTTCGGCAGTCTGGCGCCCGGCCTGATCGACCGGTTGCGGCAGGAATTTTCCGGTGCCGATGTCACCATCATCTGCACGCTGCGCCGGGTCGATGACCATCTGGGTGCATGGCAGGGGCAGCGCCTTTGTTTCGGTCGCAGTCCGCGGCCCCTGTCGGGTGCGGGTCTGGCCCCGTGTTTCAACACCATTCATTTCGATTTCAGGATGATGCTGCATCCCTGGCTTGAACGTTTCCCTGACGCGCGTTTCGATATCTCTGATTATGCCTCGACCTTGGCCGCCGGCGGGGCGGTGCCCGATTTCATCATGCGTTCGGGGCTGGGTTTTCCGGCGGGTCTGGTGGCGGCGGGGCGCGCCAATATCGGTATTCCGCGCGCGCTGCACGAGGTCGCGCGGCTTGGAAACCGGTTTCTTGCCCCCCGAATGGCCAGCATGTTGCGGGAGTTCATGATCGGCCTGGCGAGTGATCCGGCGTTGCCGGAAAACGACCAGATCGAATTGTTTGGCGCACATAACCGGATGCTGCTTGCCGAACGCTTTGCCGGCATCAACACCTATCTGCGGGCACTGGCTGGCGGGCGCGCCTTCTTTGCCGATGAGGACGATATCGCCCGCCTGCGCCCGATTTCCGGGATCGACGCGCTGGGTGCTGCCTTGCCGGTCTTGCGCGCGCGTATGCAGCAGCACGGGTTGGCGTCAGAGCTGGTTGATTTCGTCACCCGCCTCGATTTTCGCCAAGCGGGGTAATCTGGCGGTGAAGTGCCGTGATGCGCGCCTTGGCGGCAGCGGCTTCGCGCCTGAAATGCCGACCTGCCGTCAGCTTTTCGGCCAGCCCCCCTGCGCGGGCCAGATGACCATGGGCCAGCCCTTGCTGCCCCTGAGCCAGCGCATATTCGGCCTGCGCCAGCGCCGTGTTCAGCCGCTCGAACACAAGTCTTTCGTTGAAAATGCGGATCAGCCGGCCAAGTTGGGGTGAAAATGCGCAGGCCTCGTCAAGAACATGCAGATTGGCCGCGCCCTCGTGGCGTTGCCAGTCGGGTTCGAGGCAGCCGGCCGGCAGGTCGGGGCGGCGCGCAACCAGCCTTTGGTTTGCAGCGACAAAGCGGGCCTGGATATTCCGGGCCAGATCGCGGCCGATGCGCAGCGGCTCGGCGCAAGGCAGCTTGTCCAGAAACAGCTCGGCAGAGGGGTTGCGCTGGCCGTCTTGCAGAAAGATGGGCACGTCAAGCGCGTTGATCAGCGCCATGGTCTGCACATCAAGCGGCCCGTTGCTGCGGCGCGCGGGGTGCAGGCTGCGGTCATCCACGCCCAGATGCGCGGCCAGCCAGGCGGCCATGTCGGGAAAGTGGCGATAGGGAACAAGCGTCACGTTATGCGCGCCAAAGGCGGTTTCCCACCGTGAAACAAGGCTGTCGAGGTCATAATACGGGTTTTCGGGCACCACCCGCCGCAAGAAGCGGCGGTCCACGCGATGACGTTGGCGGCTGAGGGTCGAGGCCAGCGAGATCGCCATGTCGATCTGGGGCCGCAACGCGCAGAGGATCTCGATCTGCGCGAAATGCGGGGCAAGGAAGTCGGCCGCGCGGTTGACCTCGGCCTGGCTGCGCAGGCGCGAGTGGCAGTGCTCGTTCGAAATGACCATGATCCGGCAGCCCAGATCGCGGGCTTTGGCGACTTCGGCGGCAAACGTCGCGGGCAGGCTTTGCCTGAAGGCGCGGCGCTGGGTGGCTGTCGTGATGCCCAGCGACAGGAACCCCCGATCGGGGCGGCTTTCATCTTGCGCCCAGAGGCTGATCTTGCGGTTGCTGAGCGCGCCAAGAGACCGGCAGGCAAAGACCCCGTGTTTCAACAGCTGCACCCGATTTTCTGCCAGCCAGTTTTGCATGCTGGTGGTGCCGGTTTTTTCGGTGCCGATGTGAAAGAGCAGCTTCATTGCGGGGGTTCGGCCCTTTCGTGGCAGGTGGTCTGGCGCGCCTCTCCGGTCTTTGCGCCGTTGAGGTCAAGCGCATCTTCCCAGAACCGGGCCGAGGTCAGGCGCGGGTAGGCCTGGCGATAGCTGGCCAGCAGGCGGCGATATCGCATCACAAACCGGATGTTCAGCAACAGCCCCCGCAGAAGGATGCCGAAAAAGCGCGCCTTCGATTGCCGGACACGGTATTCCCCGCTCTGCGCGTCATTGACGACACAGATTTCACATGCCCCCCAGATTGGGCGCATGTCCCAGCGTCGGGATGCGCTTGTCTTGGCGCGGTTTCCCCAGCGGGCAAAAAAGGGCAGCAGGTGGCCGTTTGCCGTCAGCCGGAACAGGCGCTGGCGCCAGCTGCGGTCGGGGACATCAAAACGGCGCCTTTCGGGCTGATCGCCCCCCGTGATCCGGCGCCATCTTTCCTGTCTGGTCAGTGCGGCGATCTCCAGCCGGCGCTGGCCTGCCCCCGGATTGCGCGCAAAGAATTCGGGACCTTCCATGACATCTGCCCAGGCCAGCAACACCGACGAAGCAGATTCATAGTGAAATTTCAAAAGGTTGCGGAACAGAAACCACCACGCGATTGCGGCAATCCCCAAAGCGCCCGAGCGCATGTCGGCAAGGGCAAGATGATGCACCATGTGGCTGCGAAGATCGAGATACCACACCAGCGGGCTTTCCTTTCCGGCAAAGCTGTCCTGGAACGAGGCGACCCCGTTCAGATTGTGAATGGCAAACGGGTTGGCCAGCGAAAAGCTGACATCATCGCCGCGCACGAAAAATGGAAACGGATGGTGGGCTGCATGATCGACAGGAAAGGCAAAGAACCACCAGCCCCCATACAGGCCGCGCTGTCGCGGCTGGGTCGGGGTTTGCTCCATCTCGAAGACCTGTCCGAAATCGCGCAGATCCGTGCCCTGGAACTGCGGAACGCAGCGATGGTCAAAGATCGCGCCGTTTTCCCACATGCGCCATTTGTCGTCATTGGTGATCATCGCCCCGGCCAGCGCGGTTGCCGGATCGCAGGCAAGCGCCAGAAAGACATGGGCGCGGTGGATGCTTTCCATATGCACAGCGGCATCGTCATCCATGAACAGGCACAGCTTGAAGCCCCGTTTCCGGGCTTCGATCAGGGCGCGCGCAAAACCGCCCGCCCCGCCAAGATTGGGATTCGCCAGCTGGGTGACATGGGGTGCCGTTGGCAAGGTGATCGGTTGGCCGTTGTTCACGACGAACAGATGGCTGAAATCACCAAGCGGGCTTGTCGTCAGGTAGGTTTGAAGGCGTCGGGTGGTGCGGCGGATCTGGCGCTCGCGCCCGAAGGTGGTGATGCAGATCGCCATGCGTGGCCATCCATGCGCCGCAGGAACACGGGTCAGAAAGGCGCTGCCGGTCAGGATGCCGGCCCCAAGGGCCTTGAGCGTGTAGAAAAGCATCCCCCCTTTGGCCCCCTCAAGGCAGGCAGAGATATCGGCCAGAAAGGGCGATGCCTGCGGCAGGTCGAGGATTTGCCAAAAAATGACCTCCCACGACCTTCCTGGCCGGGCCAGCCAGACCCTGACTTCGTATTTTCCGCCCCCCTCAAGACGCAGGAAAAGCCCGTCAAGATGGCAGGCGCTGTTCCATTTGCCGATATTCAGCGCGTTGAAATAGGTGGATGTGTCAAGCGTGCCGCCAGCAGTAAAATGCACCTCCCCACGTTCTGGCGCGATGGTGCAGCCGTTGTTGGTGCGCAAATACAGATCCTGTTCGGTGCAGATCGAGATATCCGGAAAAACCAGATTCTGAAGCGCAACAAGGCCTTTTGCGCCTGCCCCTTTCGGCGTGGTTGTATTCAGCGGTTTCATGGCCCGTATTCCAGTTGGTCAAGGCAATCCATCTCGGAAAGCATGTTCAGCAGCTCGCCATGGCGCGCATTGGGCGGCGGTGCGCGACCGCCTGTGACAAGGTGGAACAATTGGCGCGCGATGCGGTCTTCAAATCCGTTGGATCGGTGGCCCCGCGCCGTGCGAGGCGCGGGCAGAAGGGGTGCTGCGGCGATTTCGTTCAGAAATACGCGGTCGAGGGCATGTCGCGCGCGAAGAAAATCATAGAAGGCGGGGCTCCAGTCAAAGCGGCCGGAATTGTCGCCAAGCGCGGCGGCGATTTCATAGCATTTCAGCTTGAGCTGGCGGGGGTGCGTAAATCGCAGCGTCGATATCCGGCTCAGCAGCAGATAGATCGCATTGCTGTCAAAAAAACGGTTGGCGTTGATGCCGGTCGCCGGAAGGTCAAGCCGGGGCAGATCCAGCGCCACACGAAAATCCTGGCAGATACTGCCCCCGACCAGCCTGTTGCGGTCGAAAGCGCGCAGGATCACGCGCCGGACAGCGGGGTTGTCGCGCGCTCGGCTGACCAGGTTGCGATAATCCAGCAATGCGCGCAGATGCCAGGGAGGATCCATCGCATGGGCCCAGGCGCTGCGCCCGGTTTGGCTGTTGCGCAGGGCCTCGAACAGGTCGGCGCGGATCAGCGCCTCGTGGTCACGCAGATAGATCACGACGTGAATTTCATGTTCGGGCAGCAATGACGCGATCAGGGCAAACATCGAGTCCGCATGCAGCGCGAGTGCCAACGCAAAGCTTTCCGAGCTGATGATGACATCGCCCTCATGGCGGGCTGCCTGACGGGCAAGATCATCCCAGGCGGCGCGGGTCACGGCGGGGTCTTCGCGGAACCACCCCACGCCCCAGTGAAAGGCCAACAGGTGATGGGCGCGGTTGAAATCAATGCTCTGGTCAGAGTCATGCCTGATCTGGGGGTACAGGATCCCCCGTTGGCGCAGCCTTTCGCGGTTGCGCCACAGCCACAGCTGCAACGAGGTCGTGCCCGTCTTGGCAGTGCCAGCATGAAGGAACAGGCGTTTTTTCATCTCTGGCCTTGGGTGTGGGTTGGTGGGGGCATGACTCAGAACTCACGCAGATAGTCGAGGCGCCGGCCCAACAGGATCGCGGTCAGACGGCGCATGTCGCGTGGTGAAAGATTGCCTTGCCGCATTGCCGCGCGCAGGGTGTCGTCGGAAAACAGGGCAAGGCGGTCGCGGGCGTTGTCAAACACGTCGTTGAGCCATCCGGGTGGAATTCTGTCGCCACACCAGATCACATGCCTGACCAGCCAGGCGGCGAGCTCGTCACGATATGGCGCCAGTTGGTCGCGCGTGCTCAACTCGGCGTGAATGATGTCGAAATGTGCGAAGATCTTCAGAAAACCACCCCCCGCATGGGCGGTGGTCTGGCCTGCGCGGTGCAGACGGTGGATATGGGTTTCAACCGGCAGCACGTCGAAATCTTCGGCCCGCGTCGTGACCTGCCAGTGAAAGGGGTTGTCCTCGAAATAGAAGTCCCCGACCGGAAAACGGATGCGGTTGCGTTCAAGAAAATCGCGTCGATAGATCTTGCGCCAGGGCATCGGGGCCATTCGCAGCAGCAGCCGTTTTCGGGCGTGTGCGTCGGTTTCGCCCAGCAATGCCTGCCAGAGATCCCCTTCGGGGTATTTGGTGCGGGCGCCGGTCTGGTTGTTGTATTCGGTGGCGTCAGTGACCACAAAATCACTGGTCGATGATGCCAGATGTTCGACGGCGGCACGCAGATCGGGCGGGTTGACCCAGTCATCGCCATCGACAAACAGGATGATTTCACCCCGCGCCAGATCAAGCCCGATATTGGCGGCACTGCCCACCCCGCCTTTCGTGTTGCGCGAGAAAAACACCGGCACCAGCTGCGCGTTGCGCAGGTCCATCCGGGCGATCTGCGTGATGATCGCGCGCGTCATGTCGGTCGAGCCATCGTCCACGACAATGATTTCGCAACCCTCCAACCTTGCGTCGATCACCGAGTGGATTGCAGTCGCGACATGGCGCTCGACATTGAAACTGGTGATGATGACGCTGGTTTTCATGGGTATTCCCCCCGGCCCGTCGTCGTGATCCCCCGCCTGAATGCGGTGATGCGTTCGAGATAGGCCTCGCGCCAGTTCTGGCCCATTGCGTCGGGTTTTCGGGCCACGACATTCACCAGCCAGTCAAATAGCGCGTCGTGAAAGGCGTTGAATTGGGGAAGAAGGATGTCGCGGGCGGGATGGGCGCCGATATCCTGGTGCAGCTGTTCGAGGATGGGAAACAGGTCAAGCCGGTCAGGGCCGACATGGTTTGTGGCCCGGTTGCCATTTTCATCTTCAAAGTGGTGAATCAGCGGCGGTGCCCAGCCAAGCACGGCGAAACGGCGCGCCCGCATGAAGCTGTGCCAGTGGGGCAGGATGTCCTCATGCAGGCGAAAGTCGGGGAAGGTGATCCCGGCGGCACGCAGAAAATCGCGGCGATACAGCTTGTTCCAGGGGTAGTTCGTCATGCGCAGCATTTGCGGGGCTTCTGCCAGGGTGAACAGCTGCGTGGGAAAGCCGGGGTCGGACAGGGCGGCAAACAGGGCGGCGTCTGTCTTGCGCATCTCATAGCTGAGGCGGCTTTCCGGGGAAGGGGCGAGGTGATAGCCGAAAAGCGCGAAATCGGCGCCGTTTTCCAGTGGTGCAAGCCTGATGAAGTCGAAAAAGCAGTCGGCCAGCAGGTCATCGGCATCAAGGAACATGACGAAATCGCCGGTGGCCAGCTTCAGCCCCTCATTGCGCGAAGGTCCGGGCCCCAGATTGACCGGGTTGCGCCGGTATTTCAGGGCAATGTTTTGCGGCAGAGGGGCGTTTTTCACGACCTTGGGGGTTTGGTCGCCGGAACAGTCGTCGATGATGACAAGCTCGACCCGCTCGGTGACATTCGAGAAATATTCCAGATGGCGGGCAAGCCCGGCGGCGTCATCAAGGGCGGGGATGATGAAGGAATAGCTGCGCCGATGCATTGGCAGATACGCCCCCCGTTCCGGTCAGATTATCAGCAGGTTTTCTAGCGACAGAAAGGTGATCCGAAATCGCGCGCCGGTGAAGAACAGGTGAATTTCGGTGGCTCTGGCCTGTTTTGTGCGCGCAGGGTCTATATGGATAAACCCCAGCTCTTCGGCGATGCCCCCTGAACAGACCATGTGTTCGCGGCAAAAGACATCCTGAAAACTGCCATTGTCGAACAGGTAACGCAGGCAGGGCCGCCAGGCGGTCAGCCCGTCGGAAAGGGTATGCGCCAGCAGGCCGAAATAGCGCCCGCTGGCAAGGGTTTCCCGATCTATCGCCCATGAAAGCGAAAACCAGCGGGATGTGCCGATATCGTGCATGTCGATCTGCACACCCTTGCCCGGACCCTGCGCGACAAGGCCGGCCTGCGTTCCGGCGCCTTCCTCATGGGCGCACCAGACACCATCGCATAGCGGCTGGAACGGGGCCATCTGGGGGATGCTTTTGCCGCATTCCAGCGCGGCAAGGGCGGCGTTTTCACGCCTGAAGCACCTGGCGCTGTCGTCAAATGCCTTGGCAATCCTGTAAAGAAGGTCGGAATTTTCCTGCATGGGCGCCCCCCTTCTGGCGATGGCACGACATTGCGCCACTGCGCATGCTGCGCGTGGTCGGGGAAAGCCTAGGGCAGGTGTTGTTAAGAAAGGGTTTCACCGGGGCGGCTTGGAAGCAGCCTGCCCGCGGCGTTCAGCGTTTTGTCGTGCGGCCCTTGAGGGCGGCAAGCAGCCCGCGGGTCGAGCCATCGCGCGGCTGTTGGGCGCCGTCCACCCCCTTGATTGCGGGCAGCAGGGCGGTGGCCATTTCCTTGCCAAGTTCGACACCCCACTGGTCGAACGAGTTGATCCCCCAGATGGTGCCTTCGACAAATACGCGATGTTCGTAAAGCGCGATGATGCGCCCCAATGTGAACGGGGTCAGCTTTTCATAGGTCAGGGTGATCGAGGGCCGGTTGCCGGCAAAGCTGCGGTGCTGCGCCAGAATTGCGGCCTGCTTGCCCTTCAGCCCCGAGGCCTTGACCAGCTTGCGCGCCTGTTCGGAACTGCGCCCGCGCATCAATGCCTCGGACTGGGCCAGGCAGTTGGCGATCAGCAGATCGTGCTGATGGGCGAGATCGGGCTCGTGCCCTTTCGCTGCGATCATGAATTCGGCCGGCACCACCTGGGTACCCTGATGCAGCAGCTGGAAAAAGGCGTGCTGCCCGTTGGTGCCCGGCGCGCCCCAGACCACGGGGCCGGTGTTGCGTGCAACCGGCGTGCCGTCATGGGTCACGCTCTTGCCGTTGCTCTCCATGTCGAGCTGCTGCAGATAGGTGGGCAGGAATTCAAGCCGCTGGTCATAGGGCAGGATGGCGCGGGTGCCGTGGCCGCAGATGTTGTTGTGCCAGATGCCGACCAGCCCCAGCAGCAGAGGCAGGTTCTGTTCCGGCGGGGCGCTGCGGAAATGTTCGTCCATCGCCGCGCCGCCTTGCAGGAAGGTGGCGAAATCATCTGCCCCGACGGCCAGCATCACGGGCAATCCGACCGGCCCCCAGACCGAATAGCGCCCACCGACCCAATCGGCAAAGCCAAAGACGCGGCTGGGGTCGATGCCCAGTTCGGATGTGCGCTCGACTGCGCTGGATACGGCGGCCAGATGGCTTGGCGCGCGCTCGCCCAGCGCCGCGCTCAGCCAGTTCACGGCCGTGCGCGCGTTGGTCATGGTCTCGACTGTGGTAAAGGTTTTCGAGGCGATGATGACCAGCGTCTGCGCCGGGTCGAGCGGGCCAAGGATGTCGGCGATATGGGCGCCGTCGATATTCGAGATGAAATGCACCCTTGGCCCGTCATGATAGGGCGCCAGCGCGCGGGTGACCATGACGGGGCCAAGGTCGGAACCGCCGATGCCGATATTCACCACATCCGTGAACTTGCCGCCCTGTGCGGTGCGGATGCGTCCGGCGCGAATGGCCTCGGCGAAATGAGCCATGCGGGCCCGGGTTTCCCGGATTTCGGGCAGAACGTCCTGGCCATCGACAAGGATCGGATCGTCGGTTTGCGCGCGCAGGGCAGTATGCAGGACGGCGCGGTTTTCGGTGCTGTTGATGGGGCGGCCAGCGAACATCTCGTCCCGGCGGGTTTCGACGCCGGTTTCGGCCGCAAGGCGCAGCAGCAGTTTGCGCCCGGCGGCATCAAGATTGGTCTTGGAATAGTCCAGCAGCATGTCGGCAAGCGTGGCCGAAAAATCCTGAAAACGCGCGGGATCGTCGAACAGATCGACGATCTTGCGGTCGCGGATCTTGCGGTGATGTGCCTGCAGGGCTTTCCAGATGTCGGTCATGTTCGGCTTTCCATTGCGGCGGCCTGTCTTGCCAGTGATCTGATCGCATCCCAGTCGCCGCGTCTGACCGGATCGCGCGGCGCAACCCAGCTGCCGCCCACGCAGGCGACATTGGGCAGGGCCAGATAGGCCGCGGCATTGTCAGGAGTGATGCCGCCGGTCGGGCAGAAACTGATCTGCGGCAGCGGGCCGGCCAGCGATTTGAGCGCAGCGGTGCCGCCCGCGCCCTCGGCCGGAAAGAATTTGAGCATGTCATAACCGCGCGCCAGCAGCGACATGGCCTCGGACGCGGTGGCGGCCCCCGGCAGCAGCGGCATGCCCATGGCGGTGGCGGCCTGCAACAGATCGTCGGTCGCCCCGGGCGAAACGCCAAAGGACGCGCCTGCCTCATGCGCCTTGCGCACGTCGTTTTGCGACACCAGCGTGCCGGCCCCGACAATGGCGCCCTTGACCGCGCGCATTGCCGCGATTGCCGCGAGCGCGGCGGGCGTGCGCAGCGTGACCTCGAGAACCGGCAGACCGCCTGCCACCAGCGCCTCGGCCAGGGGGCGGGCGGTGGCCGCGTCCTCGATCACCAGCACCGGGATCACCGGGGCCAGCGTGCACAGGCGTTTCATTTCAGCACTGGCTTTGGAAGGGGTCATTCAGTCATCCCTGTTGAAAAACACGCTGGCGCCCTGGGCGGCGGCACCGGCATTGCGCCTGAATACGTCGAACAATTCCCGCCCCATGCCATGAAGGTTGCCCGAAAGATCGGCCTTTGCCACGGGTCGGTCGAAAACATCTGATGACAGGATATCCAGTGTTCCGGCGCGCGCGTCAAGGCGCAGCATGTCGCCATCGCGCAGGCGTGCGATCGGCCCGCCATCCAGCGCCTCGGGGCAGACATGGATCGCGGCGGGCACCTTGCCGCTGGCCCCTGACATGCGCCCATCGGTCACCAGCGCGACATGCAGGCCGCGCCCTTGCAGGATGGTCAGCAGGGGGGTCAGGCTGTGCAGCTCGGGCATGCCGCCCGCGCGCGGGCCCTGAAAGCGCACGACAATCACCACATCATCGGTGAATTCGCCATTGCGGAAGGCCTGCTTGACCTGTTCCTGATCTGAAAACACCCGTACAGGGGCCTCGACGACATGGTGTTCGGGGGCCACCGCCGAGACCTTGATCACCGCTTCGCCCAGATTGCCGGTCAGGTATTTCAACCCGCCGCTGGGCTGAAATGGCGCGCTGGCGGGGCGCAGGATCGCGTCATTTGCACTGGCGCCGTCGCCGTCCACCCAGCGCAGGCGTCCGTCGATCAAGCGCGGCTCCTGCCGATAGCGGTCAAGCCCCGGCCCGGCGACGGTGTTCACGTCTGCGTGCAGCAGCCCCGCATCCAGCAGCGTTCCGATCACGAAACCCATGCCGCCGGCGGCGTGGAAATGGTTCACATCCGCCAACCCGTTGGGATAGACCCGCGCAACCAGCGGCGTCACGGCCGAGATATCGGCAAAGTCCTGCCATGTCAGGATGATGCCGGCGGCGCGCGCCATGGCGACAAGGTGGATCAGAAGGTTGGTCGAGCCCCCGGTCGCGTTCAGCCCGACAATGCCGTTCACGAAGGCGCGCTCGTCAAGGATATGGGCCACCGGCAGATAGCTGTCGCCAAGCGCACTCAGCTCCAGCGCGCGGCGGGTGCCGTGGGCCGTCAGCGCATCGCGCATCGCGGTGCCGGGGTTGACAAAGCTGGCGCCGGGCAGGTGCAGGCCCATGATTTCCATCAGCATCTGGTTGCTGTTGGCGGTGCCGTAGAAGGTGCAGGTGCCGGGGCCGTGATAGGCGGCCATTTCGGCGCGCATCAAGGCGTGGCGGTCGATCTTGCCCTCGGCATATTGCTGGCGGATGCGGGCCTTTTCGTCATTCGGCAGGCCGCTGGTCATGGGGCCGGCGGGCAGGAACACGGCCGGCAGATGGCCGAATGTCAGCGCCGCGATCACCAGCCCCGGCACGATCTTGTCGCACACCCCCAGAAAGACGGCGGCGTCGAATGCGTCATGGGAAAGGGCCACCGCCGCCGACATGGCGATCACGTCGCGGGAAAACAGTGATAGCTCCATCCCCGGCGCGCCCTGGGTGATGCCGTCGCACATCGCGGGCACGCCGCCGGCAACCTGCGCGGTGCCGCCCGCCTCGCGTGCTGCGCGGCGGATCAGTTCGGGGAAACGCTCGAACGGGCGGTGGGCCGACAGCATGTCGTTATAGGCGGTGATGATGGCGATATTGCCGGCGTCGCGCTCGGCCAGGGCATCCTGATCGGGCCCGGCCCCGGCATAGGCGTGCGCCTGGCCCGAACACGACAGATGCCGTCGCGACGGCCCGTCGGGGCGCGCCGCCGCCATGCGGGCCAGATAGGCCGCGCGGGTGGTTTCGCTGCGCTTGCGGATGCGTTGGGTAACTGCGGCAATGGTCGGGTTCAGGAGCGTCGTCATGGTGTGGCCTCGTCAGCGTAGTGCACCCGCACGCCCTGCGGCGCGCGCAGGATCAGGCGTATGGGCGCCTCGGCAACGGGGCCCGGGCGTTCGGCGCGCTGGAACGCGCGCAGCTTGGCGCGGCCCCGGATCAACAGATGCAGATGCGCGGCCCCCAGCAGGGCGGGGGCGGTCAGGGTGATGCGTGGCTCGGGCGCCGCGGGGGCCCGGATCGGCAGGATAGGCGACGGACAGTCGGGATCAAGCGCGTCTTTCAGGCGGTCGGCGCCGGGAAACAGGCTGGCAATGTGCATGTCCGCACCCATGCCCAGCACGCAGACATCCAGCGGCAGCACCGCGCGGACCGCGCCGGCGGGATCGTCAAGCGCGCCCTCGGGGGCCGGGGCCGCAAGCGGAATCAGGGTAGCTGCCGCCGCCGGCCCCTGCAACAGCGTCTCGCGCAGCAGGCGCGCGTTCGATCGTGGCGAATCCGCAGCCACCAAGCGTTCGTCGGTGGGCATCACGCGGATATGCGCCCAGTCGAGATCTGCCCCCGACAGCGCCCGCAGGAATGGCGCCGGCGTGGTGCCGCCGGGCAGGGCGAGGGTTGCCTGGCCGCGCGCCTCGATCGCCGCGCGCAGGGTTCCGGCCACCAACGCCGCAAGTCCCGTGGCCTGAAGCGCCGCGTCGCGGTAGGATATCAGCTCCACGCTCATGACCCGATCTCGCGCCAGCGCCGCCCGTCGCGATGCATCAGCATCAGCGCATCCTCGGGCCCCGAGCTGCCGGGGTCATAGGGGGCAGGGCGGTCGCCGGATTCCTGCCAGCGGGCGATGATCGGGTCGATCCATTCCCAGGCGGCCTCGACCTCGTCGCCGCGCATGAACAGGGTCTGGTCGCCCCGGATCACATCCATGACAAGGCGCTCATAGGCGTCGGGGATTTCGACATCGGCACCAAGGGCCTCGGCGAAGGTCATGTCCAGCGGCACCTCGGTCAGGCGCATGCCGCCGGGGCCGGGTTCCTTGATGGTCATGCGCAGGGTCACGCCCTCGTCCGGTTGCAGCCGGATGATCAGCGCGTTGCCGCGGCGGTGATCCATGCGCGGAAAAATCGAATGCGGCGGGTCGCGAAAGATGATGACGATTTCCGACAACCGTTCGCGCAACCTCTTGCCGGTGCGCAGGTAGAAAGGCGTGCCCCCCCAGCGCCAGTTCGAGACATGCAGCTTCATGGCGATAAAGCTTTCGGTGGTGCTGTCGGGGTTTCCCGCCTCTTCGACATAGCTTTTGCTGTGGGCGCTGGCACGGTACTGGCCGCGCACGATGTCCTCGGGCGGGACCGGATCCAGCGCGCGGATGACCTTGAGCTTTTCGTCGCGTACGGCGTTGGCCTCGAACCGGGAAGGGGGCTCCATCGCGGTCAGGCACAACAGTTGCATCAGGTGGTTCTGCAGCATGTCCCGCGCAGCACCTGCGCGGTCGTAATAGGCACCGCGCCCCTCGATGCCCAGCTTTTCGGCCACCGTGATCTGCACATGGTCGATATGTTGGCAGTTCCACAGCGGCTCGAACAGGGCGTTGGCGAAACGCAGTGCCATCACGTTCTGCACCGTTTCCTTGCCCAGATAGTGGTCGATCCGATAGATCTGGTCCTCGGCGAAACATTTGCGCAATTCGCGGTTCAGTTCGCGCGCCGAGGCCAGATCGTGGCCAAAGGGCTTTTCCACCACGATGCGGCTGTTGGGGGTGGCCAAACCTTGCCGGTCAAGCTGCGCGGCGATGGGGGCGAACAGGCTGGGACCGACCGAAAGGTAAAAGGCCCGCACCACGTCAATGCGCAAGCGTTCTGCCAGTTCTTTCCACCCGCGCGCGCCGGTTGCGTCCACGCTGACGTAATCGAGCAGGGACAGAAAGCTGTCGAGGTCGGCTTTCTTGCCCCGTGTTTCGTGGCCCAGCGATTCGGCCACGCTTGCCCTGAAGGCATCGGCATCCATTTCCGAGCGCGCGCAACCGATGATGCGCGAGCCCTCGGGGATCTGCCCCACGGCAAGACGATCGAACAGTCCGGGCAGGATCTTGCGATGGGCAAGATCCCCGGTCGCGCCAAAAAGGACCAGATCAAAAGGCTCGACGGGGATGACTCGGGATGCCATGGGTGTTCTCCGGTGATGTTAGCGCTAACGGTTTCATAATTGCAGTCATGCAGGATTGAAACAGGTTATTGCATGAAATGCGAAACTTGTTGACGCAATTGTGCATGTTACGGCATCTGGCATGAAAAACCACGGGATCGAATGTGTTACCCTTTCTTGTCTTGCAGCTGCGCCCGGAAACCGAGGCCAGCGACGATGAATATGCGGCCTTTCTTGAAAAGGGCGGGCTTCGTGCGGATCAGACCCACCGGATAAGGCTGGATCAGGTTGCAATCCCGTCCGATCTGTCGCTGGACGGCTATTCCGGCGTGATCGTCGGGGGCGGGCCGGGATGCGTTTCCGACCCTTGGGAAAGCAAGCCTGCGATAGAGCGGCGGATCGAGCAGGCGATCATGGGCTTGATGCCCGAAATCTGCGCGCGCGACTTTCCTTTCATGGGGTGTTGCTATGGCATGGGCATTCTCACGCATCACCTTGGCGCGACGGTAAGCAAGGAACGCTATGGCGAAGAGGTCGGCGTTGCCCGTTGCAGCCTGACCGAAGAGGGTAGGCGCGACCCGCTGCTGGCCGATCTGCCCGCGCAATTCGGTGCCTTTGTGGGCCACAAGGAGGCGGCGCAGGAATTGCCGCCCGGATGCAGCCATCTGGTGTCTTCCCCCACATGCCCCTTTCAAATGATTCGTCACGGGCAGAACGTGTATGCCACCCAGTTCCACCCCGAGGCCGACGCTGCCGGCTTTGAATTGCGTATAAGAATTTATCGCAACCGCGGGTATTTTGCCCCGGAAGATGCCGATCGCCTGATTGCCATGTGTCGCGCTGAACAAGTGGATAGCCCGGCCCGTGTTTTGCGCAATTTTGTTAAACGATTTGCGCGTGACTGAGTTCAGGCCTTCAACCCGACCACATGTCACACCACCCCGAAAGAGTGCCCCTTGTGCAACGTTCTTGCGCAGAGGTTGAATTTCGCCCTTTTGTCGTGTGGTAAAAAAACTTTACCACGTGAAAGGCGGTTGCAATTTACCTGACCCGTAATGCAAGATGCCGCCAGCGGAGGGAGCCCGTCGCAAGGGAGAGAGCGAAAAGTTGCCACCGCCCAGGATAACAAAATATGAGAAACACGGAGGACTCATAATCAATGGAACGTCGTAAATTTCTGAAGGGTGCCGCGCTTGCTGGTGCCGGAACCGTGGCTCTTGCTGCCCCTGCTGTCGCACAGGGCACCAGGGAAATGAACATCGTGTCGACCTGGCCGCGGGATTTCCCGGGTCTCGGCACCTCGGCTCAGCGGCTTGCTGCCAATATCGAAAAACTGTCGCAAGGCGCCATCAAGGTGAACTATTTCGCCGCCGGCGAGCGCGTCAAGGCGTTCGACTCGTTCGACGAAGTCGCCTCGGGCAACTCGCAGGCCTATATCGCGGCCGACTACTACTGGGTTGGTAAAGATCCGGCATTCGCCTATTTCACCGCCGTGCCTTTTGGCATGACCGTGGATGAATGGAACGCCTGGGTCAAGTTTGGCGGCGGTCAGGAGCTGTGGGACAAGGTTTCCGGCAGCTTTGGCCTGAAGGCCCTGCCTTGCGGCGCAACCGGCACCCAGGCCGGTGGCTGGTTCAACAAGGAAATCAACAGCCCCGAGGACTTCAAGGGTCTGAAGATGCGTATTCCGGGCCTTGGCGGTACCGTGATGTCGAAACTCGGCGTCTCCACCGTTTCGCTGCCCGGCGGCCAGATCTATCAGAACCTCGTTTCGGGCGCCATCGACGCGACCGAGTGGGTTGGCCCGTACAATGACTACTTCATGAAGTTCTATGAAGTGACCAAGTACTACTATCTGGCCGGCATGCACGAACCCAACGCCAACCTTGCCTTCGGCATGAACAAGTCGTGGTGGGAAAGCCTGAGCGATTGGGAAAAGGACGTGATCACCACGGCCTGTTACGCCGAGAACGCCAACCAGTTCGAGGAAACCCAGGCCAAGAACGGCGAGTATCTGCAAAAGCTGGTCAACGAGCATGGCGTTGTCGTCAAGCAGTACAATGACGACATCTGGGATGCGTTCGGCGAAGCTGCCAAGGAAGTGTTCGCGGAAACCCGCGCCAAGTCGAAGCTGGCAACCGAGGTTGACGATGCCTTCCAGAAGGCCATGCGCGAAATCGGCGGCATGATGGCGGAGATGCAGGGCACCTTTGTGCAGCAGCGTAACCGCGTTCTTGGAATTGGCGAAAGCAACAACTGATTGTAACGCCAGACGGAAACCGAGCGGGGCTTACGGGCCCCGTTCTTTTGGAATATGGGGGGGAGCATGTCTGATACAGGCACGGCCGAGGAAATCGAGCGGTTTGGCAATCCGGCGCCTCTGGTGCGCGCATTCGGGTGGGCCATTCTTGGGGCCCTGGCGGCACTGTTGGTGAACAATATCCTGATTCTCGCATTCGGTCTGGAAGGCCCGACGGCCCTGCTGGCCGGGCGGATGGATGGTCTGATCCCTGCCATCGTTTATGTGCTGTTCATCGGTGCGGCGATTCTGTACCCCCTGCGCAGCCCCGATGTGGCGCTGAGATGGGATGCCCGCCGGATACACGGGTTCAACATGTTCCTGCTGCGCGGGTTCTTCTTCGGAATCCTGTTCGTGGGCATTGCCGACATCACCATCGCGTTCATGCGGGTCGAAAAGATCTTTGTCATGTTCCTTGACCTGCCAACTGCGCGGCTTTTTCAAAGGCCGGATTTCGTAGGTCTCTATGTTCATTTTCCGCTGCTGATCCTGGGATTTGTCTTTGCTGCGGTAAAGCGCAAGGCGCTTGGATTTCAGTGGCTTGCACTGATGATCATCATTGCCGAGCTGCTGATCGTGATCACGCGCTTCGTGTTTTCATATCAGCAGGCATTCATGGATGACCTGGTGCGGTATTGGTATTCGGCGCTGTTCCTGCTGGCATCCGCCTACACGCTGTTCGAGGAAGGGCATGTGCGGGTGGATATCTTCTATGCCAACTTCAACTTGCGCAAGAAGGGCTGGTTCAACGCGGTCGGCACACTCTTTCTTGGAATTCCGACCGCGGCAGTGATCATGCTGGTTGGCCTTGAAGGCAAGGAATCGATCATGAACGGGCCGGTCATGAATTTCGAGGTGACGCAGACCGGTGGCCTGGGGTTGTATGTGAAATACCAGATGGCTGCATTTCTGGGCGTTTTCGCCATGACCATGCTTATCGAGTTCGTCTCATTCTTCTTCGAGGCAATCGCCGATACCCGCGGAGAGCCGGGGCATCGTGAGGTTTCCTCCGAAGCCGCTGCCTGACAAGGAACAGACCAATGGAAGTTTTCTTTCTCGTCACCCTGATGGTGCTCATGGCGCTGGCTCTCGGCTCCGGTTTCCCGGTGGCTTTTGCCTTGCCGGGTGCCTCGATCCTGACCATCCTTCTTGCCGGTGCTGCCGGTTATATCGCCACCGGCGATCCGGGCGCCTACTTCTTTACCGGAACGCCCTGGCAATGGCTGTCCGCCGGCGTGACAAATCTGCGAAGTGTCTATTGGGTTCCACAACGAGACACGTTGATCGCTGTTCCCCTGTTCATCTTCATGGGGATCATGCTGCAGAAGTCGCGCATTGCCGAAGACCTGCTGGTGACCATGGCGCAGCTGTTCGGCCCCGTTCCGGGTGGTCTGGGTATTTCGGTGGTGTTTGTCGGGGCCCTTCTGGCAGCGACAACCGGTATCGTGGGCGCAACCGTGGTGGCCATGGGGCTGATCAGCCTGCCGGCGATGTTGCGCAACAATTATTCCCATTCGCTGGCGACCGGGACGATTGCCGCATCGGGGACGTTGGGGCAGATCATTCCGCCATCCATCGTGCTGATCATTCTGGCGGACCAGCTGTCTTCGGCCACCGACCAGGCGGGCAATCTGCGCACCATCCTGTACAAACAGGCCACCGGCGAACTTTCCATGCCGTCGATCTTCGAGGTCACCTCGACCAGCGCCGGCGAGATGTTCCTGGGCGCGCTGGTGCCGGGCCTCGTGCTGGTCGGGCTGTACATGGTGTATATCCTCGGTTTCGCCCTGATCCGGCCGAAATCGGCGCCCGCGGTGCATCGTGATGGTGGCTTTGACCTGCAATTTGCCAAGAAGGTCGCGCTGGCGCTTATTCCGCCGCTGACGCTGATCTTTCTGGTGCTGGGCTCGATCATCCTGGGGGTCGCGACGGTGAACCAGGCCGGTGCGATCGGCTCGGCTGGGGCCATGGTCATGGCCGGTTATCGCCTGCCCGAAAGTGATCGCCGTCGTTACTGGCCGGCATTGCTTGCACTTGCATCGGTCATCGTGCTGTATTTCACGCTGTCGAACTTTGAAATGAACGTCAAGCGTATCAACACCACGCAGGACATGATCGGCATCATGATCGGTGTTGTCGCGTCGGTGACCCTGGTCCTTTCCCTGATCTGGAGCGGCCTGCGCGCGATCCGTATCGACAACACCATGCATTCGGTCATGGTCGAGACGGCCAAGACGACATCGCTGGTCTTTGTCATCCTGATGGGGGCGGCCATCCTGACCGCGGGTTTCAGGGCGTTTGGCGGCGAGGAACTTGTGCGAAATTCGCTTGAAACCCTTCCGGGTGGTTTCTGGACCAAGTTCTGGGTTGTGATGGGGGTGATCTTCATCCTTGGCTTCTTTATCGACTTCATCGAGATTTCGGTGGTCGTGGTGCCAATCGTGGCCCCGATCCTGCTGTCTGATCCCAGCGCCAACGTCACCGCGGTGTGGCTGGGTGTGATGATCGGCCTGAACATGCAGACGTCGTTCCTGACGCCGCCATTCGGCTTTGCACTGTTCTATCTGCGCGGTGTTGCACCTGCGATCGTAAAGACGATTTCGATGTACAAGGGGGTTATCCCCTTCATCATCCTGCAGCTTCTTGCGCTGGGGATCGTGGCGTTGAATCCGCCCTTGGTGAACTATCTTCCCAACAGGGTGAAGTTCCTGTCCGAAACAGCCCCGCCCCCGCGCAATCCGCGGCTGCAATACTGTCTTGACCAATATGTTCTGGACCAGCTCAAGGCCGACAATGGCCAGACCAGGGCCGCTATCGAGGCTGCCCGCAAGATCGACCTCAGCAACCTTCCGCCCCGTCTGGCGCGCGAGCTCGAGAACTCGTTTGACGCTGCATCGGGCTCGATCAAGGCATTGAATCATGCCTTCGAGATGGAAAAACAGGTCGAGCAGGTGGCCCCCGCCTATCGGTCCAGGCTGGTTGTCGTGCGCGAGCTCGAAAAGGAAATTCGTGTTGCCGAAAAACGGATCAACGAGTTGAAGGAAACCTTGGGTAGAACGCTGAATGTTGGCACCGATGCCCAGAATGCGCTGGACATGACCGAGGTCAAAAGCCTTGAACTGAAGATCGAAAACCTGCGGGCGCAGATTCCGCCGGACTGGAAGCAGGTCTACGAGAAATTCCAGAAGATCAACGGTGGCGAACAGAAGGCGCGCAGGGATTTCCGCAAGCTTGCCGACAAGGCCTATGCCGGGCCGGTAAAGGCGCTGGCCATTCTGAACGCGACGCCTGAATTCATGGCGCTTGAGGGTGACTTGCGCGCGGTCGGAGACATCATCCGCAATGGTGACCCCAAGGAGGCCGCCACCCGGATCCGGGTGCTTGAACGGAAATTCGCTAAGATCCCGGGAAGCGAGGCGGTGAAATCTTCGCTGAAAAAGGCGCGGCGAATTCTGAAGCGGCGCAAGCCCAAGATCGACAAGGCTCTCAAGCTGTATGACAAGGCACTGAAAGCCTATGAATCGCAAAAGGGCTGGCGTGTTTCTGCCGAGAAAACCCTGCGCCCTGGGCTTGAAACCTTCCTGAACGCCATCAAGCCAACGCTCGGGATCCGGTCACAACCGCGCCTGACGCGCGAGCAGGCACTGTTCCTGGCGTGGTGTGGATCGAACCACAGGGACATATCGCTTAACTTCTGAGCGGGCCCACCAGGATGGAAAAAGCAAACAGCGCCCCTTGCCGGGCGCTGTTTCCGTTTTCGCGGCACATTCGGGTTGCCATAAGGTTAATATGCGAAGCGAGAAACATATTGTTTCGCCACAACTTTAACGAAATTTGCGGTTGCATCCGCAGGTTGAGTCGTGGCACTAATAACGGGCAAGCAGCAGTCAGGATTGTCGCCCGCAGACATACACCACCCCACCCCACCCCTCGCTCCCTTGTCTGCGGGCGGCAATCGCTGGAAAGCCCCTTGCACAGAACCCCCGAATTGCCCATAAACGGCCCATCATTGATCGAGGAGTCTGCACATGCTTGCGCGCATCTACCAACCCGCTCGAAACGCCATGCAGTCAGGTCAGGCCAAGTCCAGAACCTGGATCCTTGAATTCGACCCGGCAGATGCGAGAAAGATCGACCCGCTCATGGGCTGGACAAGTTCGTCTGATACCCAAAGCCAGGTTAAGCTGCGTTTCGACACGCGTGAAGCGGCCGAGAAATATGCGCAAGCTCATGGAATCGAGTTTATCCTTCAGCCACCGCACAAGCGCCGGCCGGTCATCCGTCGCAACGGCTATGGCGACAACTTTGCCACCAACCGCCGCACCGTCTGGACACACTGAGCCGGCGCGGTGCCGGCAATTCCTGTTGCCAAGATCGGCATTTTCCGACATTGACAGGCGTCAATAGCAACATGGCCTTCTGGCCCCTTAGCTCAACTGGATAGAGCGGCTGACTTCTAATCAGCAGGTTGAGGGTTCGAGTCCTTCAGGGGTCGCCAGTTCTTGGTTTCCGGCTTGTCGGCGCGCAGTCACGCGCCGGTGTCGTCTTCCAGATCAGCCGTGTTTGCCACGATATCCTGCAACACGGCGCTGTCGTCCTCGTCTTTTACGCGTCCCAGCAGATCGCGGCGCATGTGGTGGGTCAGGATGGCGACCGCCCTGGTCAGCCTGGCGCGGGTCGGCTCATCAATCGTTTCGCCCCGCATGGCCTCGTCAAGAAGGTCGAGAACGTCGTTGAACTTGCGGATGACCGCGGCGCTGCCGATCATGGCCAGCTTGTGGTTGAGGATGCGCAGCTCGCCCAGCTCGGCCGGGTCCATACTGCCCTTTTCGACGATCTCGCCAATATGCTCGATCAGTGCGGTATAGGTCGCGCTTTTCTGATCCAGCAGCAGCACCTGGCCTTCCTTGCGCAGCTCGAGCTCGGTTTGCTGGTTGATCAGAATGGCGGTGATCAGCACGGTCGCGACGGCACCAATGAACACCAGAAGGATTTCTTGCGAAAAGGGAAAATCGCCGGAGATCCCGTAAAGATATCGAAATGTCAGATAGCTGACCGCTGATGTCAGCAGGATCAGGAAAATCAGAACCGGTCGGTTTTCGAAGAATTTTCGCATCTCGCCACCATTTGAACATTGTCGGATCTGGCCGTCGTCAGGGGCCTGCCGGAATAGTGCCGCGGCTGTTTGGCAAGGTCCATAAAAAAACCAGCGGGGGCAGTTGTGCCCCGCTGGTGCGATATCTGGCCCGGTGGTCAGGCCAGCATCGAAAGCGGGTCTTCGAGATAGCCCTTGAGGGCGGTCAGGAACTGCGCACCAAGGGCGCCGTCGATGACCCGGTGATCGACGCTGAGGGTGACCGACATGACGGTGGCGACCTCGATTTCGCCGGCATCGTTGACGACGGGTTTCTTCTCGCCCGCGCCGACCGCCAGGATGCTGCCATGGGGCGGGTTGATCACCGCGTCGAAATTGGTGATGCCGAACATGCCGAGGTTGGAGATTGCAAAGCTGCCGCCCTGATATTCATTGGGGGCCAGCTTGCGGGCGCGGGCGCGGGCGGCGAGATCCTTCATTTCGGCCGACAGGGTCGAAAGCGTCTTCTTGTCGGCGTCACGCAGGACCGGGGTGAACAGCCCCCCTTCGATCGCAACGGCCACTGCCACATCCGAGGGTTTCAGTTTCAGGATCCGGTCGCCGGCCCAGATGGCGTTGCAATCGGGCACATCCTGCAGCGCCAGCGCCGAGGCCTTGATGATATAGTCATTGACGCTGAGCTTGATGCCGCGCGCCGCGAGCCCCTTGTTCATGCGGGCGCGCAGATCGAGCAGGGCGTCGATACGGATGTCGCGGCGCAGATAGAAATGCGGGATGGTCTGCTTGGCCTCGGACAGGCGCGCGGCGATGGTGCGGCGCATGCCGTCAAGGGTGACCTCCTGGAATTCGCGGTCTGCATAGAGGGCCTTGATCTGTTCGGCGTTCGGGCCAGCCGCAGGGGCTGTCGCAGGGCCTGCCGGGGTCGCGGCCAGGGCGGCTCCGACAGCCGGCTTGGGTGCGGCGACAGCGGCCTCGACATCGGCCTTTATGATGCGCCCATGCGGGCCGGTGCCCTTGATGGTGGCAAGGTCGAGCCCCCTGTCTGTGGCAAGGCGGCGGGCGAGAGGCGAGGCAAAGATGCGCTTGCCGTCGCTGTCTGGCGCGGGCGGGGCAGGGGGCGCCTTGGTTTCCGCGGGGGGGGGCGCTGCGGCTGCGGGGGCCTCTTGTGCGGGCTCGGGCGCGGGGGCGGTTGTTGCGCTGTCGATGGCGGAGGCGTCCTCGCCCTCTTCCAGCAGCACGGCGATGGGGGTATTGACCTTGACCCCCTCGGCACCCTCGGGCACCAGGAGACGCCCGATCACGCCATCATCGACGGCCTCGAAGTCCATCACCGCCTTGTCGGTTTCGATCTCGGCCAGCAGGTCGCCCGAGGATACCGTGTCGCCCTCTTTCACCAGCCATTTGGCAAGTGTGCCCTCCTCCATCGTGGGGGAAAGGGCGGGCATCAGGATCTGAATTGCCATCACAGGCCTCCTGTGCGGTAGGTGACGGATCTGACGGCCTCGATGACCTCGGCCGTGGTGACAAGCGCCAGCTTTTCAAGATTGGCGGCGTAGGGCATCGGCACGTCCTTGCCGGTGACATTGATCACCGGAGCATCAAGCCAGTCAAATGCCTGCTGCATGATGGTCGCCGACAGGTGGTTGCCGATCGAGGCAACGGGCCAGCCCTCTTCGACGGTGACGCAGCGGTTGGTCTTGCGCACACTGGCCAGCACCGTGTCGTAATCGATGGGGCGCAGGCTGCGCAGGTCGATGACCTCGGCGCTGATGCCCTGTCTGGCCAGTTCCTCGGCAGCCTCAAGCGCATGGGTCATGCCGATGCCAAAGCTGACGATAGTGACGTCAGAGCCCTCGCGCCAGATGCGCGCGCGTCCTATGGGCACGGTGAAATCGTCAAGTTCCGGCACCTCGAAGCTGCGGCCGTAAAGGATTTCGTTTTCCAGAAAGATCACGGGGTTCGGGTCGCGGATGGCCGATTTCAGCAGGCCCTTGGCATCGGCCGCCGAATAGGGCTGCACCACCTTGAGGCCTGGCACATGCGCATACCACGCGGCGTAATCCTGGCTGTGCTGGGCGGCCACGCGGGCGGCGGCGCCGTTGGGGCCGCGGAACACGATGGGGCAGTTCATCTGCCCGCCGGACATGTAGCGCGTCTTGGCGGCCGAGTTGATGATCTGGTCCATCGCCTGCATGGCAAAGTTGAAGGTCATGAATTCGACGATCGGGCGCAGCCCGGCAAATGCCGCGCCTACGGCGACGCCGGTAAAGCCATGCTCGGTGATCGGGGTGTCGATCACGCGGCGCTCGCCGAATTCGTCGAGCAGGCCCTGGCTGACCTTGTAGGCGCCCTGATATTGCGCGACTTCCTCGCCCATCAGGAACACGTCGTCGCTGGCGCGCATTTCCTCGGCCATGGCGTCGCGCAGGGCCTCGCGCACGGTCTGGGTCTTGAAGCTGGTGCCGGCGGGGATTTCTTCCATCTGCGGAATGACGGCCTCGGGCGTGGCAGAGGCCGGAACGGTCGGGGCGGGGGCGGCTTCGGCAGGGGCTGCGTCAGGCGTTGCATCAGGTGCTGCATCAGGCGTTGCGCCGGCCTCTTCGCCCTCTTCCAGCAGCACGGCGATGGGGGTATTGACCTTGACCCCCTCGGTGCCCTCGGGCACCAGGATACGCCCGATCACGCCATCATCGACGGCCTCGAATTCCATCACCGCCTTGTCGGTTTCGATCTCGGCGATGATGTCGCCGGACGACACGCTGTCGCCCTCTTTCACCAGCCATTTTGCCAATGTGCCTTCCTCCATCGTCGGGGAAAGGGCGGGCATGAGAATGTTCGTTGCCATTGTCTCTTTCTCCTCAGGCGATGATGTCGGTCCACAGCTCGGCCTCGGAGGGCTCGGGGCTGGACTGGGCAAATTTTGCGGCCTCGTTCACGACGGCCTTGATTTCCTTGTCGATGGCCTTGAGTTCGTCTTCCGAGGCGTGCTTGCCGCCAACCAGCAGGTCGCGGACGTGGTCTATGGGATCCT
>JAUZRU010000009.1 GCA_030950185.1 Paracoccaceae bacterium | reverse complement strand
CGCTTGATAAATGCCTCATAGTCGTCGGCGCCGTGGCTGGGGGCCGTATGGACAAAGCCCGTGCCTGCGTCGTCGGTGACATGATCGCCGTCGATCATGGGTACCTCGTAATCCCAGAACCCGTTTGCGCCCTCCATGCCGCGGAATGGGTGAGCGCAGACCATGTCGGAAAGTTCTTCGGCGGCTACGTCCCTTATCTTCTGGAACGACGTCACACGAGCCTGAGCAAGCGTATCGGGTGCCAG
Source organism: Paracoccaceae bacterium (assembly GCA_030950185.1). Lineage (GTDB taxonomy): Bacteria > Pseudomonadota > Alphaproteobacteria > Rhodobacterales > Rhodobacteraceae > UBA5972. Next base: position 70,395 of record JAUZRU010000009.1, on the reverse strand, counting down.
CGTCTCCGCGAGGATCAATAAGTCTCCTCGCTTTGCCCAACTCTCGTCCTGAGTATCCTTGACTTCAAATAAGCCGTATTTGATAGCAGGATTGAACGCCACCGCCTTGTTTGAAGGGATTGTCCAGGGTGTTGTAGTCCAGATAACTACGCTCGCCTTTTTGTAGGTCTCTTGGATTTCGTCAATGTAGTCACCCAAATCCGGAGATTTTTCGCTGGCGAAATTGGCAATATCGCTTCGGACCCTGACCACCGGAAACTTCACCCAGATCGTATGACTCTTGTGGTCGTGATATTCGACCTCGGCCTCGGCCAGCGCGGTCTTTTCGACGGGCGACCACATCACGGGTTTCGAGCCGCGATAAAGCGAGCCGTTCATCACGAACTTCATGAACTCGCCCGCGATCACCGCCTCGGCGTGATAGTCCATGGTCAGATAGGGGGCGTCCCACTTGCCGGTAACGCCCAGGCGCTTGAATTCCTCGCGCTGGATATTGACCCAGCTGGCCGCAAATTTGCGGCATTCGGCGCGCAGCTCGTTGATGGGCACCTCGTCCTTGTTCTTGCCTTTGGCGCGGTATTGTTCCTCGATCTTCCATTCGATCGGCAGGCCGTGGCAATCCCAGCCCGGCACATAGCGGCTGTCGCGGCCCATCATCTGCTGGCTGCGCACGACCATGTCTTTCAGCACCTTGTTCAGGGCATGGCCAATATGCAGATGCCCGTTGGCATAGGGAGGGCCGTCATGCAGCACGAAACTTTCGCGCCCCTCTTTTTCGCGCAGCCGGTCATAGATGCCGATGCGCTCCCACCGGGCCAGCCATTCGGGCTCGCGCTTGGGCAGGCCGGCGCGCATGGGGAAGTCGGTTTCGGGCAGGTTCAGGGTGTTTTTGTAGTCGGGGGTATCGGCGCACATTTCGGGGTGGCTCCGTGAAACTGTGGGGGGATATGGCAAGGTCGGCGTGGATCACTCGAACGCCTGTTCCCGGCGACTCAGCTGTCGAGCGCCGGGTCGGTAATTCGAATGATGATTGCAAATACCTGTCCCATGCCGGCGCTTATATCCAAGGGGCAGGGCAAGGTCCAGTGTGGTGATGGCCCCTCTGGAACATCGGGAGGGCACAGGATATGAGACAGGCATCATTGCAATGCCGGAGACATCCCATGTGGCAGAAATTCCTGAATATCCTGCTATGGCCCGGCCGGCGGCTGGTCGAACTGTTTCCCGGTCTGGGCAATGAAGAACGCCGCCTGCTGCACAATATCACCAACTATGTTGTCTGGCTTTCGCTGTTGTGTTCGGGGCTGATCTGGGTCGTGCTGCATTACAGCCCGATCTAGGGCGGGCCGATGGGCGGGCGACAGCAAGGAGCTTTGGCGGCGTTCGACCACGCCACCCCCTGTCGCATATCGCCAAAGCGTGTTAATCTGTGAGAAAGACAGGTCAGGGCAGGCGCCGCGGCAGGATTCGACAGATGAAGAAGGTTCTTCTTTCGACATTTCTTTTGACATTCATGGCAAGTTCGGCGCCTGCGGGCGATCTGATTCGCAAGGCATGTGTCAGATCCGGGCGTCCGGCGGCTTCGCAGGAATTGTGCGTCTGCATCCAGCAGGTCGCCGACACCCTGCTGACCAAGCGGCGCGACCAGCGCCTTGCCGCCAGTTTTTTCCGCAACCCTCACAAGGCGCAGGTTATCCGGCAGTCTGACAACCCTCGCAACGAAGTGTTCTGGCTACGTTACAAGGAATGGGGAAATGCCGCAGAAAAATCGTGCGGCAAAAAGAGCTGAGCAAAACAAAACGGGGCGAAAATCGCCCCGTTGACAGTTATTGCACCTGGTTCTTGCTCAATCGTCCATTTTCATGTTCATGCGACCCATGCCTTCGTCCCCCTTGTGGTGGTTGTCCACCTTGACATCAAGCCGGACCTTTCCAGCCTTTTCAAAGACCAGCGTCAGCGGGATCGTGTCACCCTCGGCAAGAGGTTTTTTCAGCCCCATCAGCATGATGTGATCGCCCCCGCGCTTGAACCAGTGGGTCTTGTCGGCCGGAATCGAAACTCCGCCCTTGATGGGGACCATCTTCATCACGCCATTGGGATCTTCGACATTGGTATGAAGCGATGTCATGCGGGCCACGGGTGTCGAAGCCCCGATCAGCCGGTCATCGGTTCCGCCGACATTCTGCAGACCCATGAAGATTGCCCCCGACTTGGCCATTTTCCCCATCACCCGGGCATAGGGGGCGTGGATGAGGAAATTGCCGGCATCAACATGCATGTGCTCGTGGTTCTCGCCTGCGGCAAGTGGACCTGTTGATGCAATTGCGCAAAGCGAAAATGCGGCGACAAGCGCCGTTCTGCGGGTAAGCGTTTTCATCTGTTTTCTCCTGTAACGCTGAAATTCGGTATGTTCTTGGCGATTTCAGGAAACAGGCGGAGGCGCCCTTGCCTTGGGCCGAAAGCGGATCTGTTGTTCCGCCTGGCGGGCATCGAACACCCTTGGCAGGCGAATGGCAGACAGTTGTTCAAGAATGACAGGCCCTGCCGGGATAAGCACCGCTGCAAGCAAAAGCGCGTAATCCGGGCAGACATGGGTATGTTTGACCGGCTGGCCATTTTCGTCGATCGTGACCGTTACAAGTATTTCGCCCGTGCAGATGACAACCTTCTGCCCGTCATATCGCTGACCACGCGCAGTGGCAGCGGACAGGCTGGAGAAGGCCAGGATGATGGCCATCGCGCCCAGCAACGGGTTTCTGATCATTCGCAAGGTCATGGCCGTGTCAGTCTAGCGGGCTCCCCCGATCTGTCACCGGCGCAGTTGCATGTTCCGCGCGACAAAACGAAGCGGCCCCGCCCGCAAGGGACGAGGCCGTCAAAACAATACAGTCGGGATATCATCTCAGGCTGCGGTGGCAGCTGCCTGCGCCTTGGCGATTTCCTTTTTGACCTTGAGCGCCTTTTCGGAAAGCTCGCTGTCCTTGGCCTTGGCAAGGAAGGCATCCAGACCACCGCGGTGGTCGACGGTGCGCAGGGCCGCAGCCGAGATGCGGAACTTGAACGAGCGGCCCAGAGCCTCGGACTGAAGCGTGACTTCGTTCAGGTTGGGCAGAAAGCGACGCTTGGTCTTGTTGTTGGCGTGGCTGACATTGTTGCCAACCATCACGCCCTTACCAGTCAGTTCACAACGGCGAGACATATCCAGGGTATCCTTGGGTTACAGCTTGCAGGTGCGCCGCAGCGCGGCACAACGGAATTTCGAGACGCCTCTTTAGGGGCATGGCCGACTGGCGTCAAGGGATTCTCTGGCGCAGGGCGCCGAAAAGCCACCAGATAGTTTGCCGGACACGGAAAACCCAAGTGGATTTGCCGTGTTCCAAGCATTATAGCAGTGCGCAGGACAATAACAGGAATATATCATGTCAGCCCACGGCACCCCGATTCCCATGACTTCGCGCCGCGCCGCCCCCCTGAAGGGTGTCGCGCAGATCCCCGGCGACAAGTCGATCAGCCACCGTTCGCTGATTCTCGGCGCGCTCAGCGTCGGGGAAACCTGGATATCCGGCCTGCTCGAAGGGCAGGACGTTCTGGATACCGCCAGGGCCATGGCCGCCTTCGGTGCCGAGGTCGAGCGTCTGGGCGATGGCGAGTGGCGCGTGCATGGCGTTGGTGTCGGTGGCTTTGCCGAACCAGAAGACGTGATCGATTGCGGCAATGCGGGCACCGGCGTGCGGCTGATCATGGGGGCGATGGCCACCACACCAATCAGCGCAACCTTCACGGGCGACGCAAGCCTTCGCTCGCGCCCGATGGGCCGGATCACCGACCCGCTGGCACTGTTTGGCGCGTGTGCCCATGGGCGCAGCGGCGGGCGGCTGCCGCTGACGCTGGTCGGCGCGCAGGATGCGGTGCCGGTGCGCTATGAAACCCCGGTTGCCTCGGCCCAGGTGAAATCGGCGGTGCTGCTGGCGGGGCTGAACGCGCCGGGGCAGACGGTGGTGATCGAAAAGACCCCGACCCGCGACCACACCGAACGGATGCTGGCGGGCTTTGGTGCCGAAATCACGACCGAGGTCACCGATCATGGCCAGGTCATCACCTTGACAGGCCAGCCGGAACTGACCGGGCAGACTATCGTCGTGCCGCGCGATCCCAGCTCGGCCGCGTTTCCGGTCTGCGCGGCCCTGATCGTGCCGGATTCGGATGTGCTGGTGCCGGGGATCGGGCTGAACCCGACCCGCGCCGGGCTGTTCACCACCCTGCGCGAGATGGGCGCCCACCTGACCTATGAAAACGAGCGCATCGAGGGGGGCGAGCCGGTTGCCGATCTGCGCGCGCGGTTTTCGCCCGATCTCAGGGGCATAACCGTTCCGCCCGAACGCGCCGCCAGCATGATCGACGAATACCCGATCCTGGCGGTTGTGGCCGCCTTTGCCCACGGCCAGACCGTCATGCGCGGCATTCACGAGCTGCGCGTCAAGGAATCCGACCGCATCAACGCCATGGTCGAGGGGCTGCGCGCCAATGGCGTTACCGTGGACGAGGAAGAAGACGGCATGATCGTGCATGGCTGCGGCCCCGATGGCGTGCCGGGTGGTGCAACTGTTGCAACCCATCTGGACCACCGTATCGCCATGTCGTTTTTGTGTCTTGGCATGGCGGCGCAAAAGGCGGTGTCGATCGACGATGGCGCGCCGGTCGCCACCAGCTTTCCGGTGTTCGAGGGGCTGATGGCCGATCTGGGTGCGCAGATTGTGCGTGCCAACAGTTAGGGGGATATGATGAAGCTGCTTTACTGGGCCGTGCTGGCCATCATGGCCGGGCTTTACGCCGTGCTGTTGCTGTCAACCGCGCCGACGCTGGCCGCCTATACCGGAGGGCTGCCGCTGTTCGACCTGCGGCCGTTCGGCTATTCGCTGGCGGATGCGCGGGAATATATGTCGGCGCTTTCGCGCGCCGGGCAAAGCTATTACCTGACCCGCTGGTTTGCGCTGGATATGACCTTTCTGATGTTTCTGACCGTTTCCTTCATGTCCACGCTATGGCAGCTCTACCGCCGTCCGGCACCGGCCTGGAGGGTGGCGATCATCGTTCTGCCGCTGCTTTACGGCGGATTTGACGCCGCCGAGAATTTCCGTGTGGCCATTCTGGTTTCCGGGGGCGTTGACGGGTTGACCCAGGCCAATGTCGCCGCCGCAAGCCTGATGACACAGGGTAAGTTCGTTGTATTCTTTATCCTTGTCGCCATGGTCGCGGCCGGGCTGGTCCGGCGCCAGCGCGCCAAGGCGGCATGATGAAGTTTACCGTTGCCATCGATGGCCCGGCAGCGGCGGGCAAGGGCACCATCGCGCGCGCCGTGGCCGATCATTTCGGCTTTGCCCATCTCGACACCGGCCTTTTGTATCGCGCCACGGGCCGCAAGGTTCTGGCGGGGATGGAACCGGCCGAGGCGGCGCGCATCCTGACACCCGACGATCTGCGAGCGCCCGATCTGCGCAGCGCCGAGGTTGCCGCTGCTGCCTCAAGGGTTGCCGCCAACCCCGAGGTGCGGGCGGCACTGGTCGATTTCCAGCGCCGTTTTGCCCGGCGCGAGGGCGGCGCGGTGCTGGACGGGCGCGACATCGGCACCGTGATCTGCCCCGAGGCCGAGGCCAAGCTGTATGTCACCGCTTCTGACGAGGTGCGTGCGCGCCGCCGTTACGACGAGCTGCGCGCGGGCGGCGCCGAAACCACCTTTGACGAGGTGCTTGCCGATCTTCGCGCGCGTGATGCCCGCGATGCCGGGCGCGATGTTGCGCCCATGCGCGCGGCTGATGATGCGCTCTTGCTAGATACGACGGATTTGTCTATAGACGCGGCTGTCGCCGAGGCGGTAGCGCATATAACAAAAAGAATCGGGCAGGGTCGGGATTAGCACCGGCCCTCTTTGGTTCTTGCCTGTTCGGGCTCCCATCTCTGACTCAACCATCTGAAAGACCGGTGGAACCAACCACCTGGCCCGCAAAAAGAACTGAAAAGGATACCTGATTACATGTCAGCAAATGCGACTATGGAAGAGTTCGAAAGCCTTCTTAACGAAAGCTTCGAACTGGACACCCCCCAGGAGGGGAGCGTTGTCAAAGGCACTGTCATCGCCATCGAAAACGGACAGGCCATCATCGATATCGGCTACAAGATGGAAGGCCGTGTCGATCTCAAGGAATTTGCAAATCCCGGCGAGCCGCCCGAAATCGAGGTTGGCGACACCGTCGAGGTCTATCTTGAACGCGTCGAGAACGCCCGTGGCGAGGCCGTCATCAGCCGCGACAAGGCCCGCCGCGAAGAGGCCTGGGACCGTCTGGAAAAAGCTGCCGCCAATGACGAGCGCGTCGAAGGCGCGATCTTTGGCCGGGTCAAGGGCGGGTTTACCGTCGATCTGGGCGGAGCGGTTGCCTTCCTGCCCGGCAGCCAGGTCGATGTGCGCCCCGTGCGTGACGCGTCTGCCCTGATGGGTATCAAGCAGCCCTTCCAGATTTTGAAAATGGACCGCCGCCGTGGCAACATCGTCGTTTCCCGCCGCGCCATCCTGGAAGAAAGCCGCGCCGAGCAGCGCGCCGAGATCGTCGGCAAGCTGAACGAAGGCGACGTTGTGGAAGGCGTGGTCAAGAACATCACCGAATATGGCGCATTCGTCGACCTGGGTGGTGTGGACGGCCTGCTGCACGTCACCGACATGGCCTGGCGCCGTGTCAACCACCCCTCGGAAATCGTGTCGATTGGCGAGACCATCAAGGTGCAGATCGTCAAGATCAACAAGGAAACCCACCGTATCAGCCTGGGCATGAAGCAGCTGCAGGAAGATCCCTGGGCCCATGTCGAGGAAAAGTACCAGATCGGCACCGTGCACAAGGGCCGTGTGACCAACATCACCGACTATGGCGCATTTGTCGAGCTGGAGCCGGGTGTCGAGGGCCTCGTTCACGTTTCCGAAATGTCCTGGACCAAGAAGAACGTGCATCCGGGCAAGATCGTTTCCACCTCGCAAGAGGTTGACGTGATGGTTCTGGAAATCGACACCGCCAAGCGCCGTGTCAGCCTTGGCCTGAAGCAGACCCAGGGCAACCCGTGGGAAAACTTCAAGAAGGCATTCCCCGTGGGCACCGAGGTCGAAGGCGAAGTCAAGAACATCACCGAGTTCGGCCTGTTCATCGGCCTCGAAGGCGGCATCGACGGCATGGTTCACCTGTCCGACCTGGACTGGAACCGTTCAGGCGAGGAAGCCATGGAAAACTATCGCAAGGGCGATATCGTCAAGGCCGTGGTCACCGATGTCGATGTCGAGAAAGAGCGCATCAGCCTGTCGATCAAGGCGCTGGACGGCGATCCCTTTGCCGAGGCAACCTCGGGTGTCAAGCGTGGCGATGTTGTCACCGTCACGGTCACCAAGATCGAGGATGGCGGCATCGAGGTCGAATATGACGGCATGAAAAGCTTTATCCGTCGTTCTGATCTGTCCCGCGACCGTTCCGAACAACGCCCCGAGCGTTTCTCGGTCGGCGACAAGGTGGATGCACGCATCACCAATATCGACCGCAACTCGCGCCGTCTGGGCCTGTCGATCAAGGCCCGCGAGATCGCCGAAGAAAAAGAGGCCGTCAAGCAATACGGCTCGTCCGACTCGGGCGCCAGCCTGGGCGACATTCTCGGCGCCGCACTCAAGAGCAAGGATGACGACTGAGGTCGCGCGATCTTGTTGAACAATACCGGAAACGGCCCTCGGATCGGGGGCCGTTTTCCTTTGGCGGGGCATGGTGCGCATACGAATCACCCAGAGGGTGGGCTGGTCTGATATCCGTTCGCCCCTGGTAATGGGTGCGAAATTTTTGCCAGATCGCGGCTCGGGCAGGGAAAAATACCGGCAAACAGGGCCTTACGCGGGTTATTCTGCCGCGGTAACAGAAGCGTCTATTCCCAGGTGGCGATTTTTCTGCCAAACTTGCACCACTATATGGAAGCCATGGTTTCGGCCCAGCTGTATGTTTTCGGGTCGGGTAATAATTGGAGGTGTGACGTATGATACGATCAGAGCTGGTCCAGAAAATCGCCGAAGAAAATCCGCATCTGTATCAACGTGACGTCGAACGCATCGTTTCCACCATTTTTGACGAAATCATCCAGGCCATGGCAGATGGAAACCGGGTCGAGCTGCGCGGCTTTGGCGCCTTTTCCGTAAAGAAGCGGGATGCCAGAATAGGCCGCAATCCCCGCACCGGCGAATCCGTCAAGGTCGAGGAAAAATACGTGCCGTTCTTCAAGACCGGCAAATTGCTGAGGGACCGTCTGAACGGCGGCTGACCCGATCAACCGACTGAGGCCGCAATGCTGCGCATGATCCGTTTCCTTTTCCTGACGATTGTCGGGATCCTTCTTGTTATCGTTTCTCTGGCAAACCGGGGGCAGGTCACGCTGCATGTCGTGCCCGAGGAATTCACCACATTTCTGCCCATTCCGAACAGTTTCCAGCTGCCGCTTTTCATGGTGATCCTGGGCGCGATCATTGTTGGCCTGCTGATCGGGTTCGTGCTGGAATATATCCGCGAATATCGTCACCGGGCCGAAGCCGCCCAGCGCAAGCGCGAGCTTGGGCAGATGGAGCGCGAGCTGCGCGGCCTGCGCAAAAAGGCGGGCGAGGGCAGGGATGACATTCTCGCCCTGCTTGAGTGAGTGGCCGGGGCGGGATTGAACCGATGCAGGTAAAGATTTGCGGCCTGACGCAACAGCAGCATGTTGCCTATGCGGCACGCTTGGGGGCGGCCTATCTTGGCTTTGTGTTTTTCCCGAAATCGCCACGCAACCTGTCGATCGAAACTGCCCGCGAGCTGATGGTCGAGGTTCCTCCCGGGGTCTGCAAGGTCGCGCTTACGGTTGACGCTGATGATGCGCTGCTGTCGGCGCTGACCGACACCCTGCCGATCGACATGCTCCAGCTGCATGGCAGGGAAACCCCGCAGCGGGTAGCCGCTATCCGCGAGAAATTCCACCTGCCAGTGATGAAGGCCGTCGGGGTGGCCGACGAGGGTGATCTGCCGGCACTGGATGAATATGCCCCCGTTGCCGATCAGTTGCTTGTCGATGCAAAGCCGCCTAAACACGCGACGCTGCCCGGTGGCAACGGCCTGTCCTTTGACTGGCGCCTGATCGCAAACCGCCGCTGGAGCGTGCCCTGGATGCTGGCAGGCGGCCTGACGCCCGACAACGTGGCCGAGGCGGTGCGCCTGACGGGTGCGCAGCAGGTCGATGTCAGCTCGGGCGTCGAAAGCGCGCCGGGCGTCAAGGATGAAAAGATGATCGCGGCGTTTCTGCAAGCCGCCAACGGAGTTTGACCAATGCCGCAAGACCTGTTCAACAGTTTCATGGCCGGCCCCGATGAAAAGGGCCGTTTCGGCAAGTTCGGCGGGCGTTTCGTCAGCGAAACATTGATGCCGCTGATCCTTTCGCTGGAAGAGGAATATGAAAGGGCCAAGACCGACGACAGTTTCTGGGCCGAGATGGACGACCTGTGGAAGCATTATGTCGGCCGTCCCAGCCCGCTCTATTTCGCCGAGCGCCTGACGCAGCGTCTTGGCGGCGCCAAAATCTATCTCAAGCGCGACGAGCTGAACCACACCGGCGCGCACAAGATCAACAACGTGCTGGGCCAGATCCTGCTGGCGCGCCGCATGGGCAAGAAACGTATCATCGCCGAGACTGGCGCCGGCCAGCACGGGGTGGCCACGGCAACCGTCTGCGCCAAGTTCGGCCTGCAATGTGTGGTTTACATGGGTGCGCATGATGTCGAGCGTCAGGCCCCGAATGTCTTTCGCATGCGCCTGCTGGGGGCCGAGGTGGTGCCGGTCACATCAGGGCGAGGCACGCTCAAGGATGCGATGAACGACGCGCTGCGCGACTGGGTGACCAATGTCGCAGATACCTTTTATTGCATCGGCACGGTCGCAGGCCCCCATCCCTATCCGGCGATGGTGCGCGATTTCCAGTCGATCATCGGCAAGGAAGTGCGCGAGCAGATCATGCAGGCCGAGGGACGGCTTCCCGACACACTGGTTGCTGCGATTGGTGGGGGTTCGAACGCGATGGGCCTGTTCTACCCGTTCCTTGACGACAAGGATGTGCGCATCATCGGGGTCGAGGCCGGCGGCAAGGGTGTTGACGAAAAGATGCAGCACTGTGCCAGCCTGACCGGCGGGCGCCCCGGCGTGCTGCATGGCAACCGAACCTATCTGCTGCAGGATGATGACGGGCAGATCCTCGAAGGGTTCTCGATCTCGGCCGGGCTCGACTATCCGGGAATCGGCCCCGAACACAGCTGGCTGCACGACACGGGGCGCGCCGAATATGTGGCGATCACCGATGCCGAGGCGCTGGCCGCCTTTCAGCTCAGCTGCGAAACCGAGGGAATCATTCCCGCGCTTGAACCCAGCCATGCGCTTGCCCATGTGGCGAAAATCGCGCCAGAGCTGCCAAAAGACCATCTTATCGTGATGAACATGTGCGGACGTGGCGACAAGGACATTTTCACCGTGGCCAAGGCCTTGGGGGTCGATATCAACACGGGTGGTTGAGTGGGGCGGTACCTTGACCATTGTAAATGTTGGGTTATTTCTTTGATGAACGCCCTCACGGCCGCCGTTTTACGCCTCCGGTTCCGTCCTGTGTGCCGCGATTCCCGCCTAAACCTGAGATTAGGACGCTATGAAATCAGGTTAGGGGTGGCCGGATAACCCGGATGTGGATTGCCGGATTGACGACATCGGCCCAGATTGGCTTGCATGGCGGCATATGTGACAGGCGCCAGGTGATCCCATTGGTGGCATTGCCCCGTCTGGCACGGCGTCAAGGAGGTTCAGGAAAGACCGCTTTCCCGGACAGCCGAGCGAGCGACGAAAAATGATTTCCCGGTTGTCAGAACTGAACAGCCGGGACCCGAGCAAGCCCCGGAGGGCTGAACAGATGAAACGCAGATATCTGATGGCCATGTTGTTGGCTACGGCAGTGGGCACGGGGCCGGCTTTTGCAGCATCGGTCAAGGACAAGCTTGTCAGTGAGCTCAAGAGCCAGGGTTTTCGTAACCTTTCCATCACACGAACCTGGCTGGGGCGCACAAGGATCACCGGCTCGAACGGCAAGTTCACGCGCGAGCTGGTCTTTAACCCGTATTCCGGGGAAATCCTGCGCGACTATTGGGAAGAGATCAAATCGGACAAGGAAAAAGCCAAGTCTGAAAAGGAAAATGCAAAAAATCCGCAAACCGGTTTGCTGGATCCAGATGACGGCGAAAAGGAAAAAACCACCTTTTCGGGTAGCAATGAAGAAAATGCTGATAGCGGCGACAGCAACGGCGGTGGCGACAATGGCCATTCTGACGGTGGCGGCGACGGCGGCGATTCTGACGGCGGCGATTCTGATGGCGGTGGCGATGGCGGCAAGGGCGATGGCCATGATGGCTAGACAACATCACGGATGCCCGCCGGGAACGCGCCCATCTGGGCATCAGGCATGACAAAGACCTAACGTCTGGCTAAGTTGTGATATCATCACTGCAGGGAGTGACAGGCACCCCAATGACTTTGAACGAAGCACGCCCAATGCCGGGCGCAGATCAGAGGGTGGTCTCGTGACGCGCCCTTGGGTCATCTGGCTGATCTTTCTGGTGCAACTCGTCTGCGCCTCGTTTTTCGTGTGGGATATCCTTTCGGGTTATATCGGCCTGCGCACGAAACCCATCCCGTGGGAATATCGCGAGCTTATCGAGATCGGTGCCGCGCTGGGCTTGCTGCTGGGCGTGGTGCTTGGCGCCATTGCCCTGGTCAAGACACAGGCCCGCAACCGCAGGGTTGAGGCGCAGCTTCGTGCAGCATCGGGGGCATTTGCCGAACTTCTGGACGAACACTTCAATGAATGGGGTCTGACTCCGGCCGAACGCGATGTCGCATGGTTCGCGGTCAAGGGGCTGTCCACCCAGGAAATTGCGGCGATCCGCAACACATCCGAAGGAACCGTCAAGGCCCAGAGCAATGCAATCTATCGCAAGGCCGGGGTGTCCGGGCGGTATCAGCTTCTCAGCTATTTTGTTGACGAGCTGATGGCTGGGGCCTCGGATATCGGCAATGAAAGAGACAACGGAAAAAGCCGGAGAAAACGTTCGCGAAGGTAAATTCTTGACCAGACGGTATTTTTTCTGATCCATCACAACAGTGTTTTCGACAGAATACGGGGTTACATAAGCTGCTCTGCCGAGGTAAGAGCACGCAGCCGCTGATGCGGTTACGTGTTCCCTCGGGATCGTGCGATCGGCGCAGAGAGCCACCCGCATGCCGAGGGATTTTCCCTGAATGCTGCAGAAGGTAGTAACGCATGTCTGGTTTTAATGTTGGTGATCTTGTTGTCCTGACCGCGGGTTCGATGAGGATGGCTGTTGAAGAAACCGACGGCTCCACAGTCTCCTGTGTCTGGTGTCATGAAGGCAAGATCGGGCGCGACCAGTTCGCTGCCGCTCTGCTGAAGAAATGGGAGCACCGTGAAGACGACCGCGGTGCCAAAAGGCCCCCCAGCAACCGGGGTGATCGCGACAATGCAAGTCGCCGCCCCGATGACAAGCCGCGCGGCAAGCCCGGCTGGGACGGCAAGCCGCGTGAAAAGAAATATTTCCGCAAGGACTGAACCGACTGATAACGGGGGTTTATCCCTGCGATCTGCGGCCCTAGTCTTTCTTCCGTGATGGAGGAAGATTTGGGCCGTTTGTCTTTGCATACACCCGTTGGATGGCTGACCGTTGCCGGAGACGACAACGCGATCTCGCATCTGCGGTGGGGGCGCGAGGGTGACAGGCACGTCACCCCCTTGTTGCGCGAGGCGTCAGCCCAGTTGTCGGCCTATTTCCAGGGCCGTCTGACGCGCTTTGATATTCCCTTGTCCTTTCCTGCCACGCCCTTTGTTCATGCGGTTCTGGAGTCGATGTTTGCAATCGACTATGGCCAGACCCGCAGCTATGGCGAGATCAGCGAATATGTCGGAGCCCCGCCTCAGGCGGTGGGAAGGGCCTGCGGGGCAAACCCGGTGCCGATTCTGATTCCCTGTCACCGCGTGGTCGGATCCAGCGGTCTAGGGGGCTATTCCGGCGGGCTGGGTATCGAAACCAAGGTTTTTCTTCTGCGACATGAGGGCGCAGCCGGCCTGTTGATATGACGGCAGGAGTGTTTTTCGCGGTGCTGTTTGCGGCCTTGCTGCATGCATCCTGGAATGCCTCGGTCAAGCATGGCGGGGACAAGCTTCAGTCGATGTTCCTGATGTCTGGTGCGCAGGGCCTCATGGGGCTGGCTGTGGTATTGGTGCTGCCTTTGCCCGACCCGCCAACATGGGCATGGCTGGCGGTCAGCACGGTGTTTCATTCTTCCTACAAGGCGTTTCTGACACTCGCCTACGAACGTGGTGATCTGTCGCGCGTCTATCCGGTTGCGCGGGGGGCCGCGCCGATGCTGGTTGCGGTGATTGGCTTTGTGCTGCCGGGCGAAAAGCTGGCCCCGCAAGACATGGTTGCGATTGCCCTGATCGGCGGGGGTATCCTGCTGACGGCACGCGGGGTGTTTGCCCACGGGGAATCGCGCGCGCTGCTGCCCTTTGCGCTGGCGTCGGCCTGCATGACAGCGGGGTATTCGCTTGTTGACGGTCACGGCGCGCGTATTTCTGGCCAGCCCGGGCAATTCGTGGCGTGGATGTTCTTTCTGGACGGGATGCTGTTTGCCTGCTGGGCGCTGTGGCACCGGGGCGGGGGTGCTGTCAGTCGCAACCCCAAGGCGCTGGGCGCGGGGGTCGTGGCAGGGGCGGCCTCATATGGAGCCTATGCCATCGTCGTGTGGGCGATGGGCCATGCCCCGATCGCCCTTGTCGCCGCGCTGCGCGAAACCTCGGTTCTGTTCGCGGTGCTGCTGGGTGTGGTCTTGCTGCGTGAAAGACCCGACACCGGCAAGGTCATGGCAGCGCTGCTGATCCTTGCCGGGGTCGTGATGATCCGCTTGTAGGGCCTTACATGCACTTCATGTGGCGCGCGCCCTGACAGGCAAGCGAGCGGATGGACCAGAGGCTCTTGATATAGGCGACCAGATCTTCGATGTCCGTGTCCGACAATGTCTTGCTGAAGGCGACCATACGCTTGTTGCGGGGCGAGCCCTTGCTGATGGTGGCCATGATGCCCTTGTCGTCGTGATGCCACGCATGCATGTCGTCATTGAGCGCCGGCGCCTTGAAGCCATACTCGTCCTTGGCGCCGGGATCGCCGGGGGCCTCGCCGATACCCTTTTTGCCGTGGCAGGCTTGGCAATTCTTCTTGAAAAGGGCTTCCCCACGGGCGATGCGTTCAGGCGTGGCCTTGTCGCTGCCTTCAAAGCTGATCCAGCTCTTGCCGCTGTTGCGGCTTGTCAATATGGCACCGGTATCCATCGTGGCAAACAGGTTTTCCGGGCGCCGGGGATCCTGCACGATATCAACGATATAGCGGTCGGCAAACCCGTCAGACAGGATTTCCCATTTCAGGTCGGGTTCCCTTGCCTTCATCAACCCCTTGCCGAAGACAAAGGTCAGGACGGTGCCATCGGCAAGCGTGGCGACCATCGTTGTGGGCTTGTCTCCCGCCCCGGCATTGGCCCAGCTCTGGCCGCCGTCATGGGTGACCATCAGCCCGGTCATGGTGCCGGCAAAGACGGTCTGCGTGTCGGTGGGCGAGGGAACCACCGTAAAGGTCTTTTCCGGCGTCGAGGCGGTTGCCTGCCAGGTCTTGCCCTTGTCCCTGCTGAACATCACCGATTTTGCCAGCCCCACCATCAGGCCGGGATCAGCGCGGCTTATGGCCAGGGATCCCAGTGCCGCGGGGTTTTCCCGGTTTACGGGTGACCAGGTGGCAGCCCCATCCGGGCTTTCCATCAACCCGATCGGCTTGCCCTTGCCGTCAACGCCCGATGCATACAGATGTCGGGGATCCTTCGGGTCGGCGGTCAGCGCGACAACCGCGGCGTCAAGGCTGGGCACCAGTTCCGACATGCCGTCAGGACGCGAACGCAGCAGCCCGTATTCGGTGGCGATCAGCACCTTGTCGCCATTGCTGGCGGGGTCAACAACGATCCCGTAGATCGTGCTGACGCTTTCGGTCGGTCCGGTCTGGGCCCGCAGCGCGGCAGGATCGAGAGAAAGCAGCGCAAGAGCCGCCCCAAGCAGGGCGAAACGGGCAGGCTGGCGGGCTGAGATCATCGGGCAATTCTCCTCTGGTTTGGTGCAGCCTAGGCCGGCAGGGCAGCCGGTGCAACATGGCAGCGGGCGGGCCGGTTGGGACACCATGTCACTTCCAGCGCAGGAAGGTTTGATTGCCGCCTGTCAGTCATCCTTGAACGACACGGGCGGCATTGGGCGGCGGTTGACCTTCAGCGAAAAGATGTCGGGGCGACTATAGTGCCCTGCCACGTCAAGCGAGCGCCGGGCCAGTTTCACCCTTTCTGTGTCGATCTCTCCGAACAGAATGTCGGTCGAACGATGCAGAGGCCCCGCCTCGACGGCCGAGAATGGCGCGATGATGCTGGCATCGCCGTCGCAGATCCATTCATCGGGGTCGGGGAACAGCTGTTCACGGCCGGGAAAGTCGTCAGGGATGTCCGCCCCCCTCAGCGCAGTTGCCAGCGACACCACCCAGCAGCCGCCTTCGGTTGCGATATGGCGCATGCTGGCCTGCCAGCGATCGCCGCAATCCCAGGTGGGGGCGACCAATATGTCCATTTTCTGCGCGTAAAGCGCATAGCGCGACAGGGGCATGTAGTTTTCCCAGCAGATCAGCATGCCGATCCGGCCCACCGGGGTATCGACCACGCGCAAGCCCCGCGCGTCACCGCGCCCCCAGACCATGCGTTCGGGATTTGTCGGGATCAGCTTGCGGTGCCGGTTGAGGATTTCCCCATCGGGGCCGATCAGCACGACCGTGTTGAACAGGGTGGCGCCGCTGAACTGCGAATCGATCTCGCTCATTCCCATGACGATGGTCATGTCGGTTTCGCGCGCCACATCACGCAAGGGTTCGAGGTCGTCGGTGGCGATGTTCACCGCATTTTCCGTCAGGCGCGCGTGGATCTCGATCGACAGGCGCATGTCGCCACCGGGGCGCAGCCGCCAGGCCCAGGTCGGATATCCGGGGAGATAAGCCTCGGGAAACACCGCGAGTCTTGCGCCTTCGCTGGCGGCGCTGTGGATGGCGTCAACGGCACGTTTCAGGGATGCGTCGAGGTCCAGTAGGACGGGCGGCTGCTGGATGATGGCAATCTTGCTTTTCATGGCAAAGGTCCTTTCGGCTGGGTCGAAAGCGGGATGGCGCGGGGGCCGGCTATGGCCAGACGCCACGGATGCCATTAGAAGGGCATGAACTACGCCATCAGGGAAGAGTAACCATGTCCGACAGCCAGACTCCTGACGCAATGGAAGAACAGAAAAGCCGCGCCGCCGCCTGGTTCCGCAGCTTGCGCGACGAGATCGTTGCCGCTTTCGAGCAGCTTGAGGACGAGCAGGAAACCGGCCCCCTTGCCGCGCAGCCCGCCGGCCGATTCGAGGTTACCGAGACCCGCCGGGCGTCCGAGGATGGTTCTGACGCGGGTGGCGGGTTGATGAGTGTGATGCGCGGCGGGCGCGTGTTCGAAAAGGTGGGCGTGAATGTTTCCACCGTCTATGGCAAGCTGGGCGAGGCGGCGCGCAAGTCGATGGCCGCACGTGGCGTGCCGGGGGTCAAGGATGACCCGCGCTTCTGGGCTTCGGGCATTTCCCTTGTGGCGCATATGCAGAACCCGCATTGCCCAGCGGTACACATGAATACCCGCATGTTCTGGACCCCCAACGCCTGGTGGTTCGGCGGCGGCAGCGACCTGAACCCCTGCATAGAATATGACGAGGATACCGCGCATTTTCATGCGGTCCAGAAACAGCATTGCGACCGTCATGATCCCGAATACTATCCCCGCTTCAAGGCCTGGGCGGACGAGTATTTCTTTGTGCCCCACCGCGGACGCGCGCGCGGTGTGGGGGGCATTTTCCTTGACGATCACAATACTGGCGACTGGGAGGCGGATTTCTCCTTTATCCAGGATGTCGGGCGCGCCTTTTTGCCCGCTTTCCTGCCGATCACCCGCAAGCGGCGCGATACCCCCTGGACGGACAAGGACAAGGATACGCAGCTGATTCACCGTGGTCTTTATGCCGAATACAACCTTGTCTATGACAGGGGCACCAAGTTCGGCCTGGCGACCGGGCACGATGCCAACGCCGTGCTGATGAGCCTGCCGCCCATGGCCAAATGGGTGTGACCCGATCAGTTGGCGATCACATGTGGCAGATGCGCGGGTTCGTCATGGATCAGTGAAATCACCACACTGCCCCGCTTGTGGCCGGTATCCACATGGGCGTGCGCCTTGCGCATTTCGGAAAACGGGTAGATCCAGTCGATCACCGGGGTGAAATGGCCCTGTGCGACAAGCCCTGCCAGCGTTTCAAGGATTTCCTTGTCCGCCAGTGCAACACCAGCCATCAGTTTCTTGCCGTTGCGCCGGGAAACGAAGGGTGCGCGCAGCATATCGCCCAGGCTGGAATTGACCAGAAGCAGACGACCCCGTGCGGTCAGCGCCCTTGCGCGATGGTCGCCCGAGCTGACCGTTGTTGCGTGAACACGGATCAGTATCTCCGATGCGCCGGGTCGCGGGGTTGCGATTTCTTGCAGGTGCAGAACCGAGGGCGGGCCATAGCGGCTATGGGTAAAAGCTTTCATCTCTGGGGTTCCTTGGACGAGAGGTTTCGAGGGCGCCGTTGAAACGGGTTTGGGACGCAGAACCTGAATAGGGCAGGGCTTATCCAAAAGAAATTGACTAAATTATACTGAATGTTATGCGTATATGCATGAATTGGAGGGGCATCAATTTCGACTGGAACCGCGCGCGGGCCTTTCTGGCCACTGCGGAAGAGGGCTCGCTTTCGGCCGCTGCCCGCGTGCTGGGCCTGACACAGCCGACGGTCGGCCGGCAGGTCGATGCGCTTGAAAAGGAACTTGGCATCGCGCTGTTCGAGCGTTCCGGTCGCGGGTTGACGCTGACCCCCGGCGGGCTTGAACTGCTGCCCCATCTTCGCGCCATGGCCGAGGCCGCCGGGCGTGTGTCGCTGGCATCCTTCGGACAGTCGCAAGAACTTGTCGGCAATGTCTCGATCTCGGCATCGGAAATCAACGCGGCGATATATCTGCCCCCGATCATTGCCAGGCTGCGCCGCCTGGCCCCCGCGATTACGGTCAGGATCGTGACCACCAACGCGCCAAGTGACCTGTACCGGCGCGAGGCCGATATCGCCATCCGCAATTTCCGCCCGTCCGAGCCTGATCTCATCGCCCGCAAGATCGCGGATATTCCGGGCCGCCTGTATGCCACCCCCGCCTATCTGGAAAGCATCGGAACCCCGCGCAGACCCGCCGACCTAAACCGCGCCGATTTCATCGATATCGGGGCGGGGGATGAATTGATGAACATGCTCAACAAGCGGGGCATGACGCTGCGCCGCCGGAATTTTCCGCTGCATTCCGAAAACTTTCTGGTGATGTGGGAGCTGGTCAAACAGGGGCTTGGTATCGGCGTGATGGACGGTCATGTCGGCGATGCCGAACCTTTGGTCGTGCGCGCCTTGCCTGAAATGGCGCCGATCATGTTTCCGACCTGGCTGGTCGCTCATCGCGATCTGATGTCGAATGTCCGGCTGCGCCTTGTGTTCGACCTGCTGGCCCGTGAACTGGGCCGGATATGATCACCCGGAGGCCCTACACTTTGCCGGCGGTATCCGCCATACTTGCCCCGATTCATCAACTCTGACGGACATGACCCACATGGCCCTTTTTTCCAGACTTTTCAGGCGACCAAAGGCAACACCGGCTGCGGTTTTCGATGCACCCGCGCTGCCTGACCGCCTGCTTTACGCGGTGGGCGACATTCATGGCCGCGATGATCTGCTGGGCAGGATTGTCGAAAAGATCCGGGCCGATGCGGATGGGCGCCCGCATGACCTTGTGTTCGTGGGCGACTATATTGACCGGGGCGATGGCAGTGCGGCGGTTCTGGAACATTTGCACGAGATGGAGGAAGGCGGCGACAATGTCATCTGCCTGCTGGGCAATCACGAGCGCATGATGCTGGATTTTCTGGACGACCCAGCTGCATCCGGGCGGCGTTGGCTGCGAAATGGGGGGCTGCAGACGCTGGCCAGTTTCAAGGTCGGCGGTGTTACCGAAAATTCCGACGGGGCAGCCATGACTGCCGCCCGCGACAAGCTGCGCAAGGCCCTCGGCAAGACGGAAAAATGGCTACGCAACAGGCCACGATCATTTCGCAGCGGCAACATGCTGGTGGTTCATGCTGCTGCCGATCCGCGCCTGCCTGTCGATTCGCAGGAAGAAAAGACATTGCTCTGGGGCCACCCCGCATTTCGCGCGGAACCCAGGCAGGATGGTATCTGGGTCATTCATGGCCACACAATCGTTGACCTGCCTGAACCCGTACAGGGCCGCATCGGGATCGACACCGGCGCCTATGCGACCGGCCGCCTGACCGCGGTTGCGGTCGATCAGGGGGATGTCAGGTTTCTGGCCTGCTGATTTCTTTTTCCGAGGCAACCGGGGTAACCATCGCGTCGATCACGCGCCTGAGTGTGATCTGCCCCTCGGCTGCGCCGTTGTCACCCAGCACGATTGCGCGATCCTTGCCCCTGCTTGAAAGAAGCCTTGCAGCCTGTTCAAGGCTTGCCTGCGCATCAAGTGTCGGAAATCCATTTGCCGGCCCGCTTACCGGTGACATGATCGTACCAACCTTTATGACGCGTGCACGATTCACATCCTTGACAAAATCGGCGATGTAATCATCTGCGGGGTGCAGCACGATATCCTGCCCGGTGCCCTGCTGAATCACCTCGCCGTCGCGCAGGATGGCGATGCGGTCGCCAAGGCGCAGCGCCTCGTCCAGATCATGGGTGATAAAGACGATGGTCTTGTGCAGCTCTTCCTGCAAATCCAGCAGGATTTTCTGCATGTCCATGCGGATCAAGGGGTCTAGCGCGGAAAAGGCCTCGTCCATCAGCAGGATGTCGGCGTTGTTGGTCAGCGCGCGGGCAAGTCCCACGCGCTGCTGCATGCCGCCCGAAAGCTGGTTGGGATAATGGTCTTCAAACCCGTCAAGACCGACACGGGCCAGCCACCGGCGGGCGCGCTCTTCACATTCCTTGCGGGACATGCCTTGCAGTTCGACGCCATAAAGGGCGTTACCAAGAACGGTCCGGTGGGGAAGCAGCGCGAATTTCTGGAACACCATCGCCGTCTTGTGCCGCCGAAACCTCAGCAGATCGGCCTTGTTCATCTTGCAGATGTCCTGCCCCTGAAAGATGACTTCGCCGGCGGTCGGTTCGATCAGGCGGTTGATGTGCCGGATCAGTGTGGATTTTCCCGACCCCGACAGCCCCATGATCACCTGGATTTTCGAAGCGGGAATCGAGATGTTGATGTCCTTCAGCCCCAGAACATGACCATGTTTCGCGTTCAGTTCGTCCTTGGTCATGCCGTCGCGCACGGCCTGCATGTATTTTTCGCCATGCGGGCCGAAGATCTTGAACAGCCCGCGCAGCTCGATCCCGTTGTTGTCAGCCATGGATCGTCTCCGAATGCTTTTGCAGGCGCTTGCCGAATTTTTGTGAAACCCGGTCAAACAGGATGGCGATGGCAACAATGGCAAGGCCGTTCATCATGCCCAGCGCCAGATACTGGTTGTTCACGGCTTTCAGAACCGGCACGCCCAGACCCGGCACCCCGATCATCGAGGCAATCACGACCATGCCCAGCGCCATCATGATGGTCTGGTTGATGCCGGCAAATATGTTTGGCAATGCAAGCGGCAATTGCACGCTTACAAGTTTCTGCCGCGGACTGGCACCGAAGGCATCGGCGGCTTCGAGAACGTCGCGATCGACCAGCCGGATCCCCAGATTGGTCAGCCGCACGACAGGTGGAATTGCATAGACGCAAACCGCGATCAGCCCGGGCACCTTGCCAATCCCCAGCAGCATCAGCACAGGGATCAGGTAAACGAAACTGGGGATTGTCTGCATGATATCCAGAATCGGCGTGATGACGGCCTGAATGCGGTCTGAACGCGCCATCAAAATGCCCAGCGGAATTCCGATCAGGATGCACAGAAATGTTGCAACCGAGATCAGGGCCAGGGTGGACATGGTATCTTTCCACATCCCCAGATAGCCGATCAGCAGAAACGTCAGTATCGAGCCGATCGTCATCTTGATGCTGCGGGAGCCGAGCCAGACCAACGCCGCGATGATTGCGATCATCAGTGGCCAGGGTGTTGCCAGCAGCAGCTTTTCGAACCACACAAGAAATTTCAGAAGCGGATGAAAGAAATCCTCGATTGCCTGTCCGTGCGTTCGTGAAAAGTGCCGGAAGGCTTCGTCGATACCTTTCTTCAGGTCGCGCAGATCGGTGCGACCCATTTGCGGGAATGCGCCCAGGAAATCCATTTTCGGTCCTTCAGAAAAGTTACGTTGACTGGCCCCAAACGCAATTTGCGATCGGGGCCCGCCGTTTCATCGTGGTAGGATCAGAGGCCGGACTTGATCTTTTCGGCCACTTCCGGGCTGACCCATTTTGTCCAGACATCGGGATATTTTGCCAGGAATTCATAGGCGGCATCGACGCCATCGGCCTGATTGTCACCCATATAGACCAGCATCGAGTTCATGACAGGGCCGGGGAAAACCCTTTTCTTGATATATTCGACGGCCGGGCCGCCCGCCTTCATGAACTTGTCGGTGATGACCGAATTGACCTCTGACTTGGTCCAGGCCGAGGGCTTGGGGTCAGGGCATCCCTCGACAACGATACAGTTGTTCCAATGGTCGTTCCCGACGAACGGAACACCAAATGGCACCAGCTGCATGTTGTATTTACCAATGATCGAGGTGGGCGACCAGTAATAGCCGAACCAGTTTTCCCCCCGTTCGTTGGCCTTGGCGATGGCACCGTCAAGACCCGCGGCCGAACCGGGATCGACGAGCACCCAGCCTTTTTCAGCCATCTTGAAGGCCTTAAAGAGGTTTGTGTTCACATGCTGGCAGGCCCAGCCCGCCGGGCAGCCATAAAACGCCCCCTTGCTGGGGTCTTCCGCATAGGGGAAAAGCTCAGGGTGTTCGATGATATCCAGAACGGTCTTGAACTCGGGATGGGCTTTCTTGGTGTAGGGCGGGATCCACCAGCCTTCGCCAAGTCCGGTAATCGGCCCGTCATTGGCCGTGTGCAGACGCCCCTCGGCCTTGGCCTTTTCCAGAAGGTTGCGAATGCCGTTGATCCACAATTCCGGGGCAATGTCCGGTGTGCCCTTTTCATTCATGGATGCGAAGGTCGATGTTGTCGCCCCCGGCACCTTTTCAACCGAGCAACCATAGCCCTTTTCCAGAATGATCTTGTCGACATTGGCCATCAGTTCAGCCGAGGGCCAGTTCATTTCGGCAATAACCACGTTGCCACATTTGGCAGCAACAGCGGCTGACGCGCCAATACCGAACGTCGCAAGCAGGGTAGCTGCGATCAATTTTCTCATTTTTTCGTTCTCCCGTTGGAATTTTTCTTGCTGGTTTCATCGGTTTTCTGTTCCGGTCGAAAATCCCGATGGTTGATATGTCGGCCGAGAGGCCGCGATTATGGCTGTGATTGGTGTTTATGCCCTCCTTCCCAAGTGCATGTTAACGACCCTTGAGCCCAAGAAACAACCTGCACCATGAGAAACCCGAGAAATCGCGACAAAGCGACATCTGAGTGTATCGCAAAGGCATATCCCGGCTTCTGCCCATGTGGAAGGCCATGAAATGGCAACAATAATATCTACATGATTGCTTTGTTTCTTCAAATTTTCGACAAAATTGAACAGCAAATTGTCTCATGTGAAGAGACGAGGTGGGGACAACAACCGCACCGGCTCATTCATCACAAAAACTGAGCAAGAAACCCTGGAAGGAGTAAAAAGATGAAACTGTTCAAGAACTTCAAGAATGACGAATCCGGTGCCGTAACCGTTGACTGGGTCGTTCTGACCGCCGCCATCGTTGGCCTCGGCATTGCCGTTCTGGCAACCGTGTCGGGTGGCGTGCAAAACCTGTCCGGTGACATCAACAAGCAGCTGTCGGCTCAGAAAATCTCGACCAAGTTCTGATAATTCGGAACGACAAAAGACATTCAAAAGGGTCGCGAGCTTTCGCGGCCCTTCGATATTTGGCGCAGCGGTCCATGGGTGCCATCCATGCAGGGTTGAAACGGTATTGGCCCACCCACAAGATAAGAAGGCAAACCCTTGCAGGGGGGGCTATCTGTGGGTCGATATATATTTCGGCAATACAAGGCCGACCGTTGTCGTCGCAAAAAAGGGGCAGGTGGACTGCCCCCTGTGGCGTGGAGCGCAGGTTTTTGCCGTCTTGCCTGTGGGCGGGCTGCCTATACCACTTTTTGCAGCTTGGCGTGGTTTCTGAATTCGTCTGCGAACAGATCAACCAGTTCCTGGCGTGACAGCCCGTTCGGATTCCGAACGCGGGGTGCCGCTTTCGGCTGATGTCCCGAAACTTTGCGGGGTAATTCCTGGGCTTGCCGCAACTTCGAGGCGACGCGCAGGCGCGCCCCGATTTCCAGAACGTCAAATGGCTTGGTCAGATAGTCGGTTGCACCCGCCTCAAACGCACGCTCGACATATTCGCGCTCGGTCATGGCGGTAAGCATGACTATGGGGATTTCTTCGTATCCGCGGATCATCCGCATACGGCGGCACAGGGTGATCCCATCCATGTCCGGCATCTGGATATCCAGAAGCAGACAGTCAAACATCTCTGTGCTGTTGGTGACAATTTTCAGGGCGTCCAGAGGGGATGCCGTTGTCACGACCTCCTGATGGCCCGAGTCCAGGAGGACCGCCTTGAGAACCTCCAGAATATGAGTATCGTCGTCAACCGCGAGAATTCTCATTTCATTCTCCCAACGCTCTTGGGGAATTTCCCCCTCGCATTTACTTATGGGTAAAAATTAGGGCCATATTGCGGCGGCAATGCGGAGCAATTCGGAAATTGTCGCGGAATGGTTGTGGCCGATTATCGAACCGCTTCTTCAGGCGGCGGGGTGGTTGCGCGCCGCGACAGCACCCATTCGCGGTAGGATATGAAACTGACCGAGGCAATGATTACTGCCCCGCCCAGCAGCACCCAGAAATCGGCGGGCTCGCCAAAGGCCAGCACACCAAGCAGGGTTGACCAGACAAGCTGCAGGAATGTGACCGGCTGGGTGACCATCAGCGGCGCGGCCTGCAATGCCTTGGTCATGGCAAAGTGGCCCAGCGTGGCAAAGACGGCCACCAGTGCCAGCCCGATCAGCTGGGTCATGGTCGGGGTCTGCCAGACGGCAAAGGCAAATGGCGCCAGCGCCAGGGTGACGAATGCCGACAGCATGCCCACCACGACGGTCGGGTTTTCGTTAACGGTCAGGCGCTTGGCGATCAGGTAGGAAATCGCGAACAGCGGGGCCGAGGCGACCTGCGCAAGCTGACCGCTGGAAATTTCCTGCAATCCGGGGCGCAGGATGATCATGGCCCCGATGAAAGAGGCAACCACCGCCATGATCCGCCGCAGGGCCATGCGCTCGCCAAAGAACACCGCCGCGCCGATGGTGATGTAGATGGGCGAGGTATAGCCGATCGCCGTGACCTCGGCGATGGGGATGCGCGCCATGGCATAGAACCACAGGATCACCGCCAGCGCATGGGCCAGCCCGCGCACCGAATAGACGGCCAGCACGCGCCGTGTCATTCCCCGCCGCAATGCCGGCAGGATGAAGGGCAGCATCAGGATCAGGCCGAATACATAGCGGATAAAGGCCGACTCGGCCGCCGGAATGCCCGCGCCCAGCCAGCGCACTGTGCCGATGACAAAGACGAACAACAGGCCCGTTGCCACCATCCATGCGACACCCACCCAAGGGGCTGCGCTATATTCCTGCCGTATGTACCGTGTCGCCATGCCGGAGCTGTCCCGTGAACGGCCAGAGCAGCCCACCGTCAGGGGGCGGCATTTCACTGGCCATGAAACTGACCGGCGGGGCAGGGCAGGTCAGAGCTGCTCCATCACCTCGTCGGAGATCTCGAAATTCGCGGTGACGGTCTGGACGTCATCGTCGTCTTCCAATGCGTTGATCAGTTTCATCAGCTTGCGCGCGCCGTCAAGATCAAGAGGCGTCGTGACGTTGGGTTTCCAGATCAGTTTCGTAGTTTCGGATTCGCCCAGCACCTTTTCCAGCGCGCTGGCGACCTCGTGCAGGTCGGTGGCCTCGCAATAGATCTCGTGCCCGTCTTCGGAACTTTCCACATCTTCAGCACCGGCCTCGATAGCGGCCTCGAACACGGTGTCGGCATCACCCACGCTGGCCGGGTAGGTCACCAGACCCTTGCGGTCGAACATGAAGGAAACTGCGCCGGTTTCGGCCAGGTTGCCGCCCGCCTTGGTAAAGATCGAGCGTACCGAGCTGGCAGTGCGGTTGCGGTTGTCGGTCATCGCCTCGACGATGATTGCCACGCCCTCGGGGCCATAGCCCTCATAGCGGATTTCCTCGTAATTCTCGACATCCCCGCCCGAGCCCTTGTTGATGGCACGCTGGATCACATCCTTGGGGACCGAATTCGACTTGGCCTCTTTCACGGCAAGGCGCAGGCGCGGGTTCTTGTCGGGGTCGGGGTCGCCCATCTTGGCGGCCACGGTGATTTCCTTGGCCAGCTTGGAAAACAGTTTCGAGCGCGCCGCATCCTGCCGCCCCTTGCGGTGCTGGATGTTCGCCCATTTTGAATGGCCTGCCATTGTCGACTCCGTATCGCGGAAATTCCTGTCCGCGCCTCTATAGAACGTGGGCGTGCCCGGGTTCAAGACCAACGCTCCGGTTGCGCTTTGGCGTCGGATCGGCTTGGCTGGGACAAAGCCGAAGGAGCGCGCCCCGTGACCACCGATCAGATCACGCTGTTTGTCATTTTTGCCGCCGTCTTTGCCATGCTTCTGTGGGGGCGGTGGCGCTATGACCTGGTGGCCTTTGCGGCGCTGCTGGTCGGGGTTCTGACCGGGGTCGTGCCCACGGAGCGCGCCTTTTCCGGTTTCGGGCATCCGGCGACGCTGGTGGTGGCCCTGGTGCTGATCGTGTCGGGCGGGCTGGTGAATTCGGGGGCGGTGCAGCTGATTACCCGCAAGACGATGAATGCGGCGCGCCCGCTGGGTCGTCACATCGCCGTCATGGGTGGGATTGGCGCGTTGCTGTCGGCCTTCATGAACAATGTCGCGGCGCTCGCCCTGTTGATGCCGGTCGATCTGCAGGCGGCGCGCAAGGCCGGGCGGGATCCGGGGCTCAGCCTGATGCCGCTGTCATTTGCAACCATCCTGGGCGGCATGGTCACCATGATCGGCACACCGCCCAACATCATCATCGCCTCATTCCGCAAGGATGCGTTGGGCACACCCTTCGGCATGTTCGATTTCGCCCCCGTCGGGCTGGTCGCGGCGCTGGCCGGGCTGACATTTGTTGCCCTGATCGGCTGGCGCCTGATCCCGCGGCGCACCGGCACCCAGGGCAAGGATCCGATGGCCGAGATCGCCGCCTATGTGGCCGAGCTGACAGTGCCAGAGGGCGCGCCGGTGCTCGGCCGACGTCTGGCCGATCTGGAGGACGAGGCCGAAAAGGCCGATGTTGCGCTGCTGGGGCTGATCCGGGGCGGCAAGCGCCTGTATGGTGCGGCCCGCAATGCCGAGCTGGCCGCAGGCGATATTCTGGTGATCGAGGCGGCGCCCGATGATCTGGACGAATTCCGTTCGGCGCTGAAGCTGGAATTTGCCGAATCCGAACGCCAGGCAAGGGTCGAGGCCGCCGGCGAGGGGTTGTCGCTGATCGAGGTCGTGGTACCCGAGGACAGCCGGATCCGCGGCAAGACCGCGCAGGCCATCGGGCTGAACTGGCGCAAGGGCGCATTGCTGCTGGGCATTTCCCGGCGCGGCAGGCGGATCAACCGGCAGGTCAGACGCACCACCGTTCGTGCAGGTGACATCCTGCTGCTGCTGGTGCCGACCGGAATGGAGGGCGCAATAACCGAATGGCTGGGCTGTCTGCCGCTGGCCGAACGCGGCCTGAACGTGACCCAGGACAGCAAGACATGGCTGGCCATTGGCCTGTTTGCGGCAGCGGTTGCTGCGGCCAGTTTCGGGCTGGTCTATCTGCCGGTGGCGCTGGGCGTGGTGGTGGCACTGTATGCCGTGACCCGTATCGTGCCTGTGCGTGAGGTCTATTCCCATGTGGAATGGCCGGTTGTGGTGCTGCTGGGCTCGATGATTCCGCTGGGCGAGGCGCTTGACAGTTCGGGGGGCACGCGGTTGATCGCGAATGCCTTGATCGGCCTGACCGCCGGCATGCCGGCCTGGGCGATCCTGACGGTGCTGATGGTTGTCACCATGACACTGTCGGATGTGCTGAACAACACGGCCACCACCATTGTTGCGGCACCCGTGGGCATCAGCATGGCGCAAAGCCTGGGGGTCAGCCCCGACCCGTTTCTGATGGCGGTGGCGGTGGCGGCCAGTTGTGCGTTTCTCACGCCGATCGGACACAAGAACAACACCCTGATCCTGGGACCTGGCGGGTATCGTTTCGGCGATTACTGGCGCGCGGGGTTGCCGCTTGAGATACTGATCATCGCGGTGTCCATTCCCGCGATTCTGGTATTCTGGCCCTTTTGATACAGGGTTGCTCCTATAGCGGATTGTACGTGGGCCGGCCAAACATATCGGCAGTTCCGCCATGTTCCCCTTTCCCCTCTTTCAAGCCGGCGCTAGATTGGCCCCCAAACCGCGAGACCGACCCGAGGAGCCGAGGCCGAAATGAAAGATATCCTGAAAGAACTCGATTCCCGCCGCAACAATGCCCGCCTTGGCGGCGGCCAGCGCCGGATAGACACCCAGCACAAGAAGGGCAAGCTGACCGCGCGCGAGCGTATCGAGGTACTGCTCGATGAGGGCAGCTTTGAAGAGTTCGACATGTTCAAGGCCCATCGTTGCGTCGATTTCGGCATGGACAAGGTCAAGATACCCGGTGACGGGGTCATCACCGGCTGGGGCACCATCAACGGGCGTCTGGTCTATGTGTTCAGCCAGGATTTCACCGTCTTTGGCGGATCACTTTCCGAAACGCATGCCGAGAAGATCTGCAAGATCATGGACATGGCCATGAAGAATGGCGCGCCGGTGATCGGGCTGAACGACAGCGGCGGCGCGCGCATTCAGGAAGGGGTCGCCAGCCTCGCCGGCTATGCCGAGGTGTTTCAGAAGAACATTCTTGCGAGCGGCGTGATCCCGCAGATCAGCGTCATCATGGGGCCTTGTGCGGGTGGCGCGGTTTACAGCCCGGCGATGACCGATTTTATCTATATGGTGCGCGACAGCTCCTACATGTTCGTGACCGGCCCCGATGTGGTCAAGACCGTGACCAACGAGGTCGTCACCGCAGAAGAGCTGGGCGGTGCGCGCACCCATACGACCAAGTCTTCGGTTGCCGATGGCGCTTTCGATAATGACATCGAAACCCTGCACGAGATTCGCCGCCTGTTCGATTTCCTGCCGCTGAACAACCGCCAGGGCGTGCCCGTGCGCCCCTTCTTTGACGACCCCGAGCGGATCGAGCCATCGCTTGATACCTTGGTGCCGGAAAACCCCAACCAGCCCTATGACATGAAAGAGCTGGTCCGAAAGGTGGCCGATGAAGGGGACTTCTTTGAAACCCAGGCCGATTTCGCCGCCAATATCCTGACCGGTTTCATCCGTATCGAGGGGCGCACCGTTGGCGTGGTGGCCAACCAGCCGCTGGTGCTGGCGGGTGTTCTGGATATCGACAGCTCGCGCAAGGCGGCACGGTTCGTGCGCTTCTGCGATGCCTTCAACATTCCGATCCTGACATTCGTCGATGTGCCCGGATTTCTGCCTGGCACGGCCCAGGAATATGGTGGTGTCATCAAACATGGCGCGAAACTGCTGTATGCCTATGGCGAGGCCACGGTGCCCAAGGTCACGGTGATCACCCGCAAGGCCTATGGCGGTGCCTATGACGTGATGGCTTCCAAGCATCTTCGGGGGGATTTCAACTATGCCTGGCCAACGGCGCAGATCGCAGTGATGGGTGCCAAGGGGGCGGTCGAGATCCTGTATCGCTCGGAACTGGATGATCCCGAAAAGATTGCCCAGCGCACCGCCGAATACGAAACTCGCTTTGCCAACCCCTTTGTTGCCGCCGAAAAGGGATTCATCGACGATGTGATCATGCCACATTCGACGCGCAAGCGGGTGGCGCGCGCATTTGCCAGCTTGCGGAACAAGGCGTTGGAAAACCCCTGGAAGAAACACGACAACATGCCGCTATGAAGTCAAGGCTGACAGGCATAGGCATTTTCCTGGGTCTGATTCTGCTGGCCGTCCCGATTGGTGTGTGGCTCAGCAAGGGTGCACCCGGACTTGTCCGCGACAAGGCACGCATTCAGTTTTCGTTGCACGCGGCGATGTGGAACTGGGGTGTGCGTGACCTGCGGGTTGTGCGTATTGGCGAGTGGACTGGAATAGACGCGACCTTCATTCCGGTTTTGGGGCCGGGAGGTCGTGTCAAGCTTGACGCAGCCATCTTGCGCGGCATGTGCGGTACTTTGCTCATGCATCTGGCCAGCCATCCAGACAACCCGGTCGGCCCGATCTATCGCAAGCGCGTGTACCGTGTGCAGATCGATATTATTGGCGGCAGGAATCTGGATCAGCATCTCCCTCAGCCGTTTCGTGTTGCCGTGCGTGATGGCGCGTGTGATTCCCCGAACGGCAAGACATGGTATTTTCCCCCGTATCCGCCACCGCTGGACCGATGGAAAATCTTTCAGGTCGAAAAATCGGTGGGCGAGGATAAAGGCAGAAAGGTCGTCATTTCGTTTGCATGGAACGGCAAGGGCGACGTGCCGCCGCTTGACGACTTTCCTTACAAGTTTGCCTGCAACGCGGTCATTGCGGATCCGCCACCCAGATCGGTAAACGACCTCGAGGGCGATTTCATACATATTTCGGTCAAGGCGTGGCGGCTGAGTATTGATTTGCCGATATTCCGTTACGGCCATTGGCAGCGGCGCGACTTCCTGCGCAAGGGGGGCAGTTGTATCTTGCAGGGCAAGGAGGAAAAGGCATGAGGACATTCCGGTTTCGTGACCCCGTGCTTTTTGTCGCGCCCCGTTGCGGGATGGCGGCAGGCGCTTTAGTTTCAGGGCATGAAAAAGCCGAAACTTCCCTTGCTGGTCAGGTTCCTCGCGCTGCATGCGGCGTGGGGTATCGTGCTGGGCTGCGTCTTTGTGCTGGCACTGATCTACACCGATTTTCTTGGGGTTGGCACATTGCTGGCCCGCGACGAAAGCGGGGTCGCAACCTTTCTGCTGTTCTTTCAGACGGGTCTGACCTTCGGCGGTGTCGCCATGGGCGTTGCCGTCATGAATCTGCGCGAAGACGACTAGGCGGACCGCGCGACACCCGGAGTGTGCTGGCGCCACGTGCAATCGTTTCCGGGGTATTGGTCCTGCGCAAGCCGGGGCTGCCTACATACATGATTTCATTGATGAATGTTTCCTTTTTCTGTTCGGAGGGTATGATTTGACCTGGCTTTTTCTGATACTTGCATCCCTGTTGTCCCTGTTCGGGCTGATCCTGCATGTCACGCGCGGCAGGCGGTTGATCGTGGTGCCTCTGACCCAGTGCGACATGCATGAGGTGCCACGCAACACCCTGATCTTTTCGTGGAACTGGGGCGCCGTGACCATGGCGATGCTGGCGCTCGGGTTCATTTCGCCGCTGTGGCGTCCTGATTTCATGCCGCTGGCAATGTTCTGCACGGTCTATGCCTATTGGCTGGGGGTGGCGTCCTTTGTTCAGATGCGGCGCGGGGGCTTCAGCGTCGCGCAGATGCCGCAATGGGTGTTGTTCTGGGCCGTCAGCGCGCTGGGTTTCCTGTCATGGGGGTTCGGATGAGGGCAGCGGCGACAAGGGCTTTATCATCGTTCATGGTGGCCGGGTTTGTATTGTTGTCGCCGGCCGTTCATGCCCAAGGGGTGTCAGTGCCGTCGGGGCAGTATCTGCTGCCCTATGAATTTCTGTGGGAAGATCACCGCCAGCCCGATGGAACGGTTCAGACATGGCTGATCCTGCGCTTTCTTGCCCCCGAGATCGGCAAGGAAAAGGGCAAGCGCAGCTTTGACGATGTCGCGGATGATCTCGACAGCTTGTGCAAGGGCATGGGGCTTGAGGTTGCGCGCGTGACTGGCGGCGGTGTAAGTCAGGTGATCGTCAATCTGATGAATGCGCCCATCGCGCGTGGCGCGTCTGACGCCAACGTCACCCAATACATGAATGCATATGACATCACCGGAGGCAGTTGCGAATGGCAATGAAATACTCGACCAGCGGTGGTGTGCCATGCTGAAGCATCGCGGATTTCCGTCGCGCCTGCCCAGCAGCGACTTTCAGTTTACCATCCGGCGGGCCAATCCCAAGGGCGCGACGCCAATCATTCGCCGTGAACGCTATGCCGATCGTCGCCCGGCCGATCGCAGGGCCGATGCGGCCTTCATGGCCGCCCTGTGGGAGCATTTCGGCGAAGAACCCTTCGAGCGCGGCAATCTGGACGCCGGTCGTCTGTCATGGCTGTTCGGCCGCGAGGTGGTGCCGGCGGAAGAGCCGTTCGACAACCGCAGCTATGATGCGCTGCTGAAGATCGACGTGAGCCGCGCACGCGCCTCCTTCCCCGAGGTGTTTTCCGAGGATCAGGGGGAAGATTCGGCATGATTTCGCTTATGAAACTCGCTGGACGGCAGGAATTGGCCGAGATCGACCCGCGCCCTGAAACAGGTTTTGGTGGTGCTGGAACCATGGCCTATGATCGTGATGTGGCAAGGGCGTTCATGGCCTTTGTTGCACCTCGTTTCAGAGATTACCCTTCCCTGCCTTCCGGGTCTGGTCGTTGTTTCGGCCGGGCCCGTTTCTTTGCCCGCGATCCTGTGGGCATTGCCACAGCTTTTTCGACCCTTTCGTTCCGAATACACCCGGCCACGCAGACTGCTGCGCCGACAACAAGGGATGTTGCCTGATGTTCAAGAAAATCCTGATCGCCAACCGCGGTGAAATTGCCTGCCGGGTCATCAAGACGGCCCGCAAGATGGGGATTGCAACGGTTGCGGTCTATTCGGACGCCGACAAGAACGCGCTGCATGTGGAAATGGCCGACGAGGCGGTGCATATCGGCCCGCCGCCGGCCAGCGAAAGCTATCTGGTGATGGAGCGCATCCTTGACGCGGTGCGCCAGACCGGTGCCGAGGCCGTGCATCCGGGCTATGGCTTCCTGTCCGAAAATCCCCGTTTTGCCGAGGCTCTGGCGGCTGAAAATATCGCCTTCATTGGCCCGCCCGTGGGCGCCATTCAGGCGATGGGCGACAAGATCACGTCCAAGAAACTGGCGGCCGAAGCGGGCGTTTCCACGGTGCCCGGCTATATGGGGCTGATCGAGGATGCCGAAGAGGCGGTCAGGATCAGCCGCGAGATCGGCTATCCGGTGATGATCAAGGCCAGCGCCGGGGGCGGCGGCAAGGGGATGCGCATTGCCTGGAACGATGACGAGGCACGCGAGGGGTTCCAGAGTTCGAAAAACGAGGCTGCCAGCAGTTTCGGCGATGACCGTATCTTTATCGAGAAATTCATTACCCAGCCGCGGCATATCGAAATTCAGGTTCTGGGCGACACCCATGGCAACTGCATCTGGCTGAACGAGCGCGAGTGTTCGATCCAGCGGCGGAACCAGAAGGTGATCGAAGAGGCGCCCTCGCCCTTCCTCGATGCTCAAACCCGTCGCGCCATGGGCGAACAGGCCGTCGCCTTGTCGCGGGCAGTGGACTATTCCAGCGCCGGCACGGTGGAATTCATCGTCGATGGCGAACGCAATTTCTATTTCCTGGAAATGAACACGCGCCTTCAGGTAGAGCACCCCGTGACCGAACTGATTACCGGCATCGACCTTGTCGAACAGATGATCCGGGTTGCGGCGGGCGAAAAGCTGTCGATCACCCAGGATGACGTGGGCATCAATGGCTGGGCCATCGAAAGCCGGCTTTATGCCGAAGATCCCTATCGCAACTTTCTGCCCTCTACGGGGCGGCTGGTACGCTATCGCCCGCCGGCCGAGCATGTGTCGGACACCGAGATCATCCGCAACGATACCGGCGTGTTCGAAGGCGGCGAAATCAGCATGTTCTACGACCCCATGATCGCCAAGCTGTGCACATGGGGGCCGGATCGCGCCGCTGCCATCGAAACCATGCGGATCGCGCTGGATGAATTCGAGGTCGAGGGCATCGGCCACAACATCCCGTTCCTTTCGGCGGTGATGGACCACCCGAAATTTACCGCAGGCGAGATGACCACCGCATTTATCGACGAGGTGTTCCCCGATGGTTTCAACGGGGTCGAGCTGCCCGAGGCCGAGTTGCGCCGTCTGGCCGCAAGTGCCGCCGCCATGTACCGGGTGCAGGAAATCCGCGATGCCCGCATTTCCGGCACCATGGACAACCATGAACGCGAGGTCGGCAGCGACTGGGTGATTTCGATCAGCGGCCATGACTGGCCCGTGACCATCGAGGCCGATCGCCAGGGCGCCACGGTCACATTCGACGATGGCGGCGCATATCGGGTGACCTCCGACTGGCTGCCGGGCAACCCGCTGGCGATATTGTCGGTCAATGACGAACGCCTTGTGGCCAAGGTCGCGCGTATTCCGAATGGTTATCGCATGCGCCACCGTGGGGCCGACCTGCGGGTGCTGGTGCGCACGCCGCGCATGTTCGAGCTGTCGAAACACATGATCGAAAAGACCCCGCCGGACACATCGAAAATGCTGCTCTGCCCGATGCCGGGGCTGATGGTGTCGGTCGCGGTCGAAGAAGGGCAGGCCGTGGAAGAAGGGCAGATCCTGTGCACGGTCGAGGCCATGAAGATGGAAAACGTGCTGCGCGCCGAACGCAAGGGCGTGGTTGCCAAGATCAATGCGGTCGCCGGAGATTCCCTGGCGGTGGACGACGTGATCATGGAGTTCGAATGAGGGTAAAGGAATGAGTGCTGCGCAACCGCTTTCGGGTTTGCACCATCCCCGGCACACAGCCGGGGGGGCGTTTGCGCGCGTTCAGTCCCTGATGCCGCGCTTTTCCTTCATCTCGTCAAGGCGCATGGGCATCTTGTCGATGGCGCGGCTGATTTCGCGCACCGTTCGGGGCAGGGGCTTGCGAAAGGCGATCTTGCCGTCCTTGGCGATCAATACCAGCATGAAACCGCGCGGCCGCAGTTTCAGCCGCAGCGGGCTGCGGGCAGCAGGGTCGGTATCGGTCAGGATGACGACATCGCGTTCTGCAAGCGATTTCGGGTCATCTTCAAGCAGCTTCATCTGCCGCTGGAATCGCGGGTCGTTGGCGGAATCGGCAAAGATCACAAGCGGGCGCTTGATCCAGGCATATTCGGCCAAAGGGTTGGTGTCCTGCGCCGATGTGCCCGTCGGCAGAATCAGGGCAAATGTCAGCGCGGTGGCCAGCAGGGTCAGCGGTTTCATGAATCCTCCGTATTCGATTCATATTGGGCTTATTTGTCTGCTTTCCAAGGGGCAATCGGCGCTGTTTGTTAAACCTCGGCTCAGAGGTGCCATTTAATGTTGCTTTTGCTTGCATATGGCGCGGGGCGTGGGGCCTCGCTGGCAAAATGGGGTCGGCACTTGCTCGAGGTGTTCCTGCATATCGGCGCGCATCGCACCGGCACAACGGCGCTGCAAAGGGCGCTGTGGCAGGACCGTTTTCGTCTGATGCGCCGCGGGCTGGCCTGCTGGTTGCCGGGCGATACCAGGGGTGATCTTTTTGCCGGACTGCTGGACGGGCCGGAAAAGGACAGGCAGTTGACCGAACGCAGGATCAACCGCAGCGCCGACATGATCGCAGACCAGATGGGACAGCTTGCAGCGCAGGGGTGTCGGCAGCTGTTGATCAGCGAGGAAAATATCCTTGGCTCGGTCCGGCGTAACCTGCGCATGGGGGTTTTGTATCCCGATTTGCCACAACGGCTTTCCCGTTTTTCGCGGATTTTCGGCGCGCATTGCACGCGGGTCGGCATCTGCATTCGCCCCTATCCCGATTACTGGGCCTCGGCGCTTGCCTATGCCATCAATGCAGGCGATCCCGCGCCCCGGCACGGTGATCTTGACAGGCTGGTTGCCCAGCCGGGCAGCTGGCGGCAAGTCGTTTCACAGGTAGCGGCGGCATTTCCCCTTGCCAGGATGGTGGTGTGGGAATTCGACCGCCTGAAGGGCCGCCCCTCGGCGCAGTTGCGGGTGTTGACCGGCACAGGCCGGGGCCTGAGCACAGTTGCCGGCGAGCGGGTGAATGCCTCGCCAGACCGGAACGCGCTGCGGGCGGCGTTGCTTGCGCGTGGCGATGCCGGTGGCGCTGCCCGCATCCCGGCAGGGCGCGGGCGGTTCATGCCGTTCGATTCCGCTCAGCAGGAAGTGCTGATGCGCAAATACCGGGACGACATTGCCTGGCTGCGCAGCAATGGCGTTGGCCAGGGCCCGGCAATGATGATGCCCCGCTTTGCGGGCGACACCCAATCCGAAATGCGAGGGACAGCATGAGCGACAAGCTGGAAGACTGGAAGAAGCTGGCCGAAAGGGAACTGCGGGGCAGGCCGCTGGAGGATCTCGATTGGCACACGCCCGAAGGCATCACCGTCAAGCCGCTTTACACCGAGGGCGACCTGGAAGGTCTCGATACCCTTGGCAATCTGCCGGGCTTTTCCCCATTTGCGCGGGGCGTCAAGGCCACCATGTATGCGGGCCGGCCCTGGACGATCCGCCAATATGCGGGCTTTTCCACCGCCGAGGAAAGCAATGCCTTTTACCGTCAGGCGCTGGCCGGCGGGCAGCAGGGGGTTTCGGTCGCCTTCGACCTGGCAACCCATCGCGGTTATGACAGCGACCATCCGCGTGTGGTCGGCGATGTGGGAAAGGCCGGCGTGGCCATCGACAGTGTCGAGGACATGAAGATCCTGTTTGACGGCATCCCTCTGGACAAGGTTTCGGTCAGCATGACGATGAACGGCGCGGTGATCCCGGTGCTGGCCAGTTTCATCGTCGCGGGCGAGGAACAGGGGGTGGCGCAGGAACAGCTGTCGGGCACCATCCAGAACGACATCCTCAAGGAATTCATGGTGCGCAATACCTATATCTATCCGCCCGAGCCCAGCATGCGGATCGTTGCCGACATCATTGAATACACTTCTAATAAAATGCCGCGGTTCAACTCGATTTCCATCAGCGGCTATCACATGCAAGAGGCCGGTGCGACGCTTGTGCAGGAACTGGCCTTTACCCTTGCCGACGGCAAGGAATATGTGCGCGCCGCGATCGAGCGTGGCATGGATGTCGATGCCTTCGCAGGAAGGTTGAGCTTCTTTTTTGCCATAGGCATGAATTTCTTCATGGAAATTGCCAAGCTGCGCGCGGCCCGCGTGTTGTGGGCCCGCATCATGGAGGGGTTTGGCGCGAAATCGGAACGCTCCAAGATGCTGCGCACCCATTGTCAGACTTCGGGTGTCAGCTTGCAGGAACAGGATCCCTACAACAACATCGTGCGCACGGCCTATGAGGCGATGAGCGCGGTTCTGGGGGGTACGCAAAGCCTGCACACCAACTCTTTTGACGAGGCAATCGCGCTGCCCACCGAATTTTCGGCTCGCATTGCGCGCAATACCCAGCTGATCCTGCAAAACGAAACCGGGGTGACCCATGTTGTCGACCCGTTGGCCGGGTCGTATTACATCGAAAAGCTGACGGCCGACCTTGTAGATGCGGCGACCGAAATTCTGGACGAGGTTGACGAAATGGGCGGTATGACCAAGGCTGTTGCCAGCGGCATGCCGAAACTGCGCATCGAAGAGGCCGCCGCGCGCCGCCAGGCCGCCATCGACCGCGGTGAAGAGGTGATCGTGGGGGTCAACAAGTTCCGCGCCGAGCACGAGCCCGAGGTCGATGTCCGCGAGATCGACAACAGCGCGGTCCGCGATTCCCAGATTGCGCGGCTGAAGCAGATTCGTGCAACACGCGACGCAGATGCCTGTCAGGCGGCGCTTGATGCGCTTGAAGGGGCGGCGCGTTCGGGCAAGGGCAATCTGCTGGAGCTTGCTGTCGCGGCGGCACGCGCCCGCGCAACCGTAGGGGAGATATCGGACGCCATGGAAAAAGCATTCGGACGGCATCGGGCCGAGGTGAAAACATTGTCCGGCGTCTATGGCGCGGCCTATGAAGGCGACGAAGGCTTCGCCGAAATCCAGCGCGAGGTCGAGGAATTCGCCGCAACCGAGGGCCGCCGCCCGCGTATGCTGGTGGTCAAGATGGGCCAGGATGGCCATGACCGCGGCGCCAAGGTGATCGCCACCGCTTTTGCCGATATCGGCTTTGACGTCGATGTGGGCCCCCTTTTCCAGACCCCGGAAGAGGCCGCGCAGGATGCCATCGACAATGACGTGCATGTGGTCGGGATCAGCAGCCAGGCCGCGGGCCACAAGACGCTGGCACCCAAGCTGGTCGAGGCGTTGCGCGAACAGGGCGCTGACGACATCATCGTGATCTGCGGCGGCGTGATCCCCCAGCAGGATTACGATTTCCTGTACAAGGCGGGGGTCAAGGCGATCTTTGGCCCCGGCACCAACATTCCCGAGGCGGCAAAGAACATCCTGTCGATCATCCGCGAGGTGCGCGGATGACACGAAGGGCGGTCATAAGCATGGCCGTTGATGCGACAGGTGGTGATGGCTCAGGCCGTCTCGGCAAGCTCGGCGCTCTTGTTGCCGGCGAAATACAGCACCAGATAGCCCAGCACCGCCGATATGGCCGACCCGCTCAGCACCCCAAGGCGCACGGCGTTCATCTGTTCGGGGTTGTCGAAACTCAACCCGCCGATGAACAGCGACATGGTAAAGCCGATGCCGGCAAGGCAGGCCAGCCCGTAGATATGAACCCAGCCCGCGCCATGGGGCAGGCGCACGATTCCCATCTTGACCAGCGCCCAGGTAAAACCGAACACGCCCAGCTGCTTGCCGATGACAAGGCCGGCAGCGATGCCCAGTGGCAGCGGTGCAAGCAGGTCGGCGAAACTGATCCCGGTCAGGGTGACGCCCGCATTGGCAAAGGCGAAAAGCGGCACGATCAGGTAAAGGACATAGGGCGCAAGCCCGTCTTCCAGCGCATGCAGGGGCGATTTTCCGTGCTTGTCCTTCAGTGGGATGAAAAAGGCGACAACAACGCCTGCAAGTGTGGCATGTACGCCGGATTTCAACACCAGCACCCACAGCATGAGGCCCAGCAGCAGCGTGGGCGCCACCCGATGTGCACCGCGCAGGTTGAGCCACGCCATGCCGGCAATCGGCAGCGCGGCCAGTGCCAGATGCGTCATGCTCAGTTCCGAGGTATAGAACAGCGCGATGATGATGATCGCGCCCATGTCATCAAGAATGGCCAGCGTCAGCAGAAACACCTTGAGGCTGGCCGGCGCGCGCTTGCCCAACAGCGCGAGCACGCCCAGCGCGAATGCGATATCGGTCGCCGACGGTATCGCCCAGCCGCGCAGGTTTTCGGGGACGCCGCCATTCAGCAGCAGATATATCAACGCCGGAACCGCCATGCCACCAACGGCCGCCAGCCCCGGCAACACGACGTCGCGCGGGTTCTTCAGCTTGCCTTCCATGATCTCGCGTTTGAGTTCCAGCCCGATCAGGAAAAAGAAGATCGCCATCAACCCGTCATTGATCCACAGGATCAGCGGTTTCGACAGGCCAGCGTCGCCAAGGGAAACGGTGAAATAAGTATTGAGAAAGCTGTCATATGTGCCGGCAAGCCCGGAATTTGCGACGGCCAGCGCGGCCGCGGCGGACAGTATCAACAGGATGCCTCCGGCAGCCTCATGGCGGAAGAAGCGGTCGAGTGCAGCAAGCAGCATGGATTTCCTGTCATTTCTGGTTGTCGTTCGCAGAAATGTGGGGGCAAAACCGGTGGATTCAAGTCAGCGCATGCAAATTGGCAATTTTACTTGCCCTCTGAACCAGATGGTTTAACGGTGAACCATATATGCCACCATGAACAGAGGGTAGATCCATGACCGAACGGCCGACTGACAATCTGCGCAAGGCGGCGCTGGAATATCACGAGTTTCCGAAACCCGGAAAGCTGGAAATCCGTGCAACCAAGCCCCTTGCCAACGGGCGTGATCTGGCACGGGCCTATTCACCAGGTGTGGCCGAGGCCTGCAACGATATCGTTGCCGACCCGGCTTCGGCGGCGCGCTATACGGCGCGGGCCAACCTTGTCGCGGTGGTGACCAATGGCACCGCCGTGCTGGGGCTGGGCAATATCGGCCCGCTGGCCGCCAAACCCGTGATGGAAGGCAAGGCAGTTCTGTTCAAGAAATTCGCGGGCATCGACTGTTTCGATCTGGAACTGAACGAATCCGACCCCGAGCGTCTGGCTGATATCGTCTGTTCACTGGAACCCGCCTTTGGCGCGATCAACCTCGAAGACATCAAGGCGCCCGATTGCTTTATCGTCGAACGCATCTGCCGCGAACGCATGAACATCCCGGTCTTTCATGACGACCAGCACGGCACGGCCATCGTCGTTGGCGCCGCGGCAACCAACGCGCTGCAAATCGCGGGCAAGCGGTTCGACGAAATCAAGGTGGTGTCCACCGGCGGGGGCGCGGCCGGGATCGCCTGTCTGAACATGCTGCTCAAACTGGGTGTGCGGCGCGAAAATGTCTGGCTGTGTGACATAGCCGGTCTGGTCTACAAGGGCCGGGAGGCCGAGATGACCGCCCAAAAGGCGGAATATGCGCAAGAGACCGACCTGCGCACGCTAGACGATGTGATCGAAGGGGCCGATCTGTTTCTTGGTCTTTCCGGCCCCGGCGTTCTGAAGCCCGCGCAAGTTGCGAAAATGGCCGACCATCCGATCATCTTCGCGCTGGCCAACCCCACACCGGAAATCCTGCCCGACGAGGTAAAAACGGTCCGCCCCGAAGCGATCATTGCCACGGGGCGATCCGACTTTCCCAACCAGGTCAACAATGTGTTGTGTTTCCCGTTCATCTTTCGCGGCGCACTGGATGTTGGGGCGACCGAGATAAACGACGACATGCAGCTGGCCTGCATCCACGGCATTGCCGAACTTGCCCGCCAGACCACCAGCGCCGAGGCCGCCGCCGCCTATCAGGGCGAACAGATGAGCTTTGGCCCCGATTACCTGATTCCGAAACCCTTTGACCCGCGCCTGATGGCCAGCATTGCGGGCGCTGTCGCCGAAGCGGCGATGAAAAGCGGTGTCGCGACCCGACCCATTGCCGACATGCGGGCCTATCGCGAGCGTCTGGAAGGCGCGGTGTTCCGTTCATCCATGATCATGCGGCCGGTTTTCGACGCCGCCCGCAGCGCCGATCGCCGCATCGTTTTTGCCGAGGGCGAGGACGAGCGCGTCTTGCGCGCCGCCAGCGCCATGGTCGAGGAAAATGTCGATCGTCCGATCCTGATCGGCCGCCCCGAGGTGGTCGAACGGCGGATCGAACGTTTTGGCCTCAAGATCCGCGAGGGCGAGCATTTCGACCTGGTGAACCCGGAATTCGACCCCCGTTTCCGCGAATATTGGAACACCTACCACCAGATCATGAAACGCCGGGGCGTGACACCCGATCTGGCCAAGGCGATCTTGCGCACCAATACCACGGCAATCGGTGCGGTCATGGTGCATCGCGGCGAGGCCGACAGCCTGATCTGCGGCACTTTCGGGCAATATCTGTGGCATCTCAACTATGTCAGCCAGGTTCTTGCCACTGACGGGCTGCACCCGGTCGGCGCGCTGTCGCTGATGATCATGGAAAACGGCCCGTTGTTTGTGGCCGACACCCAGGTCAATCCCGAGCCCAGCGCCGAGCAGATCGCCGAATGCGTGATTGCCGCCGCGCGCCATGTGCGCCGTTTTGGTGTCGAACCCCGGATCGCCCTGTGCTCGCATTCTCAATTCGGCAATCTCGATACCGACAGCGGTCGGCGGATGCGTGCGGCGCTGGCCATACTGGACGCCGAGGAACGCGATTTCTGCTACGAAGGCGAAATGCACGCAGACGCGGCGCTCGACCCGGAACTGCGCGCGCGGCTGCTGCCGGATGCGCGCTTTGACGACCCGGCCAATGTGCTTGTCTTTGCCTCGACCGACGCGGCAAGCGGGGTCAAGAACGTACTCAAGATTTCGGCCCACGGGCTGGAGGTCGGCCCGATCCTGATGGGAATGGGCAACCGGGCGCATATCGTTACGCCCGCAATTTCGGCGCGGGGCCTGCTGAACATCGCGGCCCTGGCGGGGACGCCGGTGCAACATTACGGATGAACGGAGGAATGAGTGATGGGTTACCGGGAGGTTTATGAAAGCTGGAAGAGCGATCCCGAAGGCTTCTGGATGAAGGCGGCCGAGGCGATCGACTGGGTCAAGCCGCCCTCGCGCGCGCTGTTTGACGAAAACGCCCCTTTTTACGAATGGTTCAAGGATGCCGAGGTCAACACCTGCTGGAACGCGCTGGACCGCCATGTCGAGGCGGGCAATGGCGACCGGGTGGCGATCATCTATGACAGCCCGGTAACCGGGAAAAAGGCGAAATTCACATATGCCCAGATGCGCGACCGCGTCGCCCTGCTGGCCGGCGCCCTGCAGGCGCGCGGCGTAGCCAGGGGCGACCGGGTGGTGATCTACATGCCGATGGTGCCCGAGGCCGTGGTCGCCATGCTGGCCTGTGCACGCATCGGGGCCATCCATTCGGTCGTGTTCGGCGGATTTGCCGCCAACGAGCTGGCCACGCGCATCGATGATGCGCGCCCCAAGGCGGTGATCGCCGCCTCTTGCGGGATCGAGCCGGGCCGCGTCATCGCCTACAAGCCGCTGCTGGATGGTGCCATCGAGATGGCCGAACACAAGCCCGATTTCTGCGTTATCCTGCAACGCGAAATGGAGCGCGCCCCCCTGATCGAGGGGCGCGATTTCGAATGGGACGCCTTTCAGCAAGGCGCCGCGCCCGCCGAATGCGTGACCCTGCGCGGGGATGATCCAGTCTATATCCTCTACACCTCGGGCACCACCGGCCAGCCCAAGGGCGTGGTGCGCCCCAATGCCGGCCATCTGGTCGCCCTGCATTGGAGCATGAAGGCCATCTACGGCATTGATCCGGGCGATGTGTTCTGGGCGGCCTCTGACGTGGGCTGGGTCGTGGGGCACAGCTATATCTGCTATGCGCCGCTGATCCAGGGCAGTACCTCGATCCTGTTCGAAGGCAAGCCCGTGGGCACCCCCGATGCCGGCACCTTTTGGCGGGTGATCTCCGAATATGGTGTCAAGGCGCTGTTTACCGCTCCGACCGCATTTCGCGCCATCAAGCGAATCGACCCGGACGGCGAATTCATCGCAAAATACGACCTGTCCTGCCTGCAAACCCTGTTTCTGGCCGGCGAGCGCACCGACCCGGACACCCTCCACTGGGCC
The DNA here is from genome assembly GCA_030950185.1 of Paracoccaceae bacterium. GTDB lineage: Bacteria > Pseudomonadota > Alphaproteobacteria > Rhodobacterales > Rhodobacteraceae > UBA5972. Next base: position 27,587 of record JAUZRU010000009.1, on the reverse strand, counting down.
GAAGACAAGCTGGGCGTGCCGGTGATCGACCACTGGTGGCAAACCGAAACCGGTTGGGCGATTGCCGCAAACCCCGTGGGGATCGAGTTGCTTCCGATCAAGGAGGGCTCGCCCGGCGTGCCCATGCCGGGCTATGACGTGCGGGTGCTGGACGATGACGGGCATGAGCTGGGCGCGGGCGAGCTGGGCGCGATCGTGGTCAAGCTGCCGCTGCCGCCGGGCACGCTGCCGACATTGTGGCAGGCGGATGAACGTTACAGGAAATCCTACCTGTCCACCTTCCCCGGCTATTACGAAACCGGCGATGCGGGTTACAAGGACGACGACGGCTATCTCTACATCATGGCGCGCACCGATGACGTGATCAATGTCGCGGGCCATCGTCTGTCTACCGGCGCCATGGAAGAGGTTCTTGCCAGCCACCCGGATGTCGCGGAATGTGCGGTAATCGGCGTCAAGGATGCACTCAAGGGGCAGTTGCCCATGGGCTTTCTTTGCCTGAACGCCGGCGCGGGGCGCAGTTCCGACGAGGTCGTGGCCGAATGTATCCAGCTGGTGCGCGAACGCATCGGCCCCGTTGCGGCCTTCAAGCTGGCCGTCGTGGTCGAGCGCCTGCCCAAGACGCGCTCGGGCAAGATCCTGCGCGGCACCATGGCGAAGATCGCCGATGGCGAAGAATGGAAGATGCCCGCAACCATCGACGACCCGGCCATTCTGGACGAGATTACCGAGGCGCTGAAGGGGCTGGGCTACCCGAAATGATGAACAAGGGGCGGGGGAGTTTTCCCTGCCCCGTTCTCGGCAGGCGTGAAATGTGCTGCAAAACCAAAGGGCTGTATAATGCGGCCTCTCAGATTTTTATGGCATTTGGCGTGGCCTGCCGTTAATCTTGTGCCTTGGGGGCAAAAGGGACGGCGGTCAGGGTATGAAGAACTCATTAGTCGCGGCGATTGCGTTTCTGTGGCTGTCCCTGTTTTCAGGGGTCGTTGCGGCGCAGGTCGTCCTGACCGTGGAAAGGGACGGCGCGCCCGAAATCGCCAGATCCTTTACCTTGGCCGAGCTGAAGGCAATGCCGCAGTTCGAAATCAGGACCGCCAACGAATTCATAGATGGTGTGCGCCGCTTTCGCGGGCCTCGGATCAGCTATCTGTTGCGGATCTGCAATGCGGATGGGGCTGCCAGCGTGCGTATGATCGCGCTGAATGATTACGAAGTCGAGGTTCAGGTGTCCGAGTTCGACAAGTATCAGCCAATTCTTGCATTGACGATGGATGGCAAGGAACTGTCTGTGCGGGACAAAGGCCCGATATGGGTCATCTACCCGATGAGCGATTTTTCCGAGCTTCGCGATCCTGTATTCAACAGCCGCCTGGTCTGGCAGCTTGACAAAATCCTGTACCGGTGACGAAAGCCCCGCGACTTTTTCACGTTCTTGGGATCATCGTGATCCTGATGACGATTTCGGTGGCAGGGGCGACATTCATGCTTGTGCGCGCGAATGTCGAAGAGATGCGTGTGACGCGGCGCGAAAACATCCTGTGGGATGCGATCCAGCTGCAGGTCGAGCTGATGCGCTTTGACCGCGAGCTTGCCAAGTTCGAGGCCGGAGTACGGGATGTGGGGCCGGCCGATGTCAACCGGCGCTTTGATATCCTGTGGAGCCGGCTCGCCCTGTTCGCTCAGGGATCAGTGGGCAAGAGACTGCGGAATTACGATCCCGGCGGGAAGGTTCTGACCGCCTTGTCCGACATCCTTGCCAGGATCGAGCCCGAAATAACGTCGCTCGGCCCGGGCAATACCGGCGCGGCCGAACGGATCCGCGGCCAGATAGCCCCCTTCAACCATCTGTTGCGGCGTCTCAGTCAGCGCGTGCTGCATGGCGAGGCCAGGATCAATGCCGGGCTGCGCGAGGATCTTTCCCGCCGGGCAACCCAGCTGACTGTCATATCGGTCATCGCGGTCTTTTCCAGCCTTGTCATGCTGGTGCTTTTTGCCAGGGAAACGCGCCAGTTCCGCGCCATGGCCGAAATGAATGAAAAACTCCTGCAGGAATCCAGACGCGCCAACAAGGCCAAGTCGCAATTCCTGGCGATGATGAGCCACGAGTTGAGAACCCCTCTGAACGGTGTCCTGGGTCTGCTGTCACTGATACGGCAGCAGCGCACAAACGATCATGTCAAACGCCTTCTGGATCAGGCCGACAGGTCAGGGCGGCAGATGCTCGGCTTGCTGGAGGATGTCCTTGATTTTTCGGAACTCGAAGAAAACCGTCTTTCCCTGCAGGCGCAACCTTTCGAACCTTCCCGCCTTGCCGACGCCATTGGCGCCATTTTCGGGCCGGTCGCCACGCGCGAGGGCATCGCATTTTCAGCGACAGCAACCGGTGACATCTCTTGCCAGGTGATTGGCGACTTTGCGCGCTTGCGTCAGGCGCTGACACATTTGTGTAGCTATGTGCTTGAGACCGCCGGTACCAGTGATATCTCGCTTGAGGTTTCGTGGAAGCAGGGAAACCTGCTGGCCGTCATCAGTTTCAGCTATCACAGCGATGGCGGCGACTGGGCCCCCGACCTGATTGTCGGGCGGGAACCTGCCGGCAAGGAGCAGATGGTTGCCGAGGCGCTGGGCCCTGCGGTGGCGCGTGGCCTGATCCGGCATATGGGCGGAACAACCAGGCTGGATATACAGGAACATGACCGTATTTCCGTTGTTGTTTCGGTTCCGGCAGAGCAGGTTCATCTGCCCCGAGTTCAGGTTCTGGCGGCGTGCCGCTCGGCTGCGCTGGCGGCGATCTGCAAGGCGGCCTTTCGTGCCGAGAATGTAAGTTTTGTTGATCCCGAGGCCGAGGGCGTGCAGCCCGATGTCGTCATGATCGAGGCAGGCGGAATGCGCGAGGTGGACGAGGTTCGAAAATTTGCAAAGCTGTTCCCCGACGCCTTGCTGGTCGCGCTGGGCGAACCCGCAAATCCGGATATTTTCGATGATGTCATACAGCTGCCCATTGACCTCGACACCGTCCGGCGGGCACCATTCATCCGGCGGGTTGCCCGGCAGGGCACAACCGGCCGGACGGGCGACGGGGGCGTTGGATAGGCGCATCCTGCCAGCCGCGCAATGGCAGGCAAATGGCGTGAAGGCGGAAACAGCGGTGACAGAAAGACAGCAGAACAAACCGGCCGGGGCCGTCTCACCTGCCGTTGCGGGCCCGAAAGAGCGGCTTTCACTGCTGTCCCATGATCTGCGCTCGGCCCTGACCGATATCCTGGGCGGGTTGCGCCTGATAGAGCGTCAAGGTCTTGACGACAAGGTCATCACCCAGCTCGACAGGATCGACGCCGCCAGCAGGACGCTGGCGCGGCTGCTGGAACCCGATGTCGTGGAAGAGGCGCTTGGCGTTGCGCCGCTGACACAGCACCGGGTTGCGGTCGGGCTTGCCGCATTTCTGGACGGGATCGGCAAACGCTGGCAAGCGCGGGCGGCGGAAAAGGGGTTGGGATTTGCGATCGTGACCGGCGACGAGCTGCCCGAGGCGGTGACGCTTGACCGGGTGACGCTGGAGCGCGTCACAGGGAACCTGATCAGCAACGCGATCAAGTTTGCCGACAAGGGCAAGGTCGAGCTGCGGGTCGCGGTCGAGGCGGATGGCGCGCTGTGTTTCAGGGTTCTTGACGAAGGCCCCGGCATTTCCTCGGCAGCGCTTGGCTCGCTGTATGGCTATGCAGCCAGGGCTGGGCGCTCGAACAAGCCGGGAAGTGGCCTGGGGCTGTTCATCGCGCGCGAACTTGCCGCAAATATGGGCGCTACGCTTGATGTCCATAACCGCAAGCAGGGTGGGGTGGAAGCCGTCTTTCGCATACCACCGGGCGGGTGGGACCGTCGGCCCGCCGGAGAGATGGCGCAAGAGGCGATCCCCGATCTGACAGGGCTGCGCATCCTTGTGGCCGAGGACAACCTGACCAACCAGCTGGTGGTCAAGCATATGCTGGATGCCATGGGGGCCGATTACGTCATGGCCGCAGATGGGCTTGAGGCGCTGTCGTTTCTGGAAACGGGCCATTTCGACATTGCGCTGCTTGATATCGAAATGCCGCGCATGACGGGGCTTGAGCTGATCCGCGAGATCCGCGCCAAGGATCCCCCCCTGGGCGAAATGCCTCTGGTGGCGCTGACGGCCTATGCCATGGAGAAACACCGCGAACGCATCGCTGCGGCGGGGGCGGATGGCGTCATCGCCAAGCCGCTGCTCAGCCTGGCGGGGTTCGGAAACGAGATCTGCCGTTTTTTGGGCCATGTCCCCGGTGGGGTGGAAAGGAAAGCCTCTCCAGACGACATCCAACGCATGGGCGGAGATGATTTGATTGACCGACGGGTCTATGACAGATTGATCGAAACCATCGGCCCCGAGGCCAGGGGCGAATTGCTTGACAAGCTTGGGGAAGATACCCGGAACGTGAAAAGGGGTCTGTGTGCAGCCCTGGCAGAGAACGACATGAATGACATTCGTTCCAATACCCATATGCTGATATCGGTGGCTGGCGCAATCGGTGCCAGCGGTCTGCAGGGCGATGCGCGCGACCTGAACGCGGCAGCGCGTGCCGACGATGCCGATGCGGTGCGCAGGCTGGGTGAAAAATGCCTCAGGGGATTGGATCGATTGCAGGATTTCATCCTTGGCGAACAGGCGGATGGGGCCGCCCCTGATGGCAGTCGGGGGGCGGGATGACAAACCGGCCCCTGCTTCTGGTCGAGGATATGCCTTCGCTGCAAATGGTATATCAGGCCATCTTGCGGCGCGCTGGCCACGACGTGGTGACGGCGGGCACCGCCGGCGAGGGGCTGGGCCTGTTTCACGAGGTGCAGCCACGGGTCATATTGCTTGATCTGGTTCTGCCTGATCGCGACGGCATGGATCTGATGCGCGAAATTCTGGCGCTGGATCCGACCGTGCGGGTGATCGTGATCACGGCGAATGGGTCCATCAACAAGGCGGTCGAGGCCATGCAGGCTGGCGCCGTCGAATTTCTGGTCAAGCCGTTTGACGAGGGGCGCCTTCTGAATGTCATCGACACCGCCCTCAGACAGACACGCCCGGCGCCCGATGTGAAAGCACTGGATTCGGCCCTTTCCGACGGGCGGTTCGAGGGGTTCATCGGGTCGTCGCGCCTCATGCGCGAGGTTTATCGCAGGATCAGCGCGATCAGCCGTTCGACCGCAACCGTGTTCATCACCGGAGAAAGTGGCACGGGCAAGGAAGTTTGCGCACAGGCCGTTCACGCGACCTCGCTGCGGGCGCGAGGGCCGTTCGTGCCGCTGAACTGCGGTGCGATTCCGTCGGACTTGCTGGAATCCGAGGTGTTCGGCCATCTCAAGGGCGCGTTTACCGGGGCGATATCCGACAAGACCGGCGCGGCAGGCGCAGCCGACCGGGGGACGCTGTTCCTGGATGAGATCTGTGAAATGGATATGAGCCTGCAGACCAAGCTGTTGCGCTTTGTTCAGACATCGACGATTCAGCCGGTCGGTGCCGCGACTCCGCGCAAGGTGGATGTGCGGATCATCTGCGCGACCAACCGCGACCCCCATGAAGAGGTGCGCCGCGGCCGCCTGCGCGAAGACCTGTTCTATCGGCTGCATGTCGTGCCCATTCATCTGCCCCCCCTGCGCGAACGCGGGCAGGACGTGCTCGAGATCGCCGAAGAGATGCTGCTGAAGTTCAGCCACGAAGAAGGGCGGAAATTCAGGCGTCTGGATGACGAGGTGCGCGATCTGTTTCTGCGTCTGCCCTGGCCGGGCAATGTCCGCCAGTTGCTGAACGTGCTGCGCAATGTGGTGGTGCTCAACGATGGCGAAATCGTCACCGCCGCAATGCTGCCCGAGGAAATCCTTCAACTGGGCGACGCGCAACATCCGGCCGGAACGCCAGCGCGTCCGGGGCAGGGTGCCGGCCTCAGGCAAGAGCTTGACGGTCTGATCGGTCGTCCCCTGGCCGAAATCGAGCGCCTTGTGATCGAGGAAACCCTTGCCCGAAATGGCGGGTCCGTTTCACGCGCCGCGCGGGTGCTCGAGGTGGCGCCATCCACGCTGTATCGAAAGCTGGAGGCGTGGAAAAAGGCGTAAGCGGTGATTGCCTTGGCATTCAGACGGGCAACGGCCTTTGTTCGATGATCGCTTCCATGGCGAAATAGGACGTCACGGAATCCAGTTCGACCTTGGAAATCAGCCTTTGGTAAACGCCATCATAACTGGCCATATCCTGCGTCACCACCCGCAGCATATAATCGTAATCGCCACCGATGCGAAAAAAGTCGGTCACCTCGGGGATGGTGCCGACATGGCGGCGAAATTCTTTCAGCCACGCGGCCGAATGATGCCTTGTTCGCAGCATTACGAATACCACCAGCCCCAGCCCCAGCTTGTTGCGATCAAGGGTGACGCTTGAGCCGGTGATGATCCCGGCCTTGTGCAGCGATTGCAGGCGCCGCCAGCAGGCGTTTTGCGAAAGCCCCACCTTTTCGGCCAGCGCGCGTTGCGATAGCCCGGCATCCTGTTGCAGGGCGGTCAGTATCGCGCGGTCTATATGATCGAGTTTTTTGGTCATCAGACATTCATATGACAACATATAACTTTATAAATGCAAGTAAATTGCGGTGATATTTGCGTATTTATGCAGGAAACTTGGCGAAACCACAGGAGTTTCCCATGCTGCTTGATGAATTTCGCCACTCATTGCAATCGGATGATCCCCTTGCCGATATCCGTCGCGGGCTGATTGGGGAAGGCATCATGATACCGGGCGAAAGCGGCCCGGTGCCGCTGGTTTATGCCGACTATGTCGCCTCGGGCCGCGCGTTGCGCCAGGTCGAGGAATTTGTCAGCGAACGCATCCTGCCGTTTTACGCAAATTCCCATACCGAGGAATCCCATTGCGGTGGCTTCATGACAGGGCTGCGCGAACAGGCGCGCGCCACCATTGCAAGACTGACCAATGCAGGCACGGATTGCAGTGTCATCTTTGCCGGCTCTGGCGCGACGGCGGGGTTGAACCGGCTGGTTTCGCTGCTTGGTGTGCACAAGGCCGAACGTGCGGTGGTGTTTCTCGGGCCTTACGAGCATCACTCCAACATCCTGCCCTGGCGCGAAAGCGGTGCCACCATCGTGAACATTCCCGAGGCCGAAAATGGTGGGCCTGACCTTGATGCGCTGGAAACCGCCCTGATTGCCTTTCGCGAATATGATCTGAGGATCGGCGCATTTTCGGCCGCCTCGAACGTGTCGGGCATTCTGACCGATGTCGATGCGGTAACCCGCCTGCTGAAATTCCACGGGGCGCTGGCCGTGTGGGATTACGCCGCCGGGGCGCCCTATCTTGAAATTGACATGCAGGGAGCAGGCGCAGGCGCCGAAAAGGATGCGGTGGTATTTTCCGCGCACAAGTTTCCGGGTGGGCCGGGTGCTTCGGGCGTGATGATCCTGCGCAACTCGGCTGTTCGGGCAACTGCTCCGACATGGCCGGGCGGAGGATCGGTTGCCTATGTCTCGCCCTGGGCGCATGACTATGTCGGCAATCTGGCCGAACGCGAAGAGGCTGGCACGCCCAACATTCTGGGCGACATTCGTGCGGCCCTTGTGATGCTGGCCAAGGATGCCATCGGCCAGCAGGCGATTGAGGCGCGTGAGGCCCGTTTCAACGAAATGGCACTGGCGCGCTGGGGGCGGAATCCGCAGATGCGCCTGCTTGGTGTCGAAACCGGCGCGCCGCGGCTGCCGATATTTTCGTTTCTCGTGCGCGGTGCCGATGGCGCGATGGCAGACCATAAGGAATTCACCCGTCTGCTGAGTGCCCGCTACGGCATTCAGGCACGCGGCGGATGTTCCTGTGCCGGGCCTTACGGGCATCATCTGCTGGGAGTGGATCGTCCAACATCCGAGGCATTGCGCGCCCGTGTCGCCAAAGGCGATGACGCCGCCAAGCCGGGTTGGGTGCGTCTGAATTTCAGCTATCTGATGACCGATGACACGGCACGTTTCATCATTGACGCGGTGGATGATCTGGCCCGCAGCACGGGCCTTGTGCCGGCTGTCTATTCCGATGCCGTTGCGCTTTCCCCCTCGGCGGGTTGATAGCAGTCGGGGGTGAAGCGGGGCGTGCAGATCGCCAGAAACACCAGATCCCCTTCACCGGTATTGGTTATTCTTTGCGGATGGTCCTTGGGGATGACCACGCACTCGCCCGCGCCCACGACAAAGCTGTTGCCGGCTCCGTCATCCATCAGCCCCGCCCCGCGTTCGATCAGATAGGTTTCGGCTGTGCCTGACAGGCGGTGAAGCTCGGTCGTGACGCCCGGCTCGACCCGGCAGCGCGCGATCGAGAGGCCGGGCTGGGCGGGGTCGTTCAGCAGTTCGGTGATGTGGCAGCGTTCGCGGGTAAAGAACTCTTTCCCGTCAGGGGCATGAAGATGTTTGAACAAGGGGGCCTCACGGGGCGGAAATGACGGATTTGTGACAGGCGCAAGGATGCCTCGCGCGAAAAAATCGCGCAAGGGGGTTGATTGCCGGCCAGTGTTTCGAGGAATGATGTTCCAGCCAATGGAATGAGGTAGGACATGGCCGAAACACGCAAGCTGGTTGTCAGGAATGCGGTGATCGTGACCTGCGATCGCGAGGAAACCGTGATTGACGATGGTGCCATGGTCGTCGAAGGGCGCGACATCGTCTGGGTCGGGGCGAGCGCCGACCTGCCCGACGACATGGCTGCCGGCGCAGACAGGGAAATCGACGCGACCGGTCGCATCCTGATGCCGGGGTTGATCAACATGCACGCCCATTGCGGAGACAGCCTGTTTCGGGGCCTGGTCGAGGATCTGCCGCTTGAGGAATGGTTGCAGACCGTCTGGAAGGCCGAGGCCGCCATTCTGGGCAACCCCGATGATTGCCGCCTTGGCACGGCGCTGGGCTTTGCCGAGCTGCTGCTGGGGGGCGTGACCACGGTCATGGACATGTTCTGGCACGCGGATCAAAGCTTTGCCGCCGCGCAGGAAATCGGCATCCGGCTGGCGTCGGGGGCGATATTTTTCGACCCGCCGGGGATGGACGGATTTGGCCCCGAGCATCGGCGTGAGCAGGCGGAGGCGCTGTTTGACCGCCATGGCGATGATGACGAGATGTTCGTCGGCACGATGCCCCACGGCACCTATACGGTCGCCCCCAAGGGGATACATGAGGCGCTGGACCTTGCCCGCGAAAGGGGCGGCTTTTTCTGCACCCATGCGGCCGAGACGCGGGCCGAACAGGAAACCATCCGCAAGCAATACGCCAGCAGCGTGATCGGCCATCTCAGCGCCATGGGGGCATTGTCGCCGCGCACCGTGCTGGCCCATTGTGTGCATGTGGATTGTGATGAGATGGAGCTTCTGGCCCGAACCGGCACCCATGTGGTGCATAACCCGATGTCCAATCTCAAGCTGGCGTCGGGCATCGCGCCGGTGCCCGAGATGCTGATGCGCGGGGTCAGCCTGTGCCTTGGCACGGACGGGCCGATCAGCGGCAATGACATGGATATGTGGCTTGCCATGCGGTTGGCTGCAACGCTGCACAAGGGCGTGCGCGAGGACGCCACTGCCATGCCGGTTGGCGAGGTTTTGCAGATGGCGACGATCAATGGCGCGCGTGCGCTGGCGGCCGAAAGCTGGCTGGGTTCGATCACGCCGGGCAAGCGGGCCGATTTCATTCTGCTGGATATCACCGGGCCACATGCCGCGCCCATCTTTGACCCGATCAACCATGTGGTCTTTGCCGCCGGGCGGGGCGATGTGCGCGATGTGTTCGTCTCGGGGCGGCAGGTGGTCAGGGATCGGCAGTTGCTGACGATGGATGTGGACGAGCTGGTTGCAGGCGTGCGGGCCTTGCAGCCACGCATCCGTGCCGCGCTGGAGGACGGGGCATGAAGCAAGGATTTTCGTCCCGCGTTGACGATGTGGTTGCCGCCATCCGCAGCGCCACCGATTTCGTTCCTCGTGCGGCAATCGTGACCGGCACCGGGCTGGGGCCGGTTCTTGACGATATCCGGGTGGTTGCGCGTCTGGCCTATCCCGATCTGCCCGGCTTTCCCATCTCGACCGCGCCGTCACATGCAGGTGAATTGCTGCTGGGGATGCTGGGCGATTTGCCGGTCGTCGCGCAGAACGGGCGGTTTCACCTGTATGAGGGCTGGGAGGGCGACGACATCGTGCTGCCGGTTTACGTCATGCGGGCGCTGGGCGCGAAAAGCTATGTGGTGACAAATGCGGCCGGCGCGCTGAGCCCCGATCTGCGGGTCGGCGCGGCGGTGTTGATCCGGGATCATATCAGCTTTCTCGGTGTGCATCCGCTGGCGGGCCCGAATGACGACAGGCTGGGCCTGCGCTTTCCAGACATGTCGCGTGCCTATGACCCCGATCTGCGGGTCGCCGCACAGACTGCCGCCCAAGCCGAGGGGGTTGCGCTGGAACAGGGCATCTATGCCGCCGTTCACGGGCCGGAATTCGAAACCAGCGCCGAGCGGCGCTTTCTGCGCATGGCGGGCGGCGATCTGGTTGGCATGTCAACGGTGCTCGAGGTTGTTGCCGCCAACCACGCAGGCATGCGGGTGCTGGGCTTTTCCGCCGTGACCAACAATGCCAGCGGCGGGCCGGACCAGCAGCCCGACACGCTGGAAGAGGTGCTGGAGAACGCCGCCACCGGTGGGGACATCATCCGCCGCATATTGTTGCGGATGATCAGCGAGGGCGCGTTGTGAGCGGCGCGGGCCTTGCGGGCAGGGTCGCGCTGGTGACAGGTGCCAGCGGCGGGATTGGTGCCGCGATTGCCTCCTGTCTGGCCGAGGCCGGCGCCGCAGTGGCGTTGCAGTATCGCCGCGCCGCGCCGCAGGATCTGCTGGGCCGGCTTGCCGAACACGGCACCGGGGCAGAGGCGTTCGAGGCGGATTTCAGCGAACCAGACGCGGCCGCAGATCTTTTCGCGCGGGTTGCGGCCTCTCTGGGCAGGCCGGATATCCTGGTAAACTGCGCCGCCGATCAGCGCATGGATACGGACGCCGGCTTTGACGAGATGCTGAAAACCAACGTGATCGCCGCCGAAGGGTTGACCCGCGTCATGGCGGAACAGGGCGGTGGCGGTGCCGTCGTCAACATCTCGTCCATCGAGGCCGGGCATCCCGCGCCGGGGCATGGGCGCTATGGCGCCAGCAAGGCAGCGCTCGAGGCCCTGACCAGGGTGCAGGCGGTGGAATTCGGCGCGCAGGGCCTGCGGGTCAATGCGGTGGCACCGGGATTGATCGCGCGGGACGGGATCGAGGCCGACTGGCCCGAAGGCGTGGCCCGCTGGCAGGCCGCTTGTCCGCTGGGCCGCCTTGGGGATGCGCACGACGTTGCCCATGCGGTGCTGTTTCTGGTGTCGGACTCGGCGGCGTGGATCACCGGGGCGGTTCTGACGGTTGACGGGGGCACCACGGCGGGGCCGGGCTGGTAGGCGCGTTATTGCAAATGGTCGCGGCCGGGGGTGCAAGGCTTGGCAAGCGCGCCGCTTTGTGCCTGACTGTACAGGATGACTGAACAGGACAAGCTGGAAATTTCGGTTCTTGGGGGGATCGACGCCGTTGCGGCAGGGCAATGGGATGCGCTGGCCTGCCCCGAAGGCGCGCCGCCTGACGACCCCTTCACCACGCACCGCTTTCTGAAGGCACTGGAAGACAGCGGTTCGGTGGGCCCCGGTACCGGCTGGATGGCCCGTCACATGGTGGTGAAACGGGCCGGGCGCCTGATCGCGGCGATGCCGCTATATGTCAAGGGCCACAGCCAGGGCGAATATGTGTTCGATCACGCCTGGGCCCGCGCTTATGAAACCGCAGGCGGACGCTATTACCCCAAGCTGCAATCGGCGGTGCCGTTCACGCCTGTCACCGGGCGGCGGTTTCTTTGCGCGCCGGGTTTCGAAGAACAGGGGCGTGCCGCCTTGATTCAGGGGGCGATCGCTCTGGCATCGGAAAACGGGCTGTCGTCCTTTCATGTGACCTTCTGCACCGAGCAAGAAGTCGCTGCAGGCAAGGCGCAGGGGTTGATGCACCGCATTGGCGAGCAATTCCACTGGGTCAATGACGGTTATGGGGATTTCGACGATTTCCTGTCGCGCCTGTCGTCGCGCAAGCGCAAGGCCATCCGAAAGGAGCGCCAGCGCGCCCGGCAATTCGGCGGCACCATCCACCGTTTTTCGGGCGACGACATCAGACCCGAACATTGGGATGCGATCTGGGCCTTTTATCAGGATACCGGCGCGCGCAAATGGGGTACCCCCTATCTGACACGCAGCTTTTTCGATCTGCTGCATGAAACCATGTGCAATGACGTGTTGCTGGTCATGTGCCGGCGCGATGGGCGCTGGGTGGCTGGCGCGATGAACATGATCGGGCGCGACACCTTGTTCGGGCGTTATTGGGGGGCGGTCGAACACCACCCCTTTTTGCATTTCGAGGTGTGTTACTATCAGGCGATCGAACATGCCATCAATGCCGGCCTGAAAAAGGTCGAGGCCGGCGCGCAGGGCGAACACAAGCTTGCGCGCGGCTATATGCCGGTGCAAACACATTCGTTGCACTGGATCGCGGATCCGGGCTTTGCCCGCGCGGTGGCACAGTTCCTGAAGGACGAACGCGTTGCAGTGGATGAAGAGATCGAGATAATGACAAGCTATGGCCCCTTCAGACGGGGCGGAGAGGACCATGAATGAGTGATCAACTGAAAGAGCGCGACCGCGAAAAGGAACTGCCCCCCTTGTTCGATGCGGGGTGGGAAATGGTCGCAGGCCGTGATGCGATCCGCAAGACCTATGAATTCAAAAGCTTCATCGACGCCTGGGGCTGGATGACCCGCGCCGCCATCTGGGCCGAAAAATGGAATCATCACCCCGAATGGTCAAATGTCTACAATCGCGTCGAAGTCACGCTGACCAGCCATGATGTCAACGGGCTTTCCTTGCGCGACGTGCGGCTGGCCCGCAAGATGGATCGCCTGCTGGACTGATCTCAGATCTGATCCAGCAGGGTTTCAGCGGCGGTCAGGTCGCAAACGCCGGACTGGGTTTCAAGGTTGAGCGCGCTGATCCTGCCATCCTCGACATATGCCGAAAAACGAAGGCAGCGGTTGATGAAACCCAGCTCGGGCAACGAAAAGGCAAGCCCCGCCGCCCTGGTGAATTCCGATGCACCGTCGGCCAGCAGTTCAACCCCGGCCGCGGCGGCACCGGTCGCGTCATCCCACGCCTTCATCACAAATGGATCATTCACCGAAATGCAGACGATGTGATCGACGCCCTTGGCGCGAAAGGCATCGGCGTTGCGGATGAAACCGGGCAGGTGCAGGGCCGAACAGGTGCGCGTGAACGCCCCCGGCAGGCCAAAGATCACCAGTTTCTTGCCATCGCGCAGGCTGGTGATGGTGACCTGTTCCGGCCCGTTTTCGCCAATGCGCATCAGTGTTGCATCGGGCAGCATGTCTCCGACCTTGATCATCTTTTCTTCCCCTTGTTTGTTATTGGCCTTTCAAGCGGCAAGGATATAGGTTCGGTGGGCAGACGAAAGCATCAATTGGCGGGGGTGACATGACGGAAATCGTGGTTGTCGGGGCAGGGCAGGCGGGTGCATCGCTGGTGGCCAAGCTGCGCGTGCTGGGTTTTGACGGCGGGATCACCCTGATCGGCGATGAACCCGTGCCGCCCTATCAGCGCCCGCCGCTTTCCAAGAAATATCTGCTGGGCGAGATGGGGCTTGAACGGCTGTATCTGCGGCCCGAAAGTTTCTACGGCGACAACGACATCACCCTGCGCACGGGCACGCGGGTTGATGCCATCGACCCCGATCGGCAGGTGCTGCGGATAGCGGGCGAGGAATTGCCCTATGACGAACTGGTGCTGACCACCGGATCGACCCCGCGCCGCCTGCCGGCTGCCATCGGCGGCGATCTTGAGGGGGTTTATGTCGTGCGCACGCTTGCCGATGTCGATGCCATGGCGCCCGAATTTGCGCCGGGGCGGCGCTTGCTGGTGGTGGGCGGCGGTTATATCGGGCTCGAGGCTGCGGCGGTGGCCGCGCTCAAGGGGCTGCATGTCGTGCTGGTCGAGGCGGCCGCGCGCATACTGCAACGTGTCGCCGCGCCCGAGACCGCGGATTTCTTTCGCGAATTGCACCAGGCCCACGGTGTCGATATCCGCGAGGGTGTCGGCCTTGCGCGCCTGACGGGCGACGGCAGGGTGGATGGCGCCGAGCTGAGCGATGGCAGCACGGTCAGCGCCGATTTCGTGATCGTCGGCGTCGGGATCACGCCCGCGACCGATCTGGCCGAGGCGGCCGGGCTGAAGATCGACAACGGCATATGGACCGACGCACAGGGCCGCACCAGTGCACCCCATATCTGGGCGGCGGGCGATTGCGCCTCGTTTCCCTGGCAGGGCGGGCGGTTGCGGCTGGAATCGGTACCCAATGCCATCGACCACGCCGAATGCATCGCCGAAAACCTGCTGGGTGCAGGCAAGCCCTATGTCGCCAGGCCGTGGTTCTGGTCGGACCAGTATGACGTCAAGCTGCAGATCGCCGGGCTGAATACGGGCTATGACGATATCGTCACGCGCAAGGGCGAGACGGGCCAGTCGGTCTGGTATTACCGGGGCGATCACCTGCTGGCGGTGGATGCCATGAATGACCCGCGCGCCTACATGATCGGCAAGCGGCTGATCGAGGCCGGGCGCAGCGCCGACAAGGCCTTGGTGGCCGACGCGGGCAGCGATTTGAAATCGCTGCTGAAACCTTCCTGACATGCGTATCATCGGCGGCAGATATCGCGGGCTGCGGCTGGCCTCGGTGGGCAAGGGGGATGCGGCGGCGCATTTGCGGCCAACCACCGACCGGGTGCGCGAAAGCATATTCAACCTGCTGGTCAATGGCAGCCAGGGCGATGTGATCGCGGGGGCGCGGGTGCTGGATGTCTTTGCCGGCACCGGCGCGCTGGGGCTTGAGGCGCTGAGCCGCGGGGCGACCTCGGTTCTGTTCATGGATACGGGCCGCAAGGCGTTGGCGCTGATTGCGCAGAACATCGCGCTGTGCCGGGCTGACGAGGTGGCGCAGGCGCTGCGGCGCGATGCCACGCGCCCCGGCAGGAATGAAGATGCGCCTTTCGACCTGCTGTTCCTTGATCCGCCTTATGGCAAGGGGCTGGGGGAAAAGGCGCTTGTGGCACTGGCCTTGGGTGGGTGGCTGTGTGACGGCGCACAAGTCGTGTGGGAAGAGGCCGCGCGCCAGCAACCGCCCACCGGTTTCACCCTGCTTGACACGCGCCGATATGGCGACACATGGGTGCATCTGCTGCGGTTCGATGCCGTCTGACCAATCACGCCCTTGCCCGCCGATTCCCGATATGTGAATGTCCGCCGCATGCAGCCAGGGACAAGCCGAACCAACGTGAGCAACCTCGACGATCTTCTTCATTCCGTCTTCGGTTTCGACCATTTCCGCCCTGGCCAGCGCGAAATTGTCGAGGCCGTCAGCCAGGGTCGCAACGTGCTGGCGATCATGCCCACGGGTGGGGGAAAGTCGCTGTGCTATCAGTTGCCGGCGCTGGCGCGCGAGGGGGTGACGGTGGTGATCTCGCCGCTGATTGCCCTGATGCGCGACCAGGTGCGCGCCCTGCGCGAGCTGGGCGTCAATGCAGGCGCCCTGACCAGCGGCAATACCGACGAGGAAACCGAGGAACTGTTTCAGGCGCTGGATGATGGCAGTTTGCGCCTGCTCTATATCGCGCCCGAGCGTCTGGCCAACCCCGGCACCGAGCGCCTGTTGCGGCGGGCGAACACGACATTGCTGGCCGTGGACGAGGCCCATTGCGTCAGCCAGTGGGGCCATGATTTCCGCCCCGACTACCTGCGGATTGGTGATCTGCGCCGCCGTCTTGGCCTGCCGCTTGCGGCCTTTACCGCCACCGCCGATGCCGAAACCCGGGCCGAGATCGTCACCCGCCTGTTTGACGGGATCGCACCCGAAACCTTTCTGCGCGGATTTGACCGCCCCAACATCACGCTCGCCTTTCAGCCCAAGAACAAGCCGCGCGAGCAGATCCTTGCCTTTGCCGGGGCGCGCAAGGGCCAGTCGGGCATTGTCTATTGCGCAACCCGCGCCCGCACCGAAACCCTGGCGCGCGCCCTGTCCGATGCGGGGCACAACGCGGTTGCCTATCATGCGGGGCTGGAGGCTGCGGAAAGGCGGATCGTCGAAAGCCGCTTCAGCCGGGAAGACGGGCTGATCGTGGTCGCCACGGTCGCCTTTGGCATGGGCGTGGACAAGCCCGATATCCGCTGGGTGGCCCATTCCGATCTGCCCAAATCCATCGAAGCCTATTATCAGGAAATCGGCCGCGCGGGCCGCGACGGGGCGCCCGCCGACACGCTGACGCTATATGGCGCCGATGACATCCGCCTGCGCCGCGCCCAGATCGACGAGGGCCTCGCGCCCCCCGAACGCAAAGAGGCCGATCACGCCCGCCTGAATGCCCTGCTGGGCCTGGCCGAGGCACGCCACTGCCGCCGACGGGTGCTGCTGCGCTATTTCGGCGAGGAAATCGACGCTTGTGGAAATTGCGACCTCTGCGCCAACCCGCCCGCGCTGTTTGACGGCACCGAACCCGTGCGCAAGGCGCTGTCGGCCATCCTGCGCACCGATCAGGGCTTTGGCGCGGGCTATCTGATCGACCTGCTGCGCGGGGTTGCCAATGACCGCATCCGCGCCCGTGGCCATGACAGCCTGCCCACCTTTGGCGTCGGGGCGGATCTGAGCAAGGGCGAATGGCAGGCCATATTCCGCCAGATGATGGGTTACGACCTGATCCGCCCCGACGCCGCCCGCCACGGCGCGCTGCGCATGACACAGGCCGCGCGTCCCATCCTGCGCGGAGAACAGAAGATCGAGCTGCGCCGCGACACGATCAAGGCAACCCCAACCCGCACCACCCCCCGCGCGCTGGTTGCCGAAGAGGACGAACCACTGCTTGCCGCGCTCAAGGCAAAGCGCCGCGAGCTGGCCGAGGCGATGAAGGCGCCGGCCTATGTGGTCTTTCCCGACCGCACATTGATCGAGATGGCCAGCCTGCGGCCTGCAACGCTGGACGAATTTGCCCGCCTCAACGGGGTGGGGGCGAAAAAGCTGGAAAAATACGGGGACGCCTTTCTTGAGGTCATCAATGGCGCGCCTGCGCCGGATCTGCACCCCGCCCGGCGTAAGCTGGCGGGCAGCAAGGGCGGCAGCCTGTTCGACCGGCTGCAAGAGGCGCAGATTGCGCTGGCCCGCGGCGAGGATGGCACCGGCAAGCCGATGAGCTGCACCAGCCGCGAACTGGCCCGCCTTGCGGCGCAACGCCCGGATGACATTGCCGCCATCGTCCGCATACTGGGCGATGCACGGGCCGAAAGATTCGGCCCGCGTTTCATGGAAATTCTGACCAGCGGGGAATGATACGGACATGCTGACAGTGATCTCACCCGCCAAGCGGCTCGATTTCGGCCCCGCGCCCCTGCCGGTTGCGCCAACGCGGCCAGCCTTTCAGGACGATGCGGTTGCGCTGTCCCGGCTTGCCGGCGCGCTGGATGTGGACGGCCTGCGCAAGCTGATGAAGATCAGCGAGGCGCTGGCTGTCAATGCGCAGGGCTGGTTTCGCGCCTTTCAGGCCGACCCGGATGCGGATTCGGTCAAGCCGGCCGCTCTGGCCTTTGCCGGCGATACCTATGCCGGGCTCGAGGCGGCCTCGCTCGATGCCGATGAAATGGCCTATGCCCAGGATCATCTGCGCATCCTTTCGGGGCTGTATGGCTTGCTGCGCCCGATGGATCTGATCCAGCCCTATCGCCTGGAAATGGGCAGCCGTCTGGCCAGCGCGCGCGGAAAATCGCTGTATGACTGGTGGGGCGACCGGCTGGCGCGGGCGCTTGAAGAACAGGCCCGCCATGTGCAGGCCGATATCGTGGTGAATTGTGCCTCGGTCGAATATTTCACCGCCCTGCGCCCCGACGCGCTGCGCCTGCGCATCATCACGCCGGTCTTCATGGAGGACCGCAACGGACAGGCAAGGATCGTCAGTTTCTACGCCAAGAAGGCCCGGGGCGCGATGGCGCGTTTCATCATCCAGAACCGGATCGACCGCATCGAGGGGCTGCGGGATTTCGATCTTGGCGGATACCGATATCAGCCCGAGATGTCGGAAGGTAACCGACTGGTGTTTCTGCGCGCTGGCGATGGTGGCTGACGGGGCCGTTTCCTGTTCAGTCGAACACCCCGTGACAGAACCATCCCCCTGACATCAGCCCCCCATGGGCGCGGAACAGCCATAGCCGAGGCCCTTCGGATGTGGCCACCTGCCAATAGTCACGGATGCCCGACCGCCAGGCCGGATCATTCAGCCACCATTCGGGGGCGATGCGTTCGGGGCCGGTGGTGCCTGCGACGGTGAAATTGCGCCGTCGCCAGCGAAAGGTCAGCGGAAGGTCGGACGTTTCCGGCGCCATGACGATTTCAGGGGCAAACAGGACCAGCGGTCGCGGGGTCGGGGGCAGGGGCCAGTCGGGGGCGGGGGCGCTCCATGCGGCGCCCATGACGGTTGCGGTCTTTTCCGGGATATGGCTGTCGGCCGGGTGCAGACGGGTGATGGCCTCAAGCCCGATGCGCGCGCCCAGACGTGAAATCAGGTCATTCAGCGCCGTTTTGCCGGAAAGGCGTTGGCTGACGGCGGCGCGGGCCTCGGCATGGCCGGCATGCTGGTGGTCATGCAGGGGTTCGGTCGCGCTGGCCATGAGGCGGATCATGTCGATGCCGAAACCGGCGTCCAGTTCCGTGAGCTTCAGCAGGATCAACGGGCGGATGTTGTCGGGCGCGCGCATGGCGCGCGCAAGGCCGATCGCGATATTCTGGCGCGTGCGGTCGGTGCGGTGAAACTCCAGCCGGATCTGGCGCGCGCCGCGGCCGTGGCGGGCCAGCTTGCCGCAAAGGGCAGGCAGCAGCCGGTCGATCGCGGCCATGATGTCGGCGTCGAGCCCGATCGGGTCGGGCAATGTCAGGCGAACGGCAAAACGGGTTTCGGGGGGCAGCGGGCCGATCGGTTCGGGGGTGACGCCAAGGGCCTGGTCCAGCCGCAGCACCACGTCGCGCCCGAAACGCCGCGCGACCGAGGCCCGGGGCAGGCCGGCCAGATCCCCGATATGGCGGATGCCCAGCCGTGTCAGCCCGGCCACCGCATCGGGTGGCAGACGCAGGGCCTCGACCGGCAGGCGGGCAAGGGCGCTGCGCATCTGCCCCGGCGGGGCGATGGCGGGGGGCGCGGTGGTATCGACAGGGGCGGGTCTGTTCGGCCGGGCTTGCGCCCGCGACCGCGTGGCCCGGGCCTCTTGCCTGATACGGTCGCCGCTGTGCCATGCCCGGGGCGCGCGTCCGGCGAAACGGGCCAGCGCCCAGGCCGCGCCGGGAGTGTCGGCAAGCCCGATGCGCGCGCTCAGCCCCAGCGCGGCGCAGTTGTCGCGCAGGGTCGTGGCCAGCCCCTCTTCGCCGCCGAACAGATGTGCGCAGCCTGAAATATCCAGCATCAGGGCATCGGGTGTATCAAGGGCGACAAGGGGGGTAAACTTTCCCGCCCAGCGCGCGATGCGCTCAAGAAAGCCGACCTCGGCAACGGGGTCGGCGGGTTGTGTGGCCAGGCCGGGGCAGCAGGCCAGCGCATCGCGCAGGGCCTGGCCGGCAAACAGGCCCTGTGCCTCGGCTTCGGTATTCAGGCTGGCAAGTGTCTGTCGGCTGCCGGTTGTCGCGACCACGGCAAAGGGGCCGTCGATCACGCCGCACCCCAGCCGCATCGCCCGTTCGGCGGCCAGTCGTGGAAACCAGAGCGACAGGATTCGACGGTTGCGCGGCATGATTGATGTTCCCTGTTCGTTCTGTTTTTACGAAAGGGAATGGAAAGAGTCGAGTCACTGCTGACGGCAATGATGTCAGGTGGCCGAGGTCAGATCCTCGATGAACAGGCTGACCAGCTGCGCGCGCCCGCTGACGCCTGCCTTGCGAAAGATCGCGTTGCATTGCGACTTGATCGTGCCGACGCTCTTGCCCCGGATGGTGGCGATTTCGTCATTGGACAGGCCCTTGATGGTAAAGGTGGCCACGTCGCGTTCCGAAGGCGACAGGCCCCATTCGTCGAACCTCAGCTGCATCAGCTCGTGAAACGCCCCCGAGGCCGCCAGCATGGTCGAGCGCACCTCGTTCTGGCGCCGCAGCATGTTGACCAGCATCACGATGCTCAGCACCACGCCCAGCACCAAGCCGACAATGGTCGCGCCCTGCACGACCTCGTAATATTCCCAGCTCATGGGAACCGTGCGAAAACCGAATACATCCAGGACGAAATCGAGGATGTAGAAGGCCGAGAAACCCACTTGAAGCAGGATGATGACAAGCAGGATCATCCTGTCGATGCGAAAGGCCGCGGCAAGCTTCATTTGGATTCCTCCGTAACAGGCTGGCAGGGATCAGGCGGAATGCTGGCTGTCATGACCGTCATTCCGGGGCACGGTGGTTGTCAACAGCAGAGTGGCTGCTCAACCACCCATGCCATGGCCCGAACCGCCGGCACCGCCACCCATGCCACCGCCGGATCCACCGGCACCGCCGCCCATGCCACCGCCGGCACCGCCGCCCATACCACCACCGGCACCGCCGCCCATGCCGTTGCCAGAGCCACCCATGTTTCCAGAACCGCTCATACCGCCGATCACGCCTTCATGGTTCTTTGCCATTTCGGCCAGCATCTCTGCCCGGTGGGCGCTCATGTCGGCATCGCGCAGGACTTCGCCGGTATAGCGGTTCATGATTACCTCGCGCGCACCGGTTTTCGACAGCGCGTCAATGCGGATGCGGCCGAAAAACGTACGGCCCACCTGGAACTGGGTATAGCCCTGGCTGCGCAGCTGGGCGATCATCTCGTCAATCATCTTGTTGCCGGTCTGGGCGAATGCCCCCCCGGCCATCATGGTCGAGGCAACCAGCCCGGCCATCACAACGGATCTGACATTCATTGTCGTATCTCCTCGTCTCGACTTGCGGCCAATATGGGCCATCGCATGAGATGCAGTAAGGGCGTGGATGTGCAAAAGGAAATGCGCCCAGGGTTTGAAATGCCCATTTGAACCTCAGTTCAGGCGGTTTTCAGGCCAAAAGAGCGGGATCATCCCCGTGACTGCCCGATTTCAGGCTGCGGGGATCGGCCCGAAATGACATTCTTGCACCGCACGACCGGGCCGGCGAATCAACATGGGGTGGAAAAATGTATAGCGGATCATGCGCATGCGGCGCGGCAAGTTACGAACTGCACGCCCCCTTGCGGCCCTCGGTTGCCTGCCACTGCGCGCAATGCCGCAAGATCAGCGGGCATTACTGGTCGGCCACTGCCGTGCCCAGGGCGGCGCTGAAACTGGTGTCGGAGCGCGCCCTGAAATGGTATCGCAGCAGCCCCCATGTGCGGCGCGGATTCTGCGGCATCTGCAGATCGACCCTGCTCTGGGACAATGAGGAGCGCGACAGTATCTCGATCGGCAGCGGTACGCTGGATGACGCCGGGGGCCTGACGACCAGCCATCACATATTCGTCGCGGAAAAGGGAACATATTACGATATTCCCAAGGGGATGCCGCGCTATCCCGGCAGCGGGCCGGAAGATGGGAAGGGAGGGCCCCCATGATCGGGGCCTTCACCTATGCGCCACCGGATACCCCGCTGGACGTGATCCATGTGGACAGCGCTCTGTTGCTGGTGAACAAGCCCGCCGGCCTGCTGTCGGTGCCCGGCAAGGCAGCCGAACATGCCGACTGTCTTGAAAGCCGGGTCAAGACAGCGCACCCGCCGGCCTTGCTGGTGCATCGGCTGGACATGGACACATCCGGCATCATGGTATTCGCGATGAACCGCGCATCACAGCGTCATCTGGGCTTGCAGTTCGAGCGGCGCCATGTCGCCAAGACCTATGTCGCCGATGTCTGGGGGCAGGTAGATGGGGACAAGGGCGAGGTCGATCTGCCGCTGATCACCGACTGGCCCAACCGCCCCTTGCAGATGGTCTGTCACGAACGGGGCAGACATGCGCTGACCCGCTGGCGGGTGGTCTCGCGCCATGATGGCTGGACCCGGCTGCACCTGTTTCCCCATACGGGGCGCAGCCATCAGCTGCGGGTGCATATGCGCGCGCTTGGCCACCCGATTATGGGCGACCGGTTCTATGCCTCGGGCGCGGCTCTGGCGGCCCGCGACCGGCTGGCCTTGCATGCCGAGGTGCTGGAACTGTACCACCCCGAAGGCGGGCAGAGGATGCGCTTTGTCAGCCACTGTCCGTTCTGAATGGTCTCTCTGGAAATGGTCATGCCTCCGAAAATACGCTATGAAGGTCGCGCAGAAAATCGACACCCGGACAGGCATGCAAAGGCAAGGGCGAGATGAGTGACCAGGAAAAAGGCAGGTCCACCGCGGCGGATGATCTGAACCAGCGCATCGGCGTGCTGACCAGACGCGAGGTCGAGGCGCGTATCCTTGCCCCGGTCATCGAGGCCATGGCCAGGGCTTTTGGCCGCGATGCGGTCCACGAAATCCTGCGCCAGACGATCGAGAAGCTTGCTCGCGAACAGGGCGCCGCGCTGGCCGCCGAATATGGCGATGACGGGGCGGCGTTTCTGGAAACCCTGCAATTCTGGACCCGCGACGACGCGCTGGAAATCGAGATCCTGCATCATGATGACAAAAGGCTGGATTTCGATGTCATCCGCTGCCGATATGCGGAAACCTATCATGCGCTGGGCATTGCCGAGCTGGGCAAAACCCTGTCATGCGCCCGTGATGGCGCGTTTATCGAGGGGTTCAATTCCAAGGCAAGATTGACCCGCGATCAGACCATTCTGGGGGGTGCGCCACGGTGCACTTTTCGATATGATTTTGACGCGAAGGACGAGTAGGGAAAGATTTTTCTATCGGCAGGTTGGTTTCATTGACGAATTGATTGAAGTTCGGTGCATTTGATGAGGCCGGGCAAGGGCCGGTGAAGTTGCGAGGGCAGGAAATGGAAATCAGGCAGACATCGCTTGCCGGGGTGCTGGTCATCACGCCGCGCCGTTTTGGCGACGAGCGGGGCTTTTTCAGCGAAAGCTGGAGCAGGCGCGCCTTTGCGCAGGCCGGGCTGGAATTCGATTTCGTGCAGGATAATGAAAGCCTATCGGTTGATGTGGGTACGCTGCGCGGGCTGCATTATCAGGCACCGCCAAATGCGCAGGCGAAACTTGTGCGGGTGGTGCGCGGGGCCATTCTGGATATTGCGGTCGATGTGCGCCGGGGCTCGCCCGATTTCGGCAAATGGGTGTCGGTGGAACTGTCTGCCGAAAACGGTCGGCAGATTCTGATTCCACGCGGGTTTCTGCACGGATTCGTCACTTTGCAGCCCGACACGCATGTCCTGTACAAGGCCGACAACTATTATGCGCCCGAATCCGACGGGGCGGTGGCCTGGAACGACCCGGATCTGGCCATCGACTGGCAGATCGGCAATGTAACCCTGTCTGACAAGGACGCGCGCGCGCCAAGGATGGCCGATTGGGAAAGCCCGTTCACCTATGGGGAAAGCACATGAAGATACTGGTCACAGGCGGCGCGGGGTTCATTGGCTCGGCCGTGGTGCGGCAGGCGATTGCCGACGGCCATGAGGTGGTCAATCTCGACAAACTGACCTATGCGGCCTCGCTTTCCAATGTGGCGCCGGTGGCCGACAGCCCGGCCTATGCGTTCGAGCGGGTCGATATCTGCGATCGCGCGGCGCTGGACCGGGTATTTGCGCAGCATCAACCCGATGCGGTGATGCATCTGGCGGCCGAAAGCCATGTTGACCGTTCCATCGACGGGCCCGGCGATTTCATCCGCACCAATGTGGACGGTACCTATACCCTGCTCGAGTCCGCGCGCGCCTGGTGGCAGGCTGCCGGGCGGCCACGGGGGTTCAGGTTTCACCATATCTCGACCGACGAGGTGTATGGCAGCCTCGGCGAAACCGGCCTGTTCACCGAGGAAACGCCCTATGCGCCCAACTCGCCCTATTCGGCCTCCAAGGCGGCCAGCGACCATCTGGTGCGCGCCTGGGGCGAGACCTATGGCCTGCCGGTTCTGGTGACGAACTGTTCCAACAATTACGGCCCGTATCATTTTCCAGAAAAGCTGATCCCGGTCGTGATCCTGAACGCGCTGGCGGGGCGCGATATCCCGGTTTACGGGCAGGGCATCAATGTGCGCGACTGGCTGTTTGTCGAGGATCACGCCCGTGCCCTGCTGCTGGTCGTGGAAAAGGGGCAGGTGGGAGAAACCTACAATATCGGCGGCAATGCCGAGGCGACCAATATCGACCTTGTGCGCCGGATCTGTGCGATCCTGGATCAGGAACTGCCCGACGGCGCACCTCATGGCCGTCTGATCACCTTTGTCGCCGACCGCCCCGGCCACGATCTGCGCTATGCGATCGACGCCAGCAAGATCAGGCGCGAACTGGGTTGGGAGCCCTCGGTCACGCTGGATGAAGGGTTGCGCCGCACTGTGCGGTGGTATCTGGACAACCGCGACTGGTGGCAGGAAATACAGGCCCGCGGGCACCGGCAGGAACGCCTTGGCCTGGCGGGGGGTGCTTGATGCGTATTCTGGTATTCGGCAAGACGGGGCAGGTGGCGCGTGAACTGGCCCGCGCCGCCAGTGTTCGGGGGATCGAGGCGACATTTCTGGACCGCGCAAACGCGGACCTGACCAAACCGCTGGCCTGTGCCGGGCATGTGTCGCGCTCTGACGCCGATGTCATCATCAACGCCGCCGCCTATACCGCCGTTGACCGCGCCGAGGAGGAACGTGCCCTCGCACGCGAGGTCAATGCCGCCGCCCCCACGGCAATGGCGCGACTTGCGGCGGAAAGGGGGATCCCGCTGCTGCACGTCTCGACCGATTACGTTTTCGACGGCAGCGGCACCAGGCCGTGGCGCGAGGATGCCCGCCCCCACCCGCAAGGGGTTTACGGGCGCACCAAGCTGGGCGGCGAAACCGGCGTTGCCGCCTTTGGCGGGCCGCATGTGATCCTGCGCACGTCCTGGGTGTTTTCGGCCCATGGCAACAATTTCGTGCGCACCATGCTGCGGCTGGGGGCCGAGCGTGACACGCTGAACGTGGTCGACGACCAGCGCGGCGGCCCGACCCCGGCCGCGGCCATTGCCGACGCCCTGCTGACCATCGCGACCGCCTTTCACCAGGGGCGCGGGGTGTCGGGCATCTTCCATTTCTCGGGCCGGCCGGCCGTGAGCTGGGCAGATTTCGCCGAGGCCATCTTTCAGGGGCGTTGTGATGCGCCAACCATCAACCGCATTCCGACCAGTCAGTACCCGACGCCCGCCAAGCGGCCGGCAAATTCGGTGCTGGACTGTAGCAAAATATTTGAAACCTATGGCATTGAACAGCCAGACTGGCGCGTGGGGCTGCGCGCCGTGCTGGCGGAACTGGAGGGGCAGGAATGACAGATCGCAAGGGCATGATCCTGGCGGGGGGCTCGGGCACGCGGCTGTATCCGATCACCCATATGGTGTCGAAACAGCTGCTGCCGCTTTACGACAAGCCGATGGTCTATTACCCGCTGTCGGTGCTGATGCTGACCCATATCCGCGAGGTAGTGATCATTTCGACCCCGCGAGATTTGCCTTTATACCGCGAATTATTGGGTGATGGGCGTCAGTGGGGTATGGAATTTGCCTATATCGAACAACCGCGCCCTGAGGGCCTGGCACAGGCCTATTTGCTGGCCGACACGTTTCTTGATGGCGCGCCCTCGGCGCTTGTGCTGGGCGACAACGTGTTTTTTGGTGAGGGTCTTTCAGACAGGCTAAAGGCGGCCGACGAGTGCACAAGTGGCGGCACCGTGTTCGGCTATCGCGTATCCGACCCCGAGCGTTACGGCGTGGTCGAGTTCGATGACGGCAACAGGGTATTGTCTATCGAGGAAAAGCCCCGGCAGCCAAAATCGCCCTATGCGGTGACGGGGATCTATTTCCTTGACGGGCAGGCACCGGAACTTGCCCGCGGGATCAAGCCCTCGGCGCGGGGCGAACTGGAAATCACCGACCTGCTGAACCTGTATCTGGAACGCGGCGCGCTGAATGTCGAAAAGCTGGGCCGGGGATATGCGTGGCTGGATACCGGCACCCATGACAGCCTGCTTGAGGCTGCCGATTTCATCCGCACGATCGAGAAACGCCAGAACCTCAAGATCGCCTGCCCCGAGGAAATCGCCTTTCTGAACGGCTGGATCACCCGCGAACAGATGCTGAAACAGGCAGAACCCTATCTGAAAACGCAATACGGGCAGTATCTGGTCGGGGTTGCCGAGGGGCGGTAAGCATGGCCGGGCGGACCGGCATTCATGTTTCGGCAATCTCTCGGGTGGAAAATAGGTGCTGTCAGGGCGATAGACGTGTTTTCCACCGGGAGGCTTGTTCACAATGCAGGTGCTGGTTGTCGGGGCTGGTCTTTCCGGGGCGGTGATCGCGCGCGAGCTTGCCGAAGCCGGCCATATGGCCACAGTCGTCGAAAGCCGCGATCATCTGGCTGGCAATTGCCACACCGAACGCGATCCCGAAACCGGTGTGATGGTACACAAATACGGCCCCCACATCTTTCATACCGATGATGTCGAGGTCTGGAACTGGGTCAACCGATTTGCGCGGTTCCGCCGTTATGTCCACCGGGTCAAGGTGACGGCCCGTGGGCGGATCTATTCGCTGCCCGTGAACCTGCACACGATAAACCAGTTTTTCGGCAAGACGATGCGCCCGGATGAGGCCGCCCGGTTCATTGCACGACAAAGGCATGATACTGTGGTTTCCCGCCCCCCCAGCTTTGAAGATCAGGCGCTTTGCTCGGTTGGTCGGGATATCTATGAAACCTTTTTCCAAGGCTATACCTGCAAGCAGTGGGGGCGCGACCCGTCGCGCTTGCCGGCGAGTGTTTTCAGGCGGTTGCCGTTGCGGTTCGGCTATGACGACAACTATTTCAACCACCGTTTCCAGGGGATCCCCGAAGAGGGATACACCGAAATGGTTGCCCGCATCCTTGACCATCCGCGTGTCACGGTCATTTTGTGCACCCGTTTCAGCCGGGAACATGCGGGCGGTTATGACCATGTATTTTATTCCGGCCCGCTGGATGGGTATTTTTCCTGCCGGCTTGGGCCGCTGGCTTATCGCACGCTGGATTTCGAGGTATCCATCCACAAAGGCGATTATCAGGGCTGTGCGGTGATGAATTTTGCCGATCTCGATGTTCCATGGACGCGCGTGACAGAACACAAGCATCTGGCCCCTTGGGAAAGTCACGAAAGCACGATCTGCTATCGTGAGTTTTCCCGCGAGGCCGGACCCGACGACATCCCGTTCTATCCGATCAGGCTGGTGCGGGAAAAGGCGCTGCTGAAGGAATACCAGACGCTGGC
>JAUZRU010000089.1 GCA_030950185.1 Paracoccaceae bacterium | reverse complement strand
GCGCTTGTGCGGCAGGGCCTCAAGGTCAGGGCGCGGCGGGCGCGGCCGGGGCTGGTGGCGCTGTCCGATGTTGCACGGCTGAACACGGCGCCCGAGGCCTATCACCTGGGGTTCATGCTGGGACCAAGGGTAAATGCCGGGGGGCGTATCGGGCAGGCGGATCTTGGCGCGCGCCTTCTGGCGACGCGCGACCAACACGAGGCGGTCGCGTTGGCGGAACGTCTGGAACAACTGAACAAGGAACGCCGCGACATCGAAGAACAGGTGCGCCTGCAGGCCATGGCGCAGGCCGAAGAGCGGGGCCTTGACGGCCCGCTTGCCTGGGCAGCGGGCGAGGGGTGGCATCCTGGTGTTGTCGGTATCGTGGCGGCACGGCTGAAAGAGGCCACCAACCGGCCGGCCATCGTGATCGGGTTCGATGGCGATCAGGGCAAGGGTTCCGGCCGGTCGGTCAGCGGTGTCGATCTTGGCGCAGCCATCGCGCGGCTGGTCTGCGAGGGGCTGATCGAAAAGGGCGGGGGGCACAAGATGGCCGCCGGTCTGAGCCTGAATCGCGACATGCTGGAACCTGCAATGGCGCGCCTGGGCGAGTTGCTGGCCGCACAGGGCGCGGGTCTTGCCGGCCCTGCCGATCTGCGTCTTGACGGGATGCTGGCGGTCAGGGGCGCGACGACAGAGCTTGTCGAGGAACTCGATCGCGCGGGCCCGTTCGGTGCTGGCGCGCCCGCCCCCCGTTTTGCGCTGCCATCCGTCAGAATCACCCATACCCGCCGGGTAGGCGAAAACCACCTTCAGATCACCTTTGCCGATGAAAGTGGCGGCCGCCTGGAATCGATCGCCTTTCGCGCGTTTGATTCGCCCCTTGGCGGGATGCTGGAAAACCACCGCGGCGCGATCTTTCATGTCGCCGGCCGTCTGGAAATCGACAGTTGGGGCGGGCGGCGGCGCGTCAAGCTCAGGGTCGAAGACGCGGCCCCTGCACAGGGTTGAATGCGGGGCTGAAAATCGGCGAATCGGTAAAAATCCCTCTTGCGCGGGGGCGGGGCACGGACTAAAAGGCGCTCCACGGTCTGTGTGGCCCGTTCGTCTATCGGTTAGGACGCCAGGTTTTCAACCTGGAAAGAGGGGTTCGATTCCCCTACGGGCTACCACCGTATTCCCACACAGTTTTCTGTTGATTGCCGGGGCTCGCCCCTATCGCTGGGTTTCACGCCAGCGCGGGTGGATCCACGGTTCTGCCTGCTCAGGGGCAAGGGGTTTCCCCAAGATCAGATCGGCGGCACGTTCTCCGACCATGATCGAGGGGGCGTTCAGGTTGCCGTTGGTGATTCGCGGAAAGATCGAGCTATCGACGACACGCAGCCCATCAACCCCGATAACCCTGCATTCCGGGTCTACGACTGACATCGGGTCATTCGCATCCCCCATCCGGCAGGTGCCGCAGGGGTGGAATGCGCTTTCGACGTTCTCGCGCACGAAACTGTCGATCTCGTCATCCGAGCGCACTGTCGGGCCCGGCTGGATTTCGCCATCTGCATAAGGGGCAAAGGCAGGCTGGGCGAACAGCTCGCGCGTGAGGCGGATGCACAGGCGGAAATCCTGCCAGTCCTTTTCATCGCTCATATAGTTGAACAGGATCCTGGGGGGCGTTTCAGGTTGGTTCGAGGCCAGCCACACCTTCCCGCGGGCGTTCGAGCGCATCGGCCCCACATGGGCCTGAAACCCGTGCCCCTCGGCAGCAGCGCGCCCGTCATAGCGCACCGCCATCGGCAAAAAGTGATACTGGATATCGGGGTATTCCACCCCCGCGCGCGAGCGGATAAAGCCCGCGCTTTCAAACTGGTTCGATGCCCCGAGGCCGGTTTTGGTGAACAACCACTGCGCCCCTATCCATGCCTTGGAAAACAGGTTCCAGTGCTTGTACAGCGTGATCGGCTGACGCGATTTCATCTGGATGTAAAGTTCCAGGTGATCCTGCAGGTTCTGCCCGACGCCGGGCCGGTCGGCAATCACCGGAATGCCGTGTTCCTGAAGGTGGCGCGCGGGGCCGATGCCCGACAGCATCAACAGCTTGGGCGAGTTGATCGCGCTTGCCGACAGGATGACCTCGCGTCGGGCCGTGATGGTTTCGGTTCTGCCGCGATATGTGACTTCAACCCCTGTTGCCCGCCCGTCGCTGATTTCGACGCGCCGTGCAAAGGCGCGGATCAGGCGCAGATTGGGCCGTTTCAGTGCAGGTTTCAGATAGGCATTGGCCGCAGACCAGCGACGACCGCGCCAGACGGTCTGCTCCATCGGGCCAAAGCCTTCCTGCTTGTGGCCATTGTAATCGTCGGTGGTTTCATAGCCGGCCTGGCGTCCAGCCTCGACAAAGGCGTGATACAGGGGGTTCCGGCGTGGGCCACGCGTAACATGCAAAGGCCCCTTTCCCCCCCTCCACCCGTCATTATTTGCGCCTCCGTGCCAGTTTTCCATGCGCTTGAAATAGGGCAGTACATGGGCGAAATCCCAACCCGCAGCGCCGCTTTCGGCCCAATGGTCATAGTCTCTTGCATGGCCGCGGACATAGACCATCCCGTTGATCGAGCTTGACCCTCCGACCACCTTGCCGCGCGGTGTCACCAGACGCCGCCCGCCCAGATGCGGTTCGGGTTCGGTTGCAAAACCCCAGTCATAGCGACGCATGTTCATGGGATAGCTCAGCGCGGCGGGCATCTGGATGAAGGGGCCGGCATCCGAGCCGCCGAACTCGACCACCAACACCTTGTTGCAGGCGTCTTCGGACAGGCGGCTGGCCAGCGCGCATCCGGCAGAGCCGGCGCCAATGATGACATAATCCGCGGCGATCATCGTGATGTTGCCAACCGGGATAGATCAAGAGGATCCTTCATCATGCGCCCCGCCTGCCCGAGTTTGAGGTCGAGATAGTCCCAGACAAGGCCCATGGTCTGAAAACGGTCCATCCGATTGTTGTGCAGTGCCTGGCGGATATACAGCCCGTCTATCAGGGCGGCGACGCCATTGGCGATTGCATGCGCATTGGCGACATTGGTCAGCTGGCGCAGGTTGAAGACCAGATTCGAATGCAGACGGCCCGTATAAACGTTCAGCAGGCGTCGGGCGCCAGGATTGTTTTGTGCCTGGACATAGAACGACAGCCAGGAAGACACGACTTCGGGTCGGAATTCGCGTTCGTCGAACGAGGCCGCTATGATGGCATTCAGCCTTTCACGGGGGCCTCGTGCGGCCGCCAGTTCGGCCCGGGTGCGCGTGCCGAATGCCGTCATGATATGACGCATCGCTGCTAGAAACATCTGCTCCTTGGAGCCAAAATAGTGATGCGCCAGCGCCGTGGACATTCCGGCACGCCGCGCGATCTGCGCCACGGTGACGTTCAGCGAACCCGCCTTGCCGATCTCGTCGATCGTGGCCTCGATCAGGGCGTTGCGCCGGATGGGTTCCATTCCGATTTTTGGCATCTGTCCTCAGGTTCAAAAAAGAATCTTGCTTTTCCAGTCTGGATCACTCTTAATTGAGTAGTCAATCAATAAAACGGACCCGGCGACGGCCAGATGCGGCAATGGCGGGACCGGCGTTTGCAAATGGGAGAACCGGAATCATGAACATTTTCAAACTGGGGGCAGCCCTCGCTGTGGCTGCGACAATCGCCTCACCCGGGCTTGCGGCCGGAAGCTGCGACAAGGTCACCTTTTCCGATGTAGGCTGGACGGACATCACGGCCACCACCGCGGCAACGACCGAGGTTCTCAAGGCGCTGGGCTATGAGACCAGCATCAAGGTGCTTTCGGTTCCCGTGACCTATGCCTCGATGGCCAAGGGCGATGTGGATGTGTTCCTCGGCAACTGGATGCCGACCATGGCCGACATCATCAAGCCCTATCAGGACAAGGGGCAGGTCGATGTCGTCGGTGTCAATCTTGAGGGCGCGAAATACACGCTGGCCACCAACAGCTATGGCGCGGCGCTGGGCATCCACGACTTTGCCGATATCGCCAAGTTCAAGGACCAGCTGGGCGGCAAGATCTACGGGATCGAACCGGGTAATGACGGTAATGCCCTGATTTTGAAGATGATTGAAACCAATGCGTTCGGCCTCAAGGGTTTTACCCTCAAGGAAAGCTCGGAGCAGGGGATGCTGGCGCAGGTCGCACGCGCGGACAAGAAGAAGCAGCCGATCATCTTTCTGGGATGGGAACCGCATCCCATGAACGCCAATTTCAAGATGACCTATCTGACCGGCGGGGATGACTGGTTTGGCCCCAATCTGGGCGGAGCAACCGTTTATACCAACACCCGCGCGGGCTATGTGAATGAATGCCCCAATGTCGGTGCGTTGCTGAAGAACCTCAAATTCACGCTGGCCATGGAAAACGAGATCATGGGCGCCATTCTGGATGATGGCGAGGATCCCGCAAAAGCGGCGGTTGCATGGATCAAGGCACATCCGTCGGTGCTGGACGGCTGGCTGAAAGGCGTAAAGACCAAAAGCGGCGGTAACGGGCTGGCCGCGGTAAAGGCGGCGTTCGGCCTCTGAGCACAAGAACCGGGCCTCTGCCGATCGGCGGGGGCCTTTTCTTGCCACGAAACTTTCCACAGGACATTATTGCTTGAAGGGCGGTAGGGTAAGACTGTCCGTGATACGGATGCGTGGATTGTTCGGGGCGAGAGACGGGCAAACTGATCTTTCCGGCAGGGGAAATATCCGGTGGAGTGGTTGACAGACAGCAAGATCCCGGTCGGCAAGCTGGCCAAGCACGGCTTTGACTGGTTGCAGGATAACGCAGCGTGGTTCTTTGATGGGCTGGCAAGCGGGCTTGAAAGCCTTATCAACGGCATCCTTTGGGTGTTGCAGTCACCACCGCCGCTGGCAGTGATTGCGGTCTTTGTCGGGCTTACCTGGGCCTTGCAGAGGTCATGGAAGACCGCCGCGCTGATCACGTTTGGCTTTCTGTTCATTCTCAACCAGGGATACTGGACGGAAACAACCGAAAGCCTGACGCTGGTTCTGTCGGCCTGTCTGGTTTGCATGGCCGTCGGCGTGCCGATCGGCATAGCGGCTGCCCACCGCCCGCGCCTTTATGCGTGGATGTGGCCGGTTCTTGACCTGATGCAGACGCTTCCGACCTTTGTTTACCTGATCCCGGCCATCGTGTTCTTTGGCATCGGCATGGTTCCTGGCCTGATGGCGACGGTCATATTCGTTCTGCCTGCCCCGATCCGGCTGACCCATCTGGGTGTATCCTCGACGCCGACGGCATTGCTGGAAGCGGCCGAGGCCTTTGGCGCCACCCGTCGTCAGATGCTGTGGAAGGTCGAACTGCCCTGGGCGTTACCCCAGATCATGACCGGGCTCAACCAGACCATCATGCTTTCACTGTCGATGGTGGTGATTGCCGCGCTTGTCGGTGCGGACGGGCTGGGCGTGCCGGTGGTGCGCGCGCTGAACCAGGTGAATACCGCGCTGGGCTTTGAAAGCGGTTTCATCATCGTGGTGGTGGCCATCATTCTTGATCGCATGCTGCGCCTGCGCGATGGGGGGCGAAAATGACTGTCGCTGTCGAATTTGACGCGGTTTCGATCGTGTTCGGGGCCCGTCCCGAGCGCGCGCTTCCGCTGATGGACAAGGGCCAGAGCCGGGCCGAGATCGAGGCCGCCACGGGGCAGGTGCTGGGGGTGCATGATTGCTCTCTCACGGTTGACGAGGGCGAGATACTGGGCCTCATGGGGCTGTCAGGGTCGGGCAAGTCAACGCTATTGCGGGCAGTCAACGGTTTGAACCGGGTGGCACGCGGTTGTGTGCGGGTCAATGATGGCGGTCGCATGGTTGACGTGACCCACGCCGACCGCGCGACCCTGCGCGAAATGCGGCTGCGGCGCATATCCATGGTGTTTCAGCAATTCGGCCTGCTGCCCTGGCGCAGCGTGCGGGCGAATATCGGGCTGGGCCTTGAACTTGCGGGCATGGAGCCGGCCGAACGCAAGAGGCGAGTCGATGAACAGCTGGCGCTGGTCGGGCTGTCGGAATGGGCCGATCGCAAGGTGGCCGAGTTGTCCGGCGGCATGCAGCAACGCGTCGGATTGGCCCGCGCCTTTGCCACCGAAGCCCCGATCCTGCTGATGGATGAACCGTTTTCGGCGCTTGATCCCTTGATCCGCACGCGCCTTCAGGACGAGCTGATCGAATTGCAGGCACGACTCAAGCGCACGATCATCTTTGTCAGTCACGATCTGGACGAAGCCTTCAAGCTGGGCGACCGTATCGCCATAATGGAAGGCGGTCGCATCGTGCAAAGCGGCACGCCGCGCGATATCTTCATGAACCCGGCGAATGGATATGTGGCCGATTTCGTGGCGCATATGAACCCGTTGGGGGTGCTGCGGGCCCGAGATGTCATGCAGCCCAGCGTCGTCGGCCCCGCGCCCGAGGTGTTGGTTGATGCCGAGGCGCGGGTCCAGGTGGCGATGGAAAAGATCGAAAACGGATGCGCCCGGCTGGGGGTGACTCAAGAAGGCGATCTTGTCGGGGAAATCACGGCGCGGACCCTGCTTGCCGCATTGGCCGGGCGGCGAAACGGGGTTGCGTTGACACAAGAGTCGCCTCCAACGAAAAAGGCCCGGTAATCGTAACCGGGCCTTTCCGCAAATAATGTCGCCAGGTCAGTGCAGCTTGCGCTCGACTTCCTGAATGGAGTGATCGATCAGCGCATTGCCTTCCTTGGCCGTCATCTTTTTTGTGATGACGTCGCGGGCCGTTTCGATGGCAACTGCGATGGCTGCATCGCGAACCTCGCGAACGGCAGCTGCTTCGGCCGAGGCAATCTGATCTTCGGCGGCCCTCAGGCGGCGGGCGATCGATTCCTTAAGGTCGGCCATGGCACGTTCGGCCGCTGCGTCAGCTTCCTGCTTGGCGTGCTTGACGATGCCTTCGGCGTGTTCCTTGACCTCTTTCTGCTTGCGCTCGTAAGAGGCCAGGATGCCCTGGGCTTCTTCCCGCAGACGACGGGCCTCATCCAGTTCGCTACGGATCTCGTCTGCTTTCTGGTCCAGCATCTTGGTGACCATGCCGGGCACCTTGAGATAGACGAGAAAGGCCACGAACAGGACGGTCGCAATCAGAACGACGAATTCCGCGTTGTTCAGGGAAAACATCGCTTCGCCTTCGGCAGCAAGGGCGGGCGATGCGGCTGTGGCAGCAAGGGCGACAGACATCAGGATCGGCTTTTTCATCGCGATCATTCCTTTACCTTGGCGGCAACCGTATCGGCCACCAGCTTGGGATCGGCAATGCCGGGAAGAATGGCGTCGATGATTTCGACAGCAGTATCCCGGGCAACATCCTCGACCGCCTGCATCATGCCAGAGCGGATCTCGGCAATGCGCTTTTCCGATTCCGCGGTGCGGGCCGCGATTTCGGCTTCGGCCTTGGCGTTGGCGGCGTCGATTTCCTTTTGGATCTCGGCTTTTGCTTCGGCAATGATCTGGTTCGCCTCGGCCCGCGCATCGGCAAGTGCCTGCTTGTATGCTTCTTCGGCTGCCACGGCCTTGCGGCGCAGCTCTTCGGCCTGTTCAAGGTCGCGGGCGATGGCCCCCTGACGTTCGCTCAGGATGGACGCGATGCGCGGCAGCGCTATCCGGCTGAGAAGAAAGTAGAGAACAAGCAGCGTGACCACCAGCCAGAAGATCTGGTTGGGGTAGGTGCCAAAGTCGAGCTGCGGCATCCCGGCTTTTTCGCCTTCTTCGGCAGCTGCCAGGGCGGCGGTTCCGCCGAATGCCAACAGCGATGTCAGTGCTGCCAATCTGATTCCAGATGCCATCTGCACCCTCCTCGAATTTCGGAGCCAACCATTGACGGCCTCTCCAGAAAACCTCGGCGATCCCGGCCTGGGGCCGGGGTCGCCCGAACGAAATCCGGCCTGGGCAGTTATTGTGCGTACATCAGCAGAAGAGCCACGAGGAACGAGAAGATCCCCAGCGCTTCCGAGAACGCGATGCCGATGAACATGGTGGCCGTCTGGCTGCTGGCAGCCGACGGGTTGCGCAGGGCACCCGACAGGTAGTTGCCGACAACGTGACCGATGCCGATGGCGGCGCCGCCCATGCCCGTACATGCAAGGCCGGCACCAATCAGGGCACCCATTTGTACCAGTTCGTTTTCAGCTGCCATTTGATTTCTCCTTTGATAAGAATGGCTGGATAGGTTGTTCCGACCTTAGTGCCCGCCGGGATGGAGGGCGTCGTTCATGTAGATGACGGTCAGAATTGTGAAGACGTAGGCCTGAATGAAGACCACGATCAATTCGAGCCCGAGCACGGCCATGATGGCGATGATCGGAAAGAACGAGAACAGGCCAAGCACACCGGCAAAACCCGCGAAAACCTTGATGACGGCGTGGCCCGCCATCATGTTGCCCATCAGTCGGATAGAGTGGCTGACCGGACGGACAAAGTAGGAAATGATCTCGATGATGGCGAGGATCGGTCGCAGCGCAAGCGGCGCGCTGCTGATCCAGAAGACCTTGAGAAAGCCGACGCCGTTCTTTACCAGTCCGATGATGGTCACCGTCAGGAACACGGCCAGGGCCAGAACCACGGTTACCGCTGCCTGGCTGGTGGTGGTAAAGCTGTAGGGCACCAGCCCGAGGGTGTTCGAGATCAGGATGAAGGTGAACAGCGTAAAGATATAGGGAAAGTATTTGAGCCCCGCCTTGCCGTTGATGTCTTCGATCATCTTGTAGACGAAACCGTACAGCCCCTCGGCCAGCAGCTGCGAGCGCGTGGGCACGATTGCCCGGCGCCGCGTGCCGATGATCAGCAGCGTGACCGCAACAAGCACCGCAATACCCATCCACAACGTCACGTTGGTCGGGGTATACCAGTTCAGCTCGTGTCCGCCGAAAAGCGGCTTGACCACGAATTGTTCCATCGGGTGGATATTCGGTCCGCCTTCGGTTGCCATTTCGTTACCTCGTCCTTGCGCCCCGTTGGGGCCGGTTATCTCTCAGCGTTGTCGGCCTTGGCCGACTTTTCTTGACGCTTCTGCATGTCTGCCGCCGTGCGCATCATCGTGCGAACCCCGGCTGCGAAACCCAGCAGCGAAAACAGCATCAGGAAGATCGGGAGTGTCCCGAACAGGGCGTCAAGCCCGTACCCGATGCCCGAACCCATCGCCATGCCGACGACAAGCTCCAGAACCATTTGCCAGACGGCACCTACCGCCGTTTCCTGGCCACCATGTCGAAGCCCACCTTCCTTGCTTGCCTTTGCTGCCCGGATGCGGGCCTCCAGCTGTTCCAGATCGTCTGGATCGCGTGCGTCAGGCATCGGGAAGTTCCCTTCGACAGTTGCGCGGAACCTAGGAAAGGGGCGGGGCCGAGTCAAGTGAGAATGCGCGACTTCAGATATGATGTAACATCTTGAAATAAAACGATAAATATGTGTTCGCCAGAGATTCGCATCGCCAGCCCTTCCCCAAGGGGAAGATGTTGCGCCGCAAGGGGCACGTTCAACCGTCTGGTATAATATCGTCGATGCCGGCGTCAGCCGCGGCTCAGCCAATCCCCAGAAATACCGGCCCGTTTTCCATGATGGAGTGGATCCCGATATAAACCGCGATGCCCGCGACGAGCAGCTGCACAACCCCCATGAAGCGCGCGGCGGTTGCCTCGGCCAGCTTGAGGGGCCAACTGGCGGTATAGGTCAGCGTGGACATTCCCAGCACCGAGCCAAGCCCGAAAATCAGAATATAGCCCATCGCCGTCACGGCATTCTGCGTGGTTGCTGCGGCAATCGCCACCAGCGCGGCCGAGCCCGCCGCGCCATGTGCCAGCCCGACAATATAGGCCCGAAGCGAAAAAACGCCATGTTCGTGATCATGCGGGTCATCTGCGTGCGGCATGTGGGAATGCGCGTGGCTGTGCGCGTGGAAATGTGGTCGGCCATCCCCGTGGTCGTGAAGATGAAAATGCACCTTGTTGCGCCACAGCTTCCAGACCACGCGTGCCCCCAGCGCGATCAGCATGACACCGACAAAGGCCTCCAGCCCGGCGGCCACGCGGGTTGTCAGAACATAGCCGAAGACCACGACCGGCATGCTGATCAGAAACAGCGTGGTCGTATGTCCGAAGCCCCAGCTTGCCCCCAGAAGGGCGAGGCGTTTCGGGCTGGCCTTGCCGGTTGATGCAAGTGTGCCGATGGCGGCAAGATGGTCGGCTTCAAGCGCATGGCCCATGCCCATGAAAAAGCCGAGGATCAGGAAGCTTTCCATATCGTGTCGTGTCCATTGAATTGGGGATCAGGCGCCGGGGCGCAGATGTTTCAAAGACCTCTCGGGAAGGGATGTCAATGTAAAACCGGTCGGGCAGGGGGCTGTCGTTACGGATCAGCCCCTTGCCGGGCCGGTGATGCGGTTGATATGTCCCATTTTCCTGCCGGGGCGCGATTCGGTCTTGCCGTAAAGATGCAGCGCGGCGGAAGCATCGCGGGCAAGCATCTGGGGGCAGCTGGCCTCGTCACCCAGAAGGTTTGTCATCACGACGTTCGAATGTCGCTGCCCGTCGCCCAGCGGCCAGCCGGCAATGGCGCGGATGTGCTGTTCGAACTGGTCGATGATACAGCCATTCTGTGTCCAGTGGCCGGAATTGTGCACCCTTGGCGCAATCTCGTTCACAAGCAGGCCCTGTCGCGTGACGAACAGTTCGACCCCCATGACCCCGACATAGTTGAGTGCGTTCAGTATCTGGCCTGTCAGGATGACGGCATCCGTGGCCTGTGCGTTGGTGATCGTGGCGGGCACGGTTGTCGTGCGCAGGATGCCGGTTTCATGGACATTCTCGCCCGGATCATAGCAGATCACGGTTCCGTCGATCGAACGGGCGCCGATGACCGATATCTCGCGCTCGAATTCGACAAAACCTTCCAGCAGCGCAGGACGCCGGTCGATCGCGTCCAGGGCCTTGGCGGCTTGTGACGGGTCATCAATGCGCGCCTGCCCCTTGCCGTCATAGCCGAAACGCCGGGTTTTCAATATCGCAGGGGTTCCAACCTGATCGAGCCCCCTTTGCAGGCTGTCGAGGTTGTCCACCTGCGCATAGGGGGCCGTTTTCAGCCCCAGCCCCTTGATGAAATCCTTTTCAAGCACCCGGTCCTGCGACACCACCAGCGCCGTGCCACCGGGAAGCACCGGGCAGATCTCCTCGATTGCGTTCAGCGCATCGGCGGGGATGTTTTCGAACTCGAAGGTGACGATCTCGACGCTGCCGGCAAAATCGCGAATGGAGTCGAGGTCGTCATAGGCTGCGGTAAACACCCTGGCCGCAACATGGCCTGCCGGAGGGTTGGGGGAAGGGTCGTAGATATGGGTCTTGAAGCCAAGCCGGGCTGCGGCAACCGACAACATGCGGCCAAGCTGCCCGCCCCCCAGAATACCGATCGTCGCGCCGGGGTGCAGAGGGTTACTCATCGACAGGCTCCTGCGGTATCGAATCCGATAACGCCTGCCGCCATTCATCCAGCCTTGTGGCTAGCGCGGCGTCTTGATTGGCCAGTATCGCGGCCGCCATCAGGCCGGCATTGGCGGCGCCGGCCGCGCCAATGGCCATTGTGCCGACCGGAAAGCCCTTTGGCATCTGCACGATGGAATACAGCGAATCCACCCCCGATAGCGCGCGGGTCTGAACCGGCACACCAAGAACCGGCAAGCGGGTCTTTGATGCCATCATGCCTGGCAGATGGGCGGCACCACCAGCGCCTGCTATGATCACCTTGAGCCCGCGTTCTACCGCAGTGCGGCCATATTCGTACAGGCGATCGGGTGTTCGGTGGGCGGAAACGATCCTTGTTTCGTATGCGACACCCAGTTCGTCGAGGATGTTTGCCGCTTCTTTCATGGTTGCCCAGTCCGACTGGCTGCCCATGATGATGCCGACCCTGATCTGTGTCATCTGTCTTGCCCCGGCTGATAACAGGAAGCGCGCAATATAGCCGCCCGGTCCGATTACGCAATGATGTCTGGTGTCAGCGCGTCCTCGATTTGTGCAATCTTGTCCTTGAGTGCCAGCTTGCGCCGTTTGAGGCGTTGCAGGGTCAGCGCGTCGACATGGCGCTTTTCATGCAGCGCGGCGATGGCTTCATCCAGGTCGCGATGTTCCTGCTGAAGGATTTTAAGTTCGACACGCAAGACCTCGTTGCGATCCATCTGGGGGGTGTCCGTCATCGGATGCCTGCCTTGGCTGTCGGGATATGGGGGCGTGAACATGCTGGTTTTCACATTCTATACCACCGTGCGGGAAAGACAAAAACCGCAGATCTTGAGTTTGCCGGGCGCAGCCCCCATATTTCTTTCAGCGAAAGCCGATGACGGGTTCGCTGATGGAGTCGCTTAAAGACAAGGGCTTGGACATATGACAAAGATGACATTCGCCTCGCATCCGTTCCTTCTTGGATTCGAGCAGCTTGACCGCCTTGTGGAACGCACCGCACGGACGGGTAATGACGGCTATCCGCCGTACAATATCGAACAATCGTCGGATGACAGCTATCGCATCACTCTGGCTGTTGCCGGGTTTTCGGAAGATGACATTTCGATCACCGTCGAGGATCGGCAATTGTCGATTCGCGGACGGCAACCCGACGAAGAAGATGATCGTGTGTTCCTGCATCGCGGGATCGCTGCGCGCCAGTTTCAGCGCAACTTCGTTCTGGCCGACGGGGTCGAGGTGGTTGGTGCAAAGCTGGAAAACGGGCTTTTGCATGTTGATCTGAAAAAGGTCGAACCCGAATCCGTCGTTCAGACCATCAAGATCAAGAGGGGCTGAAAAGAGAGGAGGACAGGATGAACCACAAATATGATTTCGGCAAATCCGATGACGCGCCGATCGTCTATGTCCGCCCGATCTCGGTAGAGGAACTGCCACCTGAAATTCGCGCATATGCGGGCGGTCTGTCGCATCTTTACGCGGTTCACGACAAGGACGGTCAGCGGCTGGCCCTGGTGCGTAATCGCAAGCTGGCTTTTGCGCTGGCGCGCCAGAACGATTTTTCGCCGGTCAACGTGCACTGATCGAATGCGTCGAGCGCTCGGGTGACACGACGCCTTGCCCCCTGGGGCAGGCGTCGTTGTGTTCGGGTCAACGGAAATTCGGCTTGCGTTTTTGCACATTGGCCATGACGGCCTCGACCTGGTTGGGGCTGCCGATGATGGGGGCCTGGATTTCGGCCTCAAGGCGCAGGCTGTCAGCGGCGTCCATTGTCCAGCTGCGATCAATCAGCCTTTTCGCCCCCTGGATCGCCTCGGGCGAGCGCGCGGCAAGATCGGCGGCAAATGCGCGGGCGGCCAAGAGCGGATCATCGGCAAGCCGGGTGACCAGCCCAAGATCGCGTGCCTCGGCGCCGTCCAGAATGCGGGCGGTCATGACCAGTTCCTTGGCGATATCCGCGCGCACAAGCCTCGGCAGGCTGCGGGTGATACCCATGTCGGGAACGAGGCCCCATTTGTTTTCCATGATCGAAAAGCGGATATCGGGCGCGGCGATACGGAAATCCGCGGCCAGCGCGATCTGGGCGCCGCCGCCAAAGACATTGCCTTGCAGCGCGGCGATCACCGGCACCGACACTTCGTGCCACACATGAACGGGTTTCTGAAAAAGATTGGCAACCTCGCCCGCCGGAGGGTTGAGCATCTCGCGTCGAATCTCGTCTAT
This sequence comes from Paracoccaceae bacterium, assembly GCA_030950185.1. Classification (GTDB taxonomy): domain Bacteria; phylum Pseudomonadota; class Alphaproteobacteria; order Rhodobacterales; family Rhodobacteraceae; genus UBA5972. Next base: position 6,013 of record JAUZRU010000089.1, on the reverse strand, counting down.
CCGGGCAATCATGTCGCCAAAGACGTTGGTGTCGATCCCGGCGCAGAAATTGCCACCCTGCCCATACAGGATGATCGCCCGGACATCCCGGTTGTCTTTCAGGTCTTCGCCCGCCTTGGCGATGGCTGCGAACATTTCCATGTCCAGCGCATTCATCTTTTCGGGCCGGGCAAGGGCGACCTCGGCGACGTGGTCGGTGATGGCGATCTGAACGCGGTCTGACATCGGATCCTCCTTGTTGTGCGCAATGATTGCCCCCATGGGCGCGCGCCTGCAAGGATGACCTCGGGTTCAGGCCAATTCCAGGCCGAGGCGCAGCACATAGCGGACAAGCAGATCCAGATCCTTTTCGCGGGTTCGGTGGTTTGTCAGGTTGACCCGAATCGCCAGCCGCCCGTTCAGACGCGTTGTCGAAGGTGCGGCGATCCCGCTTTCCTGAAGCATGATGACGATTTCGGCGTTCAGCCGATCGAGCCGTTCATCTGCCAGGCCGCCGGGATTGAACCGAAAGCACACGATGTTCAGCCCCACAGGGGCCATCAGTTCAAGCTTGTCGTTGGGTGCGATCAGTTTGCCCAGATATTGGGCCTGAGAAACATTGCGTTCAATCGCGCGGCCCAGCCGGTCGGTGCCGAAGCGGGCCAGCTGGTACCAGACCTTGAGCGCACGAAACCCGCGTGACAGCTCGGGGCCATATTCGCAGAACCAGGGGTTACCGGCGGCAAGCCCCCTGTCGGCACTGGCCAGATATTCGGGCCGGTCGGAAAAGGCACGCAGCTGGTCTTGTGGGTTACGCATCAGGACAAAGCCGGCATCATAGTTCACATGCAACCACTTGTGAAAATCAAAGGCGATGCTGTCGGCCTGTTCGATCCCTCGCAGGCGTGGGGCAAGGGCGGGGCTGAGGATGGCCGTTGCCCCGAAGGCCCCGTCCACATGGAACCACAGGCCCTCGGATTCCGCGAGGTGGGCGAGCGCGTTCAGCGGATCGATTGCGCCGACATTGACGCTGCCAGCAGTTCCGATGACACAGAACGGTGTGAGACCCGCATCACGGTCTTGCCGGATCATTGCGGCAAGGGCCTTGGGCTGCATGCGGAAATCTGCGTCACAAGGCACCTTTCGCAACGATTCACGGCCCAGGCCCAGAATGTCAAATGTCTTGCCGATGCAGCCATGGGCCTGTTCAGAGGCATAGCCAACCAGCTTGTGTGCCGCCTCCAGGCCCGAGGCCCCAGCTGGCGCCATCGCCCTGTCACGCGCCGATTTGAGGGCAATCAATGTCGCCATCGATGTGCCAGACACCACCAGCCCGCCGGCGGTTTCGGGAAAGGAAAACATCTCGGCACACCAGCGGATTACCTGTTTTTCGACCTCGTTTGCCACATGATCGCGCCCGCCAAGATTGGCGTTCATGGCGGCTGCAAAGATTTCGGGGATGATCCCTTCGGGCGTGCCGCTGCCATGCACCCAGCCGAAAAATCGCGGGTGGGTGTTGCCGACGTCATGGGGCAGGAATTCGGTTTCCATCTGTCTGGCCAGCGCGCCGGGATCCCCCGGGGCGCGGGGGAGGGGGGCGTGCAGGTCCGCGCGGATATCTTCGGGCGTCTGTTGCCAAACCGGAAGATCAGCGCGCCGCTGCATGTGGGAAATCGCGGCATCCAGCGCTGCATGGGCCCGCTGCCGAAAGTCGTCCCAGTCGTCGGGGTCAAGTGAGGTCTGGTCGCTCATATGTGCTTCCGTGATGGCTTGGCCAAAGCATTGCCACCTGACAGCGGACTCTGCAAGCGCGGGGCTACAAGGAAAAAGGGGCGACAGGCGTGCCGCCCCTTTTTTCCAACGGTCATACATACCTGTCCCCATCACCCGAGCCCGGAGCATATCTTGCCTCGGGCGTCACGTTGCGGGTCGGGGGGCTGCCTGGATTACTCGAATTCGCGGCTGGCCAATGCGCGCTGGATTTCGCGGCGCACAAGTTTGCGCACATTCCGTGTGATGCGGTCGCCCAGCTCTCCCTGCAATTCCTCGCGGACCATTTCGGATACCATGTCACGGAGGATTTCTTCGTCGATGACGGTTTCGTCTTCGTCAAGCAGGCTTATCTCATCACGTGGATCGTCGTCCGACGGGTGGTAGTCTATGGTTTCAGAGGGGTCCGCGGTTGGCGAGCGTCGGGCGGAATCGGTGTCATGTCGATCATCGGTTTCGGGCTTGTCGGCAGCAATACCTTGAAGACGATCACGCAGCCCTTCAAGCCTTGTCGTCGACTCCGAATTTTCGGCCTTGGACTCGGTGGTTCGTGTGTGTGACGGGCTATAGGCGGTAACGCTTTCGTCAGGGGGCGGGGCGTTCACGCCTTCCATTTCGGATTTTGCGCGCTCGAAAAGCGTGTCTTCGGGGGCGAACTGGAACGGCCAGCTCCGCAAGCCGGAACTGGAAGCCGATCCATCCGGCTGCGAGGGCTTTTCCCCAATGTCAGCTGCCGAATCCCTGGGGGATGCTTGTTGGTCAAGATCATCCCCGGGTTGCTCTTGCGCGGGTTCTGAAGGTGTGGGAATCCGGTCAGCAGTTTCTACGGGGGCCGCAACCGGGGTTTCGACCGGGCGCAGATGCGGCCGCTCGGGGCGGTTTTCGCTGCCCGGCCTTTCTGTTTGTCCTTCTTCCCGGCGCAATTCATCCATGCTGCGGATTCGCAATGACGAAGTCAGAACAAGTTTTTCCGCCTGTTCGCGGCGGGCGGCCGCCGCAGCCTGATGCCGAAAAGACACCTGTCCTGCCGGGCTTTCGGGCTGGGCGGTATCCTGGGCTTGATCGTGATCCTGTGCGGGAGGCGTCGTTTCCGGCGGAAAATTGGCCGCGTTCCGGCCCTTTTCAGGCCCGGTTGCATGGGGGGCTTCGGGCGCTGTACCCTCGACGTCAGTGGGGTTCGATGCTGTTTCCCGATCCCTGTCATCCGACCCGTGGGTCTGGGTCTTGGCCTCTTCGGAAACCAGTCTACGGATCGAGGAAAGAACGTCCTCGACATCCATCGATGAAACAGGATCAGACATTTTGCTCTCCCTCAGATTGTAACTTGAATTGTAGCTACTGCGGCCGCTTCGCACAACCTTTGTATAGGGAAACTATCCCTTTCCCGCCCGTTTGAGAATTTTCTCGAGAAGCTTTGCACGATTTGATGGCCCCGGCGCAGTGCGGACCTTGTTGAAGTTCTTGTCAGGGTCATAAGTCTTGATGCCAAGCCCCAGATGTTTGACCGTCAGCAAGCCCATAGAAGACAAAAGTGAATAAACCGCTACATACTCATCATGTTTCGCGCCGGCCAGATTCGTCTGGGCCTCGAAAAGGGCGCGTTCTGCATCAAGGACATCCAGCGTCGTCCGTGCCCCCAGGCTGGCCTCTTCGCGAATGCCCTGCAATGCAACCCTCGAGGAACGAACCTCTTTCTGTCGGGCGGTGATCGTGGCCTTGGCTATCTGGAGCTGGGCCCAGAATCTGTTGACGTTCTGGGTGACCAGCTGCGCCGTGTATTGGAGGTCGAAGCGTGCCTTTTCCTCAAGTGCCCTTGCCCGCCGAACGGCTGAGGTCAGGGCACCTCCTTGATAGATCGGGACACTGCCGATGACCGAGATCTTGGCGTTGTCTGTCGCACTGTTCCGGGCGTTGACCGAGACCGAGCTTTGCAGGCTGACACGCAGCTTCATGGCTGCTTCGGCCCTGGCCACATTGAGTTCGGCAATCTTGACCAGCTTTTTTGCGCGCTTCATCGCCGGGTGGTTTTTCAGTGCAAGCGCCTTTGCAGCGGCAAGAGAGCCGGGAATACGCGGGGGAGGTGGAGGAGCTTTCAGTGTTCCGGGGTACTTTCCGGTTGCCAGATGGTAGGCCTCGCGCGAAATTTCCAGCGTGCCTTGCCGCAGTGCCACGATGCTTTGGGCCAGTGCAAGCCGGGCCTCGACCTGGCTGACATCGGTGCGCCTGACTTCACCGACCTCGAACCGATCACGGGTCGCCTGCACCTGTTTGGACGTTACCTGATAGCTGTTTTCCGCCAGTTGCAGGAACTTCTTGTCACGGCGCATGTCCATGAAGGCGGTAACTGCTGCGAGAAGAACCTTTTGTTCGGTATCAACCAGGTTGTCCCGTGCAACGCCAACCCCAAGCCGGGCGACCTTTATGCCGAGGTCAGTTGCCCCGCCATCCCACAGTGTCAGATCCATGCTGAGTGCCATGATGGCAAATTGTACATCTGCCGGCACCAGTGGCGGGTTTGGCGAAAAGTTATGCTGATTACCGACTGAAACGCTGGCATTTATCGAGGGGCGATGCGCGGAATACGCCTTGGCGACATCTTCATCCGTGCCTTTCAGTGCCGCGCGCTCGGAATGCAGCTGCCTGCTGTTGCGATAGGCGCTGATCAGGGCATCAGTAAGGCTTTGTGCAGCAACGCCCGTGGTGCAGATCCCCAAGCCTACGGTAACTGCTGCTGCGAATATACCTGATCGCGCCCGCATGATATACCTCTTCCTGGTTGCCGGGATCCCTTCCTGTTATCTGTTTTCGCAGCAGGATCCGGCTTGTTTCAGAACCTGTTTCAGAATACGAATTCGGGCTTTTTGGCAAAACCCGGCAGAACCGGAGCCGTCGCATCGAAAGCCGTATGCCAGGCGATATGGCCCTCGGCCTTGACGCCGACGCGGCAATGCCCGGCAGATCCCTCAAGAAAGATCGCGGCAATGCGCCCATCTTCCTTGAGCTGGTCAAGGATGGTTTCGGGCAGCTGTTCGACCGCGCCATTGACGAAGATCACGTTGTAGGGCCCATGTTCGGGCGCACCTTGTACCAGCGGCTTGTTCACAACGACCGCATTATCGACCGATTCAGCGGCAAGATTTGCCTCGGCCTCGCGAAACAGGCTTTCATCCTCTTCGACGCCGATGACCGCCTCGGCCATTTGGCCGATCACAGCGGTCGAATAGCCAAGCCCGCAACCTATATCCAGCACAAGATCCTCGGGCCCGATGTCGAGCGCATCAAGCATCTTGGCAAGCACCCTTGGGTCGGGAACGATTCGTCCGTTGCCCAGATCGATCGAGGTGCCGGCATATGCGACATCCTTTTGGTCAGCGGGCACAAAGATCTCGCGCCGAACCGTCAGCATCGCATTGATCACCTGAAAACGGGTCACGTCAGACGGCCTCACCTGGGTGTCAACCATTGCCGTGCGAAGGGTCGTGTAATCTGTCATGATATTGTCCGGGATTCGCTGTGGGATTTCTGCGCGAGTCTTTGCACAAAATGCAAGTGGGGGCAACTCGGCCCGTGAAACTTTGACCACGGGTTATGCGTGGCGCTCGGGGGATGTGATGAGGCCCCGCCACCGCTTGCCACGCCAAGCCGCCTGCAAGTGAATCGTCGTGATGTCCGGGGTGTAAGTCGGGCTTTGTGTGCATGGCAAATGCTGCGCGGGTTCGATTTTGCCGGCGCGGCCCATGGGAAAGCGGATATGTGGGATAATCACAAGGGTATCATCCACAGGGAAAGAGCGCGAAAGGCCGTCCTGCCCCCGACCTTGTACGGGTAGCAGGTCTGGCAGGGGGACGCAGGCAGCATTTTCGCTGGCCGGGCAGGAAGGAGCAGTCTGGACAACGCTGAAAAAACCGGCAATAAGGTGCCCCGGAAAGAGCAGTCGGGAAATACCTCTGAAATCTGCTCTGAACGCCGGGATCAGGTTCAAGCCCATCCCACACCACAGGGGCGAGTTGGCGGAGTGGTGACGCAGCGGATTGCAAATCCGTGTACACCGGTTCGATTCCGGTACTCGCCTCCAATAAAATCAAAGACTTAGCGGATAGGCGGCGCGCAAAGGGCGGTTGTTTTCACATCCGTTTTCACGTTTCCCGTTTTGTTTTTGTTCTGTTCCGGGTGGGGTTGGGGCGCCCCGCGAGTTCTAATGGTCCAGATCGAAACCGCTTGGGTGACCGGTGAAACGGGGGCAGGATCAACAGCACGACGCAGG
>JAUZRU010000088.1 GCA_030950185.1 Paracoccaceae bacterium | reverse complement strand
GACCTGCAAAAGCTGGAAGCAGGCAAGATGGTTTTCAGGATGGATCGGGTCGATCTTGCCGAACTGGTGAGGGAAGCTGCCGCCTCGGTCGAATGCATGGCGCGCACGATGAATGTCACCATCCGCTGCCACGGAACCGACCAGCCCGTATTCGTGAAGGGTGATCATCATCGATTGACCCAAGTGGTCGTCAATGTTCTGGCCAACGCAATCAAGTTTTCAAACAAGGGCGGGGTCGTCGATATCCGCCTTGAAATGACCAATTCCAAGGCGCGCCTCTCGATCACCGATTACGGGATCGGCATCCCCGACGACGCCAGGGAACGGGTCTTCGGAAAATTCATGCAGGTGGATTCATCAGACCAGCGCAAGACAGGGGGAACCGGCCTGGGGCTGAACATCTCTCGGCAGATCATCGAGGCCCATGGTGGCAGCATCGATTACGTCAGCAAGCTGGGCGAAGGCACCACCTTCTTTATCGAACTCGACCTTTATTCGGATAACGAATGAGCAGCCCCTGTCACCCCCCCGACAGGATCGCAAGGGCCTGTTCGTGCAATTCCGCCGTGGCGGCGGCAATTACGGTTCCGCCCCCGTGTGCAGGGTTTCCATTCCAGTCGGTGACAATCCCACCTGCCGCCTCGATTACCGCGATGGGGGCCTGAATGTCATAGGCGTTCAACCCGGCCTCGACCACCAGATCGACATGGCCCGCGGCCAGCAACGCATAGGCATAGCAATCCAGGCCATAACGGACCAACTGAACCCGCGCGGCAAGGCGCTGGAATGCGGTGCGCTCGGCATCCGTGCCGATTTCGGGGAAGGTTGAATACAGGATCGCCTGATCAAGTCGTTGACAGCGCCCCGTCCGCAAAACGGTTTCGTTGCGCGGCCCACGATACCCCGCCTGCCCGAACCCCCCAAAGAACCTTTCCCCGATATGGGGCTGGTCGATGATACCGTATAGGGGCGCACCACCCGCGTTGACGGCTATCAGAACGCCCCATGTGGGTGTGCCGCTGATGAAACCCCTTGTGCCGTCGATCGGGTCAAGCACCCAGGTCAACCCGCTGGTTCCGGCCTTTGCGCCATGTTCCTCGCCCAGAATACCGTCATCGGGGCGCTGCACCGCAAGAATCCGGCGCATTTCGGCCTCGGCGGCCCGGTCTGCCTCGGTCACGGGATCAAATCCGCCCGTCTGCTTGTTGTCGGTGGCAAGCAGCGCGCTGCGGAACCAGCGCAACGTCACCGGACGGGCAGCATCAGCAAGCATATGTGCGGTGGTTACAAGATTCGCACGAAGATCGGTTTTGATGTCGGACATGAAAAACCCCGTTGAGGCGGTGAGTGGCGCCTCAACGGGGTGTCATAACCAAACGAACCCGTCAACCTGAAGAACAGGGGTGACGTATCCGGTCAGGGATGGTGATCAGGCCGCGTCGCTGAGGGCGCGGGCCAGGTCAAACAGTCGCCGGCGCTGATTTTCCGGCATTGCGTAATAGGAGCGAACGAGTTCCAGCGCTTCCTTGTCGGCAAGCAGATCGCCGGCGGCTGTCGCCTTGGTCGCGCTCTGCTCTCCCTCGCCTTCCAGACCCTCAAAGAAGAAACTGACCGGAACGTCCATCGCATGCGCGATATCCCAAAGCCGGGACGCGCTGACGCGGTTCATGCCTGTTTCATATTTCTGGATCTGCTGGAATTTGATTCCGACGGCCTCGCCAAGCTGTTGCTGGGTCATTCCCACCATCCAGCGCCGATGGCGAATACGCTTGCCTACATGTACGTCTACTGGGTGTTTCATTTACTTCACTCCTTGAGTTCCCTCATACGTATATCAAGCAACTTTCGTGCCAACTGCAAGAAAGTTCGAAATACATCCAGCATATTTTTCGAACATACCGGGCATTCCCATGATTTATAACGTGTATTTTTTACACAACCCACAAGAGACCCCACAATAGAGGGTTTAATCAGTCAGATAATACCACAATTTTTAGATGTTTTGCATTTCGCAATGCAAAATGCAAAACATCTTGTGGGTTAATCTTGCATTTTGCGACTCTCGCGCTTGCGCTCGTGACTATCGAGGTGTCTCTTGCGCAGGCGAATCGCCTTTGGGGTGACCTCGACCAGCTCGTCATTGTCGATATAGGCGATGGCCTGTTCCAGGCTCATCCGCACGGGCGGCGTCAGACGCACGGCCTCGTCGGTGCCGGACGCGCGCACATTCGTCAGCTTCTTGCCCTTGAGCGGATTGACCTCGAGATCGTTCTCGCGCGCGTGCTCGCCGATGATCATGCCCTTGTAAACGGGTTCCTGCGGGCCGATGAAAAGGCGGCCCCGATCTTCCAGATTGAACAGGGCATAGGCCACCGAAACCCCGTTTTCCATCGAGATCAGCACCCCCGCCCGGCGCCCGGGAATAGCGCCCTTGTAGGGCGCCCAGCCATGAAACACCCGGTTCAGGACACCCGTGCCACGGGTGTCGGTCAGGAATTCGCCGTGATAGCCGATCAGCCCGCGCGAAGGCACCAGCGCGATGATGCGGGTCTTGCCTGCACCGGCGGGTTTCATCTCGGTCAGTTCGCCCTTGCGGGGGCCGGTCAGTTTTTCGATCACAGCGCCTGTATATTCGTCATCGACGTCGATTGTGACCTCTTCGATCGGCTCGTGACGAACGCCGTCGATATCGCGGAACAGCACCTGCGGGCGGCTGATCGACAGCTCGAAACCCTCGCGGCGCATGTTCTCGATCAGAACACCCATCTGCAATTCGCCGCGCCCGGCCACCTCGAAGGCGTCGCCGCCGGGGGTGTCGGTCACACGGATGGCGACATTGGTTTCGGCCTCTTTCATCAGGCGGTCGCGGATCACGCGGCTTTGCACCTTTTTGCCCTCCTTGCCGGCAAGGGGGCTGTCATTGATGCCGAAGGTCACGGTGATGGTCGGTGGGTCGATGGGCTGCGCCGGGATCGGTGTATCGACATCCAGCGCGCACAATGTATCGGCAACGGTCGCCTTGGTCATGCCCGCAATCGACACGATATCGCCCGCTTCGGCAAGGTCGATGGCCTGCTGGGTGAGGCCGCGAAAGGCCAGGATCTTGGTCACGCGAAACAGCTCGACCCGCTCGCCATCGCGCGACAGCGCCTTGACGGTTTCACCCACCTTCAGGGTGCCGCTTTCGACGCGCCCGGTCAGCAGACGGCCGATAAAGGGGTCGGCGCCCAGCGTGGTGGCCAGCATCGAAAAGGATTCATCCCGGCGCGACAACTGTGCGGGGGCGGGAACATGCTTGATGATCAGGTCGAACAGGGCCGACAGACCCTTGCGAGGGCCGTCAAGCTCGGTATCGGCCCAGCCCGCGCGCCCGGATGCGTAGAGATGCGGAAAATCAAGCTGGTCGTCATCGGCACCAAGGCCTGCAAACATGTCGAACACCTCGTCAAGGGCGCGGTCGGGCTCGGCGTCGGGCTTGTCCACCTTGTTCAGCACCACGATCGGGCGCAGGCCCAGCGCCAGCGCCTTGGCGGTGACGAATTTGGTCTGGGGCATGGGGCCCTCGGCCGCATCGACCAGAAGCACCACGCCATCGACCATGGAAAGGATGCGCTCGACCTCGCCGCCGAAATCGGCGTGGCCGGGGGTATCGACGATATTGATGCGGATCCCGTTCCACACGACGCTGGTCGCCTTGGCGAGGATGGTGATGCCGCGCTCGCGTTCCAGGTCATTGCTGTCCATGGCCCGTTCGACGACCGTCTGGTTGTCACGATAGATGCCCGACTGCTTGAGCATCTCGTCAACAAGCGTGGTCTTGCCATGATCAACGTGGGCGATAATGGCGATATTGCGAAGTTCCATGCCTTCGGCCCTTTGTATCTTTTCTCTGTCAGAGGTTCCGGGCGGCCTTACAGCAGGCCACGCTCAATAGCCAGAGGCAATTGCGCACGTCACGTCAGATCGACGATTGGCCCTTGCCCCCTGACGTTTCACTACAACTAATACACCATGAAAGGATTGCGGGAAATGCGCGGCAAGGTTTTCACATTGATGGCGCTGATCGGCATTATCGGTACGAACGGGCTGGTGCTGTCGCCCGTGCTGACCGATATCGCCCGCGATTTCGGGGTTTCGGTCGCAGTCGCTGGTCGCGCGATTACCGCCTTTGGTGTCGGCACGGCGGTGTCGGCATTGTGGCTGGGCGCGTCGCTTGAACGCTTTGGCACCGCGCGTGCTTTGATGCTTGCCATGGTGGTGGGTGGCGTAGGGCAGTTGATCGCAGCACTGGCCTCGGGCTGGGTCTGGCTTACGGCCGCGCAAGGCCTGGTCGGGCTTGCCGCAGGGGTCGGCCTGCCGGCCATCTATGCGCTGACCGCCGATATATCCCCCGCCGGGCAGGAGGCGCGGATTCTGGGGCGCGTGATCCTTGGCTGGTCGATTTCCCTGATTGCGGCAATCCCGCTGGGGGCATTTCTGGCCGATGTGCTGGGCTGGCGGGTGATGCTGGCATTGATCGGAGCCATGGGCATCGCGACCCTGCCCTTTACGGCGCGGTTCACAAACCGGCACATCACCCCGCAAGATGCCGAGCCGATGGGCCGCTTTGCGCCGCTGTTCATTCCCGGCGGAATGACGGCCTATCTGGTCTGTTTCCTGTTCATGGGGGTGTTTTATGGCACCTATACCTATACCGGCGCGCATGCGATCAGGGATTTCGGCATCTCGACCGGCCGCGCCGGGCTGATCGCGCTGTTCTATGGCATCGGCTTTGGCGCGGCCTCGATGATGGCCGGCATGATCGACCGGATCGGCACCGGGCGGATGCGGTTGATCGGCTTTCCGGCGGCGGCCGTTGCGCTGATC
>JAUZRU010000087.1 GCA_030950185.1 Paracoccaceae bacterium | reverse complement strand
ATCTTGCTGACCCATGCCTAGATAGTCATTGCCACACCAGACCGTTATATCCCGGCTTGTTCCGTCGGGCGCGTGCCAGACCGCATGCGGGAAATGCCCCTGCTTGCGTTCGATGTCGATAAAGGTGCGATAGCGACCTTCGTCGTGCAACCCCTGGATGGCCTGGTCGAGTCGTGCTGCATAGTCCATTTTGGCGATCCTCTATCTGAGTGTCCCCGGAACACTAGCAGACCGTTTTGCCGTATGCAGCCCACAAATCGCCGCAGGATGCGCGTTTTTGGCGTCACTTTCCTGTCATTTGCGCCCCCGTATGCCGTCAATATATGTATCGGATCTGATCCGACCAGAAACGCTCCATGACGCGCAGTGATGCATTCATGAAATCAAGCGCGGTGGTGTCGATGATGCCGCTTTCTTCCAGCCTTGCGGAATGCCGCGCAAACAGCTCGGCCACGATCCTGCGAATCTCGCGCCCCTTGTCCGTCAGGCGTACCCTTACCGCGCGCCGGTCGATATGACAGCGCTTGTGATGCATGTAGTTTCCCTGAACCAGTTTCTTGAGGTTGTAGGAAACATTCGACCCCTGGTAATAGCCCCGGCTTTTCAACTCGCCCGCGGTGACCTCGTGATCGCCGATATTGAACAGCAGCAGGGCCTGAACCGCGTTGATGTCAAGGATGTTCAGGCGCTCGAATTCATCCTTGATCACATCAAGCAACAGGCGATGCAGCCTTTCGATCATGGCAAGGGTTTCAAGGTAATCCCTGTGGAAACCCTCCTCTAGCGAGGGAATCGACATCTGTTTCATTCGCGATACTCCCGGTCGAATCCTGATGATTCGACTGTCGGGAAATTTCACGAATATCGCGTTAAGTTGCGCCTATCGGGCGAATCCGACCACCGTGCTGACATGCTCGATCAGCGCCACATATTCGTCGGGCGTCGCTTTTTGCCCCGAAAACCACTGATAAAGATCCTGGTCGTTTTCGGCCAGCATCCGTTCATACAGATCAAGGGCTGCCGGATCCAGCCCGGCAAGCCCCTTGTCGGCAAATGGGCCGAGGATCAGATCCATTTCCTTGATGCCGCGCCGCATCGAGCGCATTTTCAGGCGTTTCAGCCTGTGTTCCGGGGTTTCAGATGTCATGTGTCATGTCCCATAGCCGCGCCGCGCCGCGCACGCCGGAACTGTCGCCCCAGCGCGCAAGCCGCAGATCGATGTCGATCCGGTCACTCGGGCTTGCGAATACATGGGGGCGAATGGCGGATGCAAGCCTTTCCGCAAGACCCGGCAGATTCGAAACCCCTCCCCCAAGGACAAACACTTCGGGGTCGATGATGTTCACGATCATGCCAAGCGCGCCGGCCAGGTTTTCGACAAACCGTGCCAGCACGTCGCGGGCCAGCGCCTCGCCCCGCTGGCTGGCGGCAACCACGTCTTGCAGCCGCGCGGCCCGGCCGCCCGCGTCGCGATATTGCCGGGTGATGGCCGGGCCGGACAGCCAGGTTTCGATACATCCCCGACGCCCGCAAAAGCAGCGCCTTGCGCCCCCCGGCATGTGGGAATCGGGCATGTTCGGCAATGGCACATGCCCCCATTCGCCGGCCAGCCCATGGGCACCGGTAATGATCCGCCCGTTGACGACCAGCCCGCCCCCCACGCCCGTGCCAAGGATCACGGCAAACACGGTGTCGGCATCGCATGCGGCGCCGTCGATGCTTTCGGACAGGGCAAGGCAGTTGGCGTCATTGGCCAGGCGTATGGGCCGGGCAAGCGCGTCGCGCAGATCGTGTTCCAGCGGCCTGCCATTGATCCATGTCGAATTCGCGTTGCGCACCAACCCCGTACGGGGTGAGGCCGAGCCGGGAATCCCGACCCCTACCCTTGCGGCCGCAATTCCGGTTTCGCGCTCCATGAATCCGACCAGATCGGCAATCGCCCTGATCGTGGCCGTGTAATCTTCGCGCGGGGTGGGGATGCGGTGTCGGATCAGCTCCTCGCCATCGGGGGTCAGAACCACGCCCTCGATCTTGGTGCCGCCAAGGTCGATGCCGTATCCATATTCCGCCTGCGTCAACAATCTTTCCCTTCAGGCCGCTTGATCGTCCACGGGGCGCAGCCTATGACTTGGCAAACGGGTTTGCAAATGCGGCGGGTGGGGTGATGTCCTTTCTTTCTTCCAGGCTTTCGGCGGTCAGGGCCTCGCCCACCATCGCCATTTCGACCCTTGCCCGCGACTTGCAGGCCGAGGGGCGCGACATCATCTCGCTGTCGGCCGGAGAGCCCGATTTCGACACACCCGAAAACATCCGCGCCGCGGCCATGCGCGCCATCGAGGCGGGCAAGACCCGCTATACCGCGCCCGACGGTATGGTCGAGCTCAAGCGCGCCGTCGCCGAAAAGTTCCGCCGCGAGAACGGGCTTGATTACGACCTGGACGAGATCACAGTTTCATCTGGCGGGAAACAGATCATTTTCAATGCCTTGATGGCAACACTTGACAAGGATGACGAGGTTGTCATCCCCGCCCCCTACTGGGTATCCTACCCCGATATGGTGACAATCGCGGGCGGAACCCCGGTGGTGCTGCAAACCCGGGCGCAGGACGGCTACAAGATCACCCCCGAGGCGCTTGAAAATGTGATCACACCGCGCACGAAATGGCTGATCTTCAACTCGCCCTCGAACCCTACCGGCGCGGGATATGGGCGGGCCGAGCTGCGCGCGCTGACCGATGTGCTGCTGCGCCACCCACATGTCTGGGTGCTGAGCGACGATATCTATGAACACCTGTCCTACCCGCCCTTCAGCTTTTGCACCCCCGCCCAGGTCGAGCCACGGCTCAAGCACCGCACGCTGACCATGAACGGGGTGTCCAAGGCCTATGCCATGACCGGCTGGCGCATCGGCTATGCCGGCGGGCCGCGCGAACTGATCACCGCCATGCGCAAGCTGCAATCGCAATCGACATCGAACCCCTGCACGATTTCGCAATGGGCGGCGGTCGAGGCGTTGAACGGCCCGCAGGACCATGTGCAGGGCAGCCTGGCCGTCTTTCAGCGCCGCCGCGACATGGTCGTTGCAATGCTGAACGCGGCAGACGGCCTGTCCTGCCCGCTGCCCGAGGGCGCCTTTTACGCCTATCCGTCAATCGACGGCTGCATCGGCAGGCGCAGCCCCGGTGGCAGACAGATCGAAACCGACGAGGATTTCGCAACCGCCCTGTTACAGGAAACCGGCGTTGCCGTGGTCTTTGGCGCGGCCTTCGGCCTTTCGCCCTGTTTCCGCGTCAGCTATGCTGCCTCGGACGAGATGCTGAAACAGGCCTGCACCCGCATTCAGGAATTCTGCGCGGCCCTGCGATAGCCCGGCCGGGGATTGTGCCATGATGGATAATGATCTGAACCTCTATTTCCGCGTGCGTGAAAACGGCGCGACCGTGTTTCGCGTCGATACCGAAAACCGCCAGCGCCGGCTGGAACTGACCCAGATCGCTGTTGCCAATGTCCGCAATGGCGAGGTCAAGCCCCACGCCCAGACCCCCCCGACCGACGCCGAATCCGCCGCCATTCGCGACTGGATCGAAACCCGCCGCAAGCTGCTGAAAAGGCGCGAGCTTGACGACATCATGCGCACCATCGACCACCTGAATCTGACGGCGCATTGGGCCCAGACCAAGGCCGATGACGAGGATCTCGAGGCCTTCACCGACCAGCTGCTGATGGCCATGCATGATTTGCGCATGGTGCTTGTGCGCAAGAAATCCGACCGGCTGATGAAAAAGGGATAGCAGCATATGAACGCCGCGCGTGAACTGGCTGAATTTGCAGCTGAAATCCGGTTTGACGACCTGCCGGAAACGGTGGTGTCATACGCAACTGACCTGTTTGTCGATTGGGTTGGCTCGGCGCTCGCGGGTGCCAGTGCCCGGCAGATAGCCGCAATCCGCAATCTGGCGGCGCGGATGGGCCCCATTGATGGCGCGTCGGAAATCCTGTTCGACCGGACGACCAGCAGCCCGCTGTTTGCGGCCCTTGTCAACGCCGCCGCATCCCATGTGGCCGAACAGGACGATCTGCACAATGCCTCGGTCCTGCATCCGGCAACCGTGGTCTTTCCCCCTGCCCTTGCGCTGGCGCAGGCGCGCGGCGCCTCGGGGCGTGATTTCCTGACCGCCGTTGTGGCAGGCTATGAGGTCGGCATCCGGGTTGGCGAATTTCTGGGGCAGTCGCACTACCGCGTATTCCACACGACCGGCACCGCCGGCACGCTGGCAGCGGCGGCTGCGGCCGGGCGCCTGCTAGGCCTCGATGCCGCCCAGATGCTGCATTGCTTTGGTTCGGCCGGCACCCAGGCGGCCGGGTTGTGGGAATTCCTGCGGGACGGCGCCGATTCCAAGCAGCTGCACAGCGGCAAGGCCGCGATGAACGGGATCATCGCGGCGGATCTTGCGCAGCAGGGTTTCACCGCCGCCCGCGACATTTTCACTGGCGCGCAGGGCATGGCGGCGGGGATGTCCAGCGCCCCTGACGTCGCCGCCCTGAATGACCGGCTGCACAGCCGCTGGGCGCTGTGCGAGACCTCGTTCAAATGGCACGCCTCCTGCCGTCACACCCACCCGGCGGCCGATGCCCTGCTGGCATTGATGGCGGAAAACCACCTTGCGGCGGACGATATCGCGGCAATAACCGCCCATGTCCATGATGCGGCAATCGATGTGCTTGGCCCCGTGACAAACCCCACCAGCCTGCACCAGGCGAAATTCTCGATGGGCACGGTGCTGGCCATGGTCGCGCTGCATGGCCGCGCCGATGTCGAAACTTTTGCACGTCACTGGAACGATCCCGCCATCCACGCCCTTGCCGCACGCGTGCGGATGACACCCGACGCCGACGTGCAGGCCGCCTATCCGGCGCAATGGCATGGCAAGGTAACGGTCGAAACGACAGACGGCCGCATCTTGTGCCGAAAACTCACCATCCCCAGGGGCGATCCCGGCAACGGGTTGAGCCGGGACGAGATCGCCACCAAGGCCACCGCGCTTGCCACCCATACAGGCGCCGCCTCGGCCACCGAGATGGCCGCCCTCCTGCCGGGCCTGTGGAATATCGCACAACAGCCGGCCATCACCCGCCTGATGCCCCTGCCACGGGCTTGACAACCGCCGCGCAAGGGCCAAGAAATACCCCCGCAGCCACAAGGGCGCTGAGCGCGGCATGCAGGGAATCCTGCGGCAACCGCGGCGCTGGGCCCCTGCTTGCGTGTCCGGCTGTCGCAGCTTTCCCGGGGCCCCTCTGACAAGGAGAGCCCCGATGAAGACCATCATCGAACCATTCCGTATCAAGGCGGTCGAACCCATCCGCATGACCACGGCCGCCCAACGGCGCGAGAAATTGCGCGCAGCCCATTACAACCTGTTCCTGCTGCATTCGCGCGACGTGCTGATCGACCTGCTGACAGACAGCGGCACCGGCGCCATGAGTTCGGCCCAATGGGCGGCCATGATGCTGGGCGACGAAAGCTATGCCGGCTCGCCCAGCTTCTTCCGCTTTCAGGAGGCGGTGCAGAACCTGATGCCGTTCAGGCACATCATCCCCACCCATCAGGGCCGTGCAGCCGAGGCGATACTGTTCTCGATCCTCGGCGGGCCGGGGCGGCACATCCCGTCAAACACCCATTTCGACACCACCCGCGGCAATATCGAGGCCAGCGGCGCGCGCGCCCATGACCTCCTGATCCCCGAGGGGAGCGACCCCTCCGCCGACCACCCCTTCAAGGGCAACATGGACATCGACCGCCTGCGCGCCTTTCTGGCCGCTCGCGGCGACACTGTTCCCTGCGTCATGCTGACGATCACCAACAATGCCGGCGGTGGCCAGCCGGTCAGCCTTGAAAACATCCGCGCCGTGGCCGAGCTGGCCCATGAATTCGGCAAACCCTTCTTCATCGACGGTTGCCGTTTTGCCGAGAACGCCTGGTTCACCAAGCAACGCGAACCCGGCCAGCAGGATCGCAGCATCAAGGATATCGTGCGCGATTGCTTTTCCGTGGCCGATGGCATGACCATGAGCGCAAAAAAGGATGCCTTCGCCAATATCGGCGGCTGGCTGGCGCTGAACGACGACGCGCTGGCCGAACGCGCCCGCACCCGGCTGATCCAGACCGAGGGCTTCCCCACCTATGGCGGGCTGGCCGGGCGCGACCTCGAGGCCATCGCCCAGGGGCTGAGCGAGATCATCGACGAAGACTACCTGCGCTATCGCATCCGCAGCAACGAATATCTGATCGAGCGTCTCGATGCCCTCGGCGTGCCGACGGTCAAGCCCGCGGGCGGGCACGCGGTTTTCATCGACGCGCGCGCCTGGCTGCCCCATATCGATGCGCTGCACTATCCGGGCCAGGCGCTGGCCTGCGCGCTGTACGAGCTGGGCGGCATCCGCGCCTGTGAAATCGGCACCGTCATGTTCGGCCGCCAGCCCGACGGCGGCGAACAGCCCGCGATGATGGATCTGGTGCGCCTTGCCATGCCCCGGCGCAGCTATACGCAATCGCATGTGGATTACGTCATCGAGGTCTTTGCCGAACTTGCCCGCATCAAGGATGAACTGCGAGGATTCGAGATCACACAACAGCCCGAGATGATGCGCCACTTCACCTGTCGCTTCAGCCCTCTGGAGTGACGGCATCTTCTTCTTTGTGACAATACTCTCGGGGGTGCGGGGGCAGACAGCCCCCGCTGGCGCCGTCGGAAATTGCAGGAGCCTCCGGCGGGAGTATTTGTCGCAAAGAAGAAGCAATGCGATCCCGTCAGAGAGGCTCGATATCCCCTTGCGCGCGCAAGGCATGGAAATCGGCCACGAAATCATCGAGCTGTCCCTTGGCAATGGCATCGCGCAGGCCAGCCATGAGTTGCTGATAATAATGCAGATTGTGCCATGTCAGCAGCATGGACGAAATGATTTCCTGTGCGCGGAACACATGGTGCAGATAGGCGCGCGAATAGTTGCGGCAGGCCGGGCATGTGCATTCCTCGTCCAGCGGGCGCGGATCGTCGCGGTGGCGGGCGTTCTTGATGTTCACCGCCCCGCGCCGTGTCAGCGCCTGCCCTGTGCGGCCCGAGCGGCTGGGCAGTACGCAGTCGAACATGTCTACGCCGCGCTGCACGGCGCCCACGATGTCGTCGGGCTTGCCCACCCCCATCAGATAGCGCGGGCGGTCCGCAGGCAGCATGTCGGGCGCGTAATCCAGCACCTCGAACATGGCCTTTTGCCCCTCGCCCACCGCCAGCCCGCCAATGGCATAGCCGTCAAAGCCGATCCTGCGCAGCGCATCCGCGCTTTCGGCGCGCAGGTCGCGAAAGGTGCTGCCCTGCTGGATGCCGAAAATCAGGTGGTCATCGCGCTCGCCAAAGGCATCGCGTGAACGCTGTGCCCAGCGCATCGACAGGCGCATCGATCGGGCGGCCTGACCCTCGGTCGCCGGAAAGGGGGTGCATTCGTCGAAGCACATGGTGATGTCGCTGTCGAGCAGGCGCTGGATCTCGATCGAGCGTTCTGGCGTCAGGTGGTGGAGCGAGCCATCGACATGGCTCTTGAAGCTGACGCCCTCTTCGGTGAGCTTGCGCAGCTCGTTGAGGCTCATCACCTGGAAACCGCCGGAATCGGTCAGGATCGGACGCTGCCAGTTCATGAAACGGTGCAGCCCCCCAAGGCGCGCGATGCGCTCGGCGCCGGGGCGCAGCATCAGGTGATAGGTATTGCCCAGCAGGATGTCGGCGCCCGTTTCGCGCACCGATTCGGGCAGCATGGCCTTGACGGTCGCCGCCGTGCCCACCGGCATGAAGGCGGGCGTGCGGATATCGCCGCGCCGGGTTTTGAGTGCGCCCGTGCGCGCCTTGCCCTGGCTGGCGTGGATCTTGAACGAAAAGGATTTCGGCATAACTGCTAGCGCCTTTTTCTGACTGTCGGGCGCAGTTATCACATGGCGCGCAGCAATGCCAACGGCTGCCTGCCTGCCGCATCCTGTCGCGCCCCCGTATCGGGGGTCTGGACGTTGTGCGATCTATTCCCTATATGTTTGGTCAGGAATAGGAACGGGTGTGAAAATGGACGTATCAAACGAACAGACAACCGAAAACACCGAAGCCGAGCGCATGGAGGGCACCCCCCTGATCGCGCCGTCCTCGACGGATCACCCGCTCTATGACGCGGTGGTCGAAGCCTGCCGGACGGTCTATGACCCGGAAATTCCCGTCAATATCTATGATCTGGGGCTGATCTACACCATCGATATTTCCGAAGAAGGCGCGGTTGAAATCAAGATGACCTTGACCGCCCCCGGCTGCCCCGTGGCCGGCGACATGCCCGGATGGGTGGCGGATGCGGTGCTGGCGGTGCCCGGTGTCTCCACCATCAATGTCGATCTGGTGTGGGAACCGCAATGGGGCATGGAAATGATGTCTGACGAGGCGCGGCTGGAACTGGGGTTCATGTAAGCGGCAGCGGGGGCTGTCTGTCCCCGCGTCCCAAAGAATAATTTCGCAAAGAAGAAACCTTGCCTGCGGGCCACCTAGCGGGCAGGCTGAACCCGCAACAAGGTTCAGGAGGCCCCCTTCATGCCCATTCGTACCACCACGCTTGGCGCATTCCCCAAGCCCGACTATGTTCCCATCCGCGACTGGTTTCATGTGGATATGGGCGAGGAAAACTATGCCGACGACGTGATCGCCACCTGGAACGAAGACCCCGAAAACGACACCCTGTTCCGCCGGGCCACAAACGAGGTCGTCCGCCTGCAGGTCGAGATCGGCATGGACATCCCGACGGATGGCGAGCAACGGCGCGAAAACTATGTGCATTACCAGTGTCGTCACATGAGCGGGTTCGATTTTTCCGTGCTGACGCGCAAGGTGATGCGCGAGGGGGCCTATGTCACCGACCTGCCCTCGATCACCGGGCCTGTGCGGGCGGGCGCGCCCGTTCTGGTGCGCGACTGGCGCGAGGCGCAGGAGGCCGCGGGCAATCGCCCCGTCAAGATGACCCTGCCGGGCCCCCTGACCATCATGGATACCTGCGCCGACCGATTTTACGATGACGACCGCCGTCTTGCCCTTGATCTGGCCGATGCGCTGCATGCCGAAGTCATGGCGCTAGCCGCGGCCGGCTGCACCCATATTCAGGTGGACGAACCGGTCTTTGCCCGCAAACCGGGCGCGGCGCTGGAATATGGTGTCGAGATGCTTGAACGCATCTTTCACGGCGTGGGCGATGGTGTCACCCGCACGGCGCATATGTGCTGCGGCTACCCGGACCGGCTGGACAACCCCGACTATCCCAAGGCCGATCATCGGGTCTATTACGACCTGGTAGAGGCTCTTGACGGGCGGATAGATGCGCTGTCGATCGAGCATTGCCACTGCCACAACGCGCCCGACCTGTTCGAGAAATTCCGCCGCACCACCGCGATCGTCGGGTTCATCGACATCGCCACATCGCGCATCGAGCCGGTGGAAGAAATGGTCGCCCGCATGCGCGAGGTGCTTGAGGTTCTGCCGCCCGAACGCCTGATTGCAGCGCCCGATTGCGGGCTGGGTTTTCTGGGCCGTGAACGCGCTGAAACCAAGCTGCGCAATCTCGTCGCCGCGGCTGCGGCCGTTTGAAACCTTGTTTAAGGTGCAATAGATGACTAAATTGGTCAGGACAGGACTGAAACAGGAAGATATCCGATGTTCGGCATACCCGGAAAACAGGCCGTGACCATGACCCCCGCTGCTGCGGCGCAAATCGCAAGATTGATGAAGCAGGGAGACAAGAAAGGGCTGCGCATAGGCATCAAGAAAGGTGGCTGTGCGGGCATGGAATACACGATGGAATATGTCGACGAAATCGACCCCAATGACGAGGTGGTCGAACAGGACGGCGCGCGGGTCATGATTGCCCCCATGGCGCAGATGTTTCTGTTCGGCACCCAGATCGACTACGAGGTCGGGCTGCTGGAATCAGGGTTCCGATTCAACAACCCCAACGTGACCGAGGCCTGCGGCTGCGGTGAATCCATCAAGTTCGACGAAACCCTTCAGCCATCCTGAGGGCGCGGCAATTCGGCATCCTCAATCGCGGGGGCAAACATCCTAGCATTGCACCGATGGCTTGAACGGGAGGGAAGACATGCGCCGCAGACTGGCCGCCGGAAACTGGAAGATGAACGGCACGCACGCCAATCTGGACGAGCTGCGCGCCCTTGCCGAGACCCATCCCTCTCCTGGCTGCGACGTGCTGATCTGCCCACCTGCCACCCTGCTGGAACGCGCTGCCCGCCTGTGCGAGGGCAGCGCCATTTCCTGCGGCGGGCAGGATTGCCATACCGACCCGAAAGGCGCCCATACGGGTGATATCTCGGCCGAAATGCTGGTTGATGCGGGGGCCGAATATGTGATCTTGGGCCATTCCGAACGCCGCGCCGATCATGGCGAAACCGACGACATGGTTGCGGCCAAGGCCCAGGCCGCATGGCGCGCGGGGCTGGTGGCGATCGTCTGCCTGGGCGAAAGCGAGGCGCAGCGCGATGCCGGTGAAACCTTGAGGGTCGTGGGGGCTCAGCTGGCCGGATCCATCCCCGAAGGCGCCGATGGCGGCAATCTGGTCGTCGCCTACGAACCCATCTGGGCCATCGGCACCGGGCGCGTCCCGACCCTTGGCGAAATATCCGAGGTGCATGATTTCATCCGTGCCGAGCTGGCCGACAGATTCGGCCCCGAAACCGCCGGCACCATCCGCCTGCTTTATGGTGGCTCGATGAACCCCGGCAATGCGGCCGAGATCATTTCGGTCGCCAATGTCGATGGCGGACTGGTCGGCGGAGCCTCGCTGAAGGCCGCCGATTTCGGCGCGATCATCGACGCGCTTTCGGCCTGACGTCATTCTTGCATCGGGCAAGATCGCAGGCCATGCTGGCCGGGCACCCACGTTGCCCCGAGGGATCATGCCCGAAATCTGCCAGAAAACGCTGCCCGTCATGCCCTGGATGGAGGAACGCACCCGCCGTCTGCCGGGTCTGAACCCCATCGCGCCGGGCGAGTGGTTGCAGATTGACGACGCCTATGGCCCGCAGATGGCCCTGCGCGAAAAGCTGATTTCCACCCGCCGCGATGACGTCTTTCGCCAGGCCGACGGGGCCCAGGATGCGGTGGCCGAGCTGCTTGAGCGCATCCTTGCAGAGTTGCGCGCCATGCCGGGTTTTGACGTTGCCGGCAATTTCGTTACCTGCCCCGATGGCCGGCGCGTCGGGCTTGACGACGACACGGCGCTGATCGTCGCGGCGCGTCTGGTGCAAGAGGATCTGCTGATTCTGCAAAAACCGGATGTCGAGCATGTTCTGACCGCCGCCGTGCTGTGCTTTCCGGCAAGCTGGACATTGGCCGAGAAATTCGGCGACACGCTGTCGGTCATCCACAATCCCGTTGCCCCCTATGATGCGGCGATGGCACAGCGGGTGCAGCGCATGTTTGATCTGATGCGGCCCGAAACACCCATGTGGCGGGCGAATTCCCTGCTTTATGATGATCCGGCGCTGTTTCAGCCGCGCCCTGAAAATGACCCACGAGAGATCAGGCGCGATGGGCCGCTCTGGGTGCGGGTCGAAAGGCAATCGCTGGTCAAGCTGCCGCAAACCGGCGCGGTGGTGTTTTCTATCCACAGCCATGTGGTGCCATTGTCGCGGCTTCCGCGTCGGGCGGTCGAATTGCTGCTGCGTCAAAAGCGCGGCTGAGAGGGGCGAAACTCCTTGTAAAAAGTGGCGCGCGCCCCCTTCCCTTGACCGAAAAAACGCCTATGCTGACGAAAAATCAACAGGGTCAGGCAGATGAGCGATACGATCAACTACGGCCAGCTGATGCATCAGGCAATGCGGGGCCTGATCGCCCAGGTTCTGAGCGACGTCGCGCGCGATGGTCTGCCCGGTGAACACCACTTCTTTATCACCTTCACGACCAACCATCCCGGTGTGGATCTGCCCGACTGGCTGCGCGAACGCTATCCTGACGAAATGACCATCGTCATGCAGGAATGGTTCAAGGACCTGACCGTGGATGACCAGGCGTTTTCGGTGACGCTGAATTTCGGCAATCAGGAAGTGCCCATGACCATTCCGCTGGACGCGATATTGACCTTCGTCGATCCCAGCGTCGAGTTTGGCCTGCGCTTTGAAGCGGCCGAGGGCGAGAACCCGGAACCGGAAGAAAGCCCGATGATCGAAATCTATGACGACACGGATGACGATGCCAAGGAAGGCGATGCCGAGGTCGTCTCGCTCGATTCATTTCGCAAATAACAAGAACCGGAAGAGAGACTTACGATGCCAAAGAACCTTGCGCTGTTTCTGGGGCAGGCCTTGCGCAACCCTGCGCATGTGGGGGGCATTGCCCCTTCGGGGTTGATTCTGGGCCGCCTGATGGCCCGCGACCTTGGCCCCCACAGCAAGCTGGTTGTTGAAATCGGCCCCGGCACTGGCAGCCTGACCCGCGCCATCATCGAGGCCGGCGTGCCGCAGGAAAACCTGGTTCTGGTCGAGTTGAACGAGGCCTTCTGCAACACTCTGGCCAAGCGCTATCCGCGGGCCAACATCATCCATGGCGGGGCACAGGAACTGGGCAAGCACGGCATCAAGGGCGCCGAAACCGTTGTCAGCGGTCTGCCTTTCCTGAATTTTCCTTCGGGCCTGCAACATGAAATCCTTGCGGCCGTTTTCGACGCGCTTGAACCGGGAGGCGATATGGTCCAGTTCACCTATGGTCGCAAGCCGCCGATTTCGCCGCAGGTGATGCAGAACCTTGAACTGACCTGGCATCTGCGCGGGCGCGTCTGGGCCAATTTTCCGCCGGCCTCGGTTTACGAATTTCGCCGCGGTGGCTGACAGCCCGACGCTTGCGCTTGCTGAAATTTCGGGTGCCTCCGGCGGGAGTATTTCTGCAAAGAAGAAATGATTCCGGCGGGTGCATTCAAGCGTATTTCCGGCTGGCGCCGACGCATATTGATCTTTTCTTGAGGGGCGCGCATTAAGGGCGCGGGATTTTGACAACTGGAGAGCAAGATGACCGCCACCCGCACCGAATCCGACAGCTTTGGCCCGCTTGAAGTTCCCGCCGACAAATACTGGGGCGCCCAGACCCAGCGCAGCCTGCAGAACTTTCCGATCGGATGGGAGCGCCAGCCCATCGCCATCATCCGCGCCCTTGGCGTCATCAAGAAGGCCTGTGCGCAGGCCAACATGACCCTTGGCAAGCTGGACGCGCGCCGCGGCAAGGCCATCGAGACCGCCGCGGCCGAGGTGGTCGCCGGCAAATGGGACGACCATTTTCCATTGGTCGTGTGGCAGACTGGTTCGGGCACGCAGTCGAACATGAACGCCAACGAGGTGATCGCCAACCGCGCGATCGAGCTGCTGGGCGGGGTGATCGGCTCGAAAGACCCGGTGCACCCCAACGACCATGTGAACATGGGACAGAGCAGCAACGACACCTTCCCCACCGCCATGCATATCGCCACCGCCACCATGGCGCGCGACGTGCTGTTGCCGGGGTTGGAACATCTGCACGCGGCGCTGGAGGAAAAGGTCGAGGCCTTCAAGGACATCATCAAGATCGGCCGCACCCACACCCAGGACGCCACGCCGTTGACGCTGGGGCAGGAATTTTCGGGTTATGCCTTTCAGGTCGAGCAAGGGATCAAGCGTGTCCGACATGCCCTTGAAAATATTTACTTCCTCGCACAGGGAGGCACGGCCGTAGGGACCGGCCTGAACACCGTCAGGGGCTGGGATGAAATGGTTGCCGCCAACATGGCCGAAATCACCGGCCTGCCCTTCAGGACCGCCCCCAACAAGTTCGAGGCGCTGGCCGCCCATGATGCCATGGTCGAAATGTCGGGCGCGCTGAAAACCGTGGCCGCCAGCCTGTTCAAGATCGCCAACGACATCCGTTTCCTGGGCTCGGGTCCGCGCTGCGGGCTGGGCGAGCTGATCCTGCCGGAAAACGAGCCGGGCAGCTCGATCATGCCGGGCAAGGTCAACCCGACCCAGGCCGAGGCCCTGACCCAGGTCTGCCTGCATGTGATGGGCAATGACGCGGCCATCGGCATGGCCGGCAGCCAGGGCCATTTCGAGCTGAACGTCTACAAACCGATGATGGCCTATAACCTGCTGCAATCCATGCAGCTGCTGGGCGACGCGGCCCGCAGCTTTACCGACCGCTGCGTCATTGGCATCAGGGCCAATGAGGAGCGCATCGAAAAACTGCTGCATGAAAGCCTGATGCTGGTCACCGCCCTTGCCCCCGAGATCGGCTATGACAACGCCACCAAGGTGGCCAAGACGGCCCACAAGAACGGCACCACGCTCAAGGAAGAGGCGATCCGCCTTGGCTTTGTCGATGCGGAAACCTTTGATCGCGTCGTGCGGCCTGAAAACATGATCGGGCCCAAGGGCTAGGCCAAGGGCAGGCCGATGGTCGAGATCGTCAATCTTCGCCGCGCCCGCAAGCAACGGGCGCGGCAGGAACGGCAGCGAAGGGCCGATGCCAATGCTGCGCTGCATGGTATCAGCAAATCCGCGCGGGATGCCGACAGCAAGGCCGAGGCCCTGCGCGAGGCCCGCCTTGAGGGGCATGTTCTGGATGAGAAACCCGTCGATGACTGATCAAAGACCTCGCAAACGATCGCTGACCCTGCACGGGCACCGCACATCTGTTTCGCTTGAGGATGATTTCTGGCTTGCCTTTCGCGACATCGCCCGACAACAGGGCATGTCGATCAACCGGATGGCCGAAACCATCGATGACCAGCGTGGTACCGGCGCGGGGCTCGCCGGCGCTATCCGTCTGTTTGTACTGAATCATTACCGCAACAAGCACGGCTGACGGCGGCGGCCCCTTTCCGCCAAGTCCCATTTTTTCCGATTCCGTCATAATTTCGCCCCAGTGACATGAATTAGTGTGGGAATGAATACAACGACCTTCAGATCAGCGGGCGCCAGGCAATTTCTGTGCCCAACCGTCACGGGAAGCATTCGATCAGAGCTCTCGCAGTGGCGTGTCGTCCTGAAAATTGCCGCGGCAGTTTTCATTGTAGAAGCCAGCATCATGCTGTTGTTTCCGCTTCTTCCACAGCCAGTCCTGAACGTTTTCCATCGCAACATCTGGCTTTTGCCACTGACCGATGCGGCACTGCTGGTGGCGATCGTGTCGCCTATCGCCTTGTTCTGGGTGATCCGGCCCTATATGCAGCAGCGTGACAGAATGCTTGGTCAAATATCGGATGTTTTCAACACGTTGGACCTGATGCCAGCATCGGTCACGATCGTTGATCCGGCGACGCTGCGTTTTACATACGCAAATCGGACGGCCCTTGCGCGGCTGGGCTGGTCCGAACAGGAATACCGCAGCAAATCGCCGATGGATGCGCTCAGCGGCGTTGACGAAAAATCCTATCGGAAACTGCTTGAACCTCTGTTCAAGGGGAAGGAAAGCAAGATCGTCAAGGAACGATACGACTGCAAGGGAAACCCGATTCGCGTCTCGTACCAGATCGTCAGACCCGCCGGTGCCATGCCCAGCATCGTTGCCATTGCCGAAAACATTTCGGAACAAAAGGCCGCCGAGGACGAATCAAGACTGCTTTCACAATCCCTCGATCTGATCCAGGACGAGGTGTATCTGTTCTGGCCGGACAGCTATGAATTCATCTATCTGAACGAAGCTGCCGCCAGACGTGCCGCCGCCGAAGGGTGCAGATGGCGCGGCCGAAAGGTTGATGACTTTGTCACCCCATCACAGTTTGAAGCCCTGAAAAAGCGCTGCAAATCGCTGATCGAGGGGCCTGAACGCTGCTTTTCCTATGAAATGGTCGACAAGAACAAACGCGTTCTGGAAATTTATCTGCACCTTGTCGAACCCGAAGGGTCGAACCCCCGTTTTCTGGCCATCTATCGCGATATCAGTGAACACAAGATTGCCGAAAAGGCAAAATCGGAATTTGTCTCGACCGTCAGCCACGAATTGCGCACGCCCCTGACCTCGATCAAGGGGGCGCTGGGGCTGATCGAGGCCGGGGTTGGCGGTGAACTGCCTGAAAAGGTCGGCAAGCTTGTCACGCTTGCCAGCAAGAACAGCGACCGGCTGATGCTGCTGATCAACGACCTTCTCGACATCGAGAAAATGCAATCCGGGCAGATCGCCCTGCATAAAGAGCCGGTCGATGTGGCCGATCTTGTTTTCGAGGTGATCGAGGCCAATCAGGCCTATGCATCCCAATACGGGGTCAGTTTTGTCGCGTCCCAATTGGAAACCGGGCTCTGCGTCAACGGTGACCGGAGCCGGCTGCGGCAGGTTCTTGACAACCTGATCTCTAACGCCGCCAAATTTTCGGACAAGGGACAGAAGGTCGAATTGTCGGCAACCACCGAAAACGGCCATGTGATCATCTCGGTACAGGACCATGGCACGGGAATCCCGATACAAGCGCGTGACACGATCTTTGAACGTTTTACCCAGGCGGATTCATCCGACCAACGCCGAAAGGGCGGCACGGGATTGGGGCTGAGCATTTCCAGATCGATTGTCGATCTGCATGGCGGCAGAATTTACTTTGACAGCGAGGTTGGCAAGGGCACGACATTCTTTGTCGAACTGCCGGCGTGCGAAAGGCTGGCAGCCTGATCAAAACCATGTCGATGAGCTTGGCGCACCCGAGAGGATTCGAACCTCTGGCCTCTGCCTTCGGAGGGCAGCGCTCTATCCAGCTGAGCTACGGGTGCCTTGCCGACACCCTATAGCGATTAGACCTGCCCCCTGCAATCCGGAATTGACCGACCAACCTGGGCAATTCAGTAAAACGCCCGGCCGGTTCGCGTCGGGCGTCGGAACGGTGTTTCTGTGGCCACAGACGGGGCCCGAAGCTCAGACCTTGTAGTCGTTGAGCACCCACTCGGCGATGGCTTCGCGTGTGATGACACCGATCACGTTTTCGGCCCGGGGCACCCCCTTGCCGCGCACGACAAGCTCGACATTGTGGCCGCGCGCCACCATGCGGCTGAGGATGGTTTCCAGCAGGTTGTCTTCGCGCGCCAGCCCGATCGGCCCGCGGATGGGTGACAGGGCCCTTGTCTTGTCATTCCGGTCAACGGCCACCACGCCGGTAATGTGGCGGCCGCGCGTGACGACGGCATAAACCATGTCTTCGGAAGGCATGCCCAGAGATGCGGGCGCGCGCTCCAGCTCTGATTCCTCGACCGTGGCCACCACGGGTTTCATGACTTCGCGGGCAAGGCGGATCGGGAACATGTGGGTCTTGTGGTCCTGCGGGATATGATGGCCCCGGCGCGCAAGTTTCATTGTATAGATGTTTTCGGCCACCAACGCCCGCCTTGTGCCGATGGCACATGCAACGGCGATGATCGCCGCCAGCGTGATGTTGTAGTCGCCGGTCATCTCGAAGATCATCATGATCGCGGTCATCGCGGCCCCGGTGCCACCGCCGACAAGTGCGGCCATGCCGACCAGCGCAAAGATCACCGGGCTGAAGCCCAGATGCGGCCACATCAGATCAAGTGCCGCACCAAAGGCCCCGCCCAGCGTTGCCCCCATGAACAGCGAGGGCGAAAAGATCCCGCCCGAAGCCCCCGACGCCAGGCTGAGGGTGGTCGCCACAAGTTTGGCGACAAACAGGATGATCAGCAGCCAGAAGGTGGTCAGCCCGTCATTGAGGATGGCCTGGATGGTGGCATAGCCGACACCCGCAGTGTGATACATGCCCGTCGTGCGCATCAGCACATAGAACAGGATACCGATTCCCAGCATGCCGACGGCGTTCTTGACATAATCATTGACCGGAATTTCGTCGAATCGGTCTTCAAGCCAGTGCAACAGCCAGACAAACAGCCAGGCGGCCACCCCGATCAGGATGCCCAGAAGCGCATAAAGCGGCAGCACATCGACCGACATTGGTACAAAGGGGTCGGGCAGCGTGTAGCTGGCGACCAGAAAGGCCGGCTCGTTGCCAAAGACCAGCCGCCCGACATAGGTTGCGGCACCGGTTGCCAGCACGACGGGCAGGAATGTGCGGGCGCTGAATTCGGGCAGCATCAGCTCGATTGCGAACATTACCGCGCCCAGGGGCGTGTTGAAGGTTGCCGCAATACCGGCGCCGGCGCCGGCCGCAACAAGGGTAATGACCTGCCAATGCCGCAGATGCAGCAACTGCCCCAGAACCGAGCCGATGCCGCTGCCGATCTGGATGATGGGGCCTTCGCGACCAACCGACGCACCCGACCCGATCGACAATGCCGAAGCCAGAGACTTGATGATCACGACCTGCGGGCGAATCTTGCCATTGCGGAAATAGATCGCATCCATCACCTCGGGAACGCCGTGGCCACGCGCCTCGGGGGCAAAGCGGTTGACCAGAAACACCACGACCGCCCCGCCGATGACCGGCGCAAGAATGACCCAGGCACCGAACGGGCTTTCGGGTGTGGGAATGTTCGCATCATAGGCAGCGGTGAACTGGCCCAGGAAAAAGACGTTGTGAATAAGGCCGATAAGCCAACGCAGGAATACCGCGCCCAACCCCGTAACGATACCGATCACAAGCGCGATGACCGAAAGAAAGATGAGGTTGACTTGCCGGTTGTGTGCTGGCTCTTGCTGTGGCATTGCAATGTCCCGAATCCAAAGTGGCACTTGACACGCATGCCCCGACCGTTTCTTGCGGAAGCACATTTCCGCGACCGGCCCGGGCGCAGACGGGGGAAATACCT
>JAUZRU010000086.1 GCA_030950185.1 Paracoccaceae bacterium | reverse complement strand
CTGGTGGCGGTTGCGGGTCAGGCAGATCAGCCCCGACCAGAAATGCGTGGTCTCGACCCCGCGCCATGCCGGGAACATGCGCTCGAACGCGCGCCGCACATCAAGGCGCACCCTTTCGAGCGCGCGCGCATCCGCGCTGAGTGCGCCGCGCCGGCCGAACAGGAAACGCCCGTCGGGAAGCAGGCGGAAATAATGCAGCAGGATGCGGGAATCAAAGGCCATCAGATCGGTTGTCCAGCCCTGGGCCTGCATCTCGTTGCGGTGCAGGGGGCGGGTGACCATGATCGAGGAAAACAGCGGTAATGTTCGCAGCCCCAGCCGCGGCGGCACATCGTCGGGCGCATAGCCGTTGGTTGCGAAAATCACCTGTCTGGCCCGCACCATGCCGCCGGGGGTGATGATGCGCCACCCGTCGCCCTCGGCCCTGATATCGGTTGCGGGGCTGTCGCCATGAATGGCAACGCCGGCCGCCAGCGCCGCCCGCACAAGACCGCGAGCATATTTCAGAGGATGCAGCGCAAAGCCGCATTTCAGCCGCACGCCGCCATGAAACGCCTGGCCCCGAGAGGCCTGGCCACTGGCGCCGATTTCGGCCAGCCCCTCGGGCGGGATCACCTGAGAGGACAGGTCGAACTGGCGCTCGGAAAAGGCGGCCTCCTCGACCATGTGGTCAAAGGCACGCGGGTTGTGGGCCAGCTCAAGCTCGCCCTCGGAATGGGTGTCGGCATCGATGCCATAGCGCGACAGGTTGTCGGCGACCCGCGCGACGGCCGCCTTTTGCAGGGCCCTGTGGCGTGCGGTTTCCGTCAGCCCGTAGCGGGCGATTTCCTGTGCCGTGTCGAGCGTGGTGCCGCCCAGACAGGCAAAGCCGCCATTGCGCCCTGACGCCCCCCAGCCGGGGCGCCCGGCATCACACACCACGGTGGAAAGGTGATGTTCCTCGGCCAGTTGCAGCGCCGCGTTCAGCCCGGTATAGCCCGCGCCGATGATCGCGACATCGGCCTGGATGCCGCTCTCCAGCGGCGGGGTTTCCGGGGCAGGGGGCGCGGTTTCCTCCCACAACGAGGGCACGGCTGCAGCGGTGTCATAGGCGGCGGATTCGTAGAGGCGTTTCATGGTGGCGCTTTCGGGCTGGTCTGGCGCCAATAGGCGGCTAAACTGCCGCTCGGTCAAGAGGCAGGAGGATTCGCCCATGTCACTGGAAGATGCCGCCAAAGAGGTGGACGCGGCTTTCACGCGCGAAAACCTGAAAGGCATGTCGTTCGAAGCCAGCTATGCCGGCGCGACCAGCTTTCTGCGCCGCCGTTACAGCAAGGATCTGACCGGGGTCGATCTGACGGTGACCGGCATCCCGTTCGACTGTGCCACCACCAACCGCCCCGGCACCCGTTTCGGCCCGCGCGCGATCCGCGAGGCCAGCGCGCTGCAGGTCTATGACCCGCCCTATGGCTGGGGCGTAAACCCGATGACCGACATTGCCATGACGGATTATGGCGATCTTGCCTTTGATTACGGCAAGGTGGCAGACTTGCCCGCCCGGATCGAGGAACATGTCAGGGGCATCCTGGATTCGGGGGCGGCGGTGCTGACGCTGGGGGGGGATCACTCGATCAGCCACCCCGTCATCAGGGCACATGCCGAAAAATGGGGGCCGGTGTCGCTGGTCCAGTTCGACGCCCATTCCGACACCTGGGCCGATGACGACATGAGCCGTATCGACCACGGCACCATGTTCTACAAGGCGGTGAAACAGGGGGTGGTGGCGCCGGAGCGCTCGGTCCAGCTGGGGATCCGCACGGTGAACCCCGATACCCTTGGCGTGAACATCCTGGACGCGCCCAGCATCCATGAAAGCAGGGCAGAAAGCATCGCCGCAAAGGTGAAACGGATCATTGGCGACAACCCGGTTTACCTGAGCTTTGACATAGATGCCCTCGACCCCGCCTTTGCGCCGGGCACCGGCACGCCGGTTTCGGGCGGGCTGTCATCGGCGCAGGCGCTGGCCATTCTGCGGGCGCTGGCGGGTATCAACATCGTCGGCATGGATGTGGTCGAGGTCTCGCCCCCCTATGACACAACAGGCGCCACCGCGATTGCCGCAGCGCATGTGGCGATGGAGCTGCTGTGTTTGTGGACGTTCCGCCACCGCGATCAAGGCTGACGGCGATCGGCGCGGGCGGGGCTTATGACTGACGCGCCGCCTGCCAGGCGCGGGGATCGTTCAGGAAATCCTCGACCTCGGCCAGTGTGGTATCATCGAAATGACCGCCCGCGCGGGCCTCGGCCAGCACGTCATGCCAGGTGCACAGGTGGTGCAGGGTGATGCCGTGATCGTCCAGGGTCTTTTCGGTTTCGGGGAAGATCCCGTAATAGAAGATCACCGCCGTATGGGCACATTGCGCGCCGGTTTCGCGGATGGCATCCACGAATGACAGCTTGCTGCCCCCGTCGGTCGTCAGATCCTCGACCAGCAGCACGCGCTGGCCTTCGCGCATCTCGCCCTCGATACGGGCGTTGCGGCCATAGCCCTTGGGTTTCTTGCGCACATAGGTCATGGGCAGGCCCATGCGCTCGGCCACCAGCGCGGCAAAGGGGATGCCCGCGGTTTCGCCGCCTGCGATGTTGTCAAACGCCTCGAAGCCCGCATTGCGCATGACGGTCACGGTCAGAAAATCCATCAGAGTCGAGCGGATGCGCGGATAGGAAATCAGCTTGCGGCAATAGATATAGGTCGGGCTGGGCAGGCCGGAGGCCAGCGTAAAGGGCTGTTCGGCACTGAAATGCACGGCCTTGATTTCCAGCAGCATGCGGGCCGAAAGACGCGCGATCTCGGTGCGGTCGGGAAAGGACGAGGGGATCATGGGGTTCTCCTATGATGTTTGTCCAGCAGGACATTGATTTTGTTTGATTTTGAATGCCGGAAAATC
>JAUZRU010000085.1 GCA_030950185.1 Paracoccaceae bacterium | reverse complement strand
GGAAAAGGCCCTGATGCAGTTTGCCGAGGAAGGCGCTGCCAAGGTATTCAAGCCGATGGTCGGCTCGGGATTTATCGTCGGCGTGGTGGGCGCGCTGCAATTCGAGGTGCTGGCCAGCCGGATCGAGCAGGAATATTCCCTGCCCGTGCGGTTCGAGCCCAGCCAGTTTACCTCGGCCCGCTGGATCACCGGCCCCAAGGACGAGGTGGACAGGTTCGTAAACGCCAACAAGGGGCATATTTCCTATGACAATGACGGCGATCTTGTCTATCTGACGCGCCTGCAATGGGATATCGACCGGATTGAACGCGACTATCCGGAACTGACACTAAGCGCGGTCAAGGAAATGCAGGTATAGCTGTGGACAACCCGCCATGGTGGATGTTTATAAATCCAAATAATACCGAATTTTCAATATAGTTATACTGTCTTGTTAATGTTAATAACACCCAGCGCTTTCACCGCGGGGAAATGTGATCACATTTTCCTCAACGCATCCATAACCCGTTGCGCTTGATGATGTTCCTGATCTTCTGCTCCTTGCGCGGCAGATCATCGCGGTCGAACAGCACCCGCACCTTTTGCCCACGGCGCTGATAGATCATCCGCTTGAACGCGTCATATTGCTTGAGCACCTTCTTGATCCGGTTGGGCGCGCTGATTTCTTCAAGTACCTGCACGACGCGGTCGCTTTCACGCGCATAAAGCAGCGGCAGCAACCGCCAGTGGCAGGTAACATCGCCGTCCAGCCCATCCAGTTCGGGCCCCGGTCGGCCACCGCCAAGGGAATGAATCACCAGCGGCAAGGCAACCTGGTCAAGCCACGGATCCAGCGGCTGGCAAACCAGCTCGGCCGGCGGATCGTCGCGGATTGCCACGGCATATTCCGTGAAACGCCGGCCGAATTCGGCCGCATCCGCGCCAAAGAACCACCCGGCATTGAAATAAAGATAGCGTTCCCAGTATTCATCGGGCTGGGACAGATCCAGCGAGCTTTCGAAATCCAACCCAAAGCGCGCATACAGGGCCTTCCAGGTCTCGGTATATCCGGGACCGTAGAGTTCGATCACAGGCCATGTCCCCTCGCGCCGCATCGAGGCCGAGGGCCGCGAGAAATCAAACGGCACCTGCGTGATGTCGTCCAGAAACAGGGTATCACTGTCGAAAAAGACAAAGGGCTCGCCCGGTTCCAGAACCTTGAGACCCTCGATCTTGTTGCCATAGGGGTATGATTGCCCGAAATGCCGGGATTCGAACGGCCGGATTTCGGCGCCGAGGGATTCAAGAAGCTCCCGCACATCGGGATTGTCAATCCTTGGGTCTTGTTGCCACAGAGGGCCGGGTTGAGGTTCGGCCAGAACAAGGCGCGCGCGCCCTGCGCTGAATTTCTGCAAGGATGCCGCCAGCAGCACCGTCTCGTATTGCAGACGTCCGCCCTGCACGATGGCAAGAATGTTCAGCCGGTCCGCCATGCGCCCCTTTCCGCTACTGCCCGAAACCCTATGGTGGTTATAGACACTTGCCGGGCAAGCGCAAATCAAGCGTGAAACGAAGGCCAATGGCGCGCCTGGAAAAACAGCCAGGCACATACACAGCATGATCTGAAAGAAGTGGTGGGTCGTGAGAGACTCGAACTCCCGACATCTTCGGTGTAAACGAAGCGCTCTACCAACTGAGCTAACGACCCGCGCTGAGGGGGGTCTTACCCTTTGCCCGCCGCGCTTTGCAAGTGCAAAAGCGGCCATTTCCCAGCGATATTTTCAGGTGGGTGGTGGGTGATGAGAGATTTGAACTCCCGACATCTTCGATGTGAACGAAGCGCTCTACCACTGAGCTAATCACCCTGAACCGGCATGCTATTTAGCGCCGGATTTCATGTTCTGCAAGGGGGTGTGAAAGGGCAAGGCTGCAACCCTGCCCTTTCGCCAGTATCAGTGGGCGACCTTGGACACATCCGCGGCCGAACTGCGCGCCATGGCCGCTGCGGCAGCAGCCTCTTCGGCGGCCTCGTCCCATTCGATCGGTTCGGGTTCCTCTACCAGCGCGTATTTCAGCACTTCGCGCACATCCGACACGGGGATGATTTTCAGCCCTTCCTTGACGTTGTCGGGGATCTCGGCCAGATCCTTTTCGTTGTCGGCCGGGATCAGCACCGTCTTGATGCCGCCGCGCAACGCCGCCAGCAGCTTTTCCTTGAGCCCGCCGATGGGCAACACATGGCCGCGCAGCGTGACCTCGCCGGTCATGGCGATGTCCTTGCGCACCTTGATGCCGGTCAGGACAGACACGATCGACGTGACCATCCCCACGCCGGCGCTGGGGCCGTCCTTGGGGGTGGCGCCTTCGGGCACATGGACGTGGATGTCGATATGCTCGAACACGGTCGGCTTGACGCCGATCTCGGGTGCAATCGAGCGCACGAACGAGCTTGCCGCGTCGATCGATTCCTTCATCACGTCGCCCAGCTTGCCGGTGGTCTTCATCCGGCCCTTGCCGGGCAGTTTCAGCGCCTCGATATGCAGCAGATCGCCGCCAACGCTGGTCCAGGCAAGGCCCGTGACCACGCCGACCTGATCTTCGTCCTCGGCCAGCCCGTATTTGAAGCGCCGCACGCCAAGGAATTCCTCCAGCTGCTCGGGCGTGATGACCACCTTTTCGGCCTCGCCCCGAATGATGCGGGTCACCGCCTTGCGGCACAGCTTGGCGATCTCGCGCTCGAGATTCCGCACACCCGCCTCGCGCGTGTAATAGCGGATGATGTCGGTCAGCGCGTCGTCAGACAGCTCGAACTCGCCCTTTTTCAGGCCGTGGCCCTTGAGCTGCTTGGGCAGCAGATACTGCTTGGCGATCTCACGCTTTTCGTCCTCGGTATAGCCGGCAAGCGAGATGATCTCCATCCGGTCGAGCAGCGGCCCCGGCATGTTGTAGCTGTTGGCCGTGGTGATGAACATCACATTGGACAGATCGTATTCGACCTCGAGGTAATGGTCTGTAAAGGTCGAATTCTGCTCGGGGTCGAGAACCTCGAGCATGGCGCTCGCCGGGTCGCCGCGGAAATCCTGGCCCATCTTGTCGATCTCGTCGAACATGATGAGCGGGTTGACCGTTTTTGCCTTTTTCATCGACTGGATGATCTTGCCGGGCATCGAGCCGATATAGGTGCGCCGGTGACCGCGGATTTCGCTTTCGTCGCGCACGCCGCCCAGCGAGATACGGATGAACTCGCGCCCCGTGGCACGTGCGACCGACTTGCCAAGGCTGGTCTTGCCCACGCCCGGCGGGCCGACAAGGCACAGGATTGGGCCGCGCAGCTTGCTGGAACGCTGTTGCACCGCAAGATACTCGATGATCCGTTCCTTGACCTTTTCAAGGCCGTAGTGATCCTTGTCGAGGATTTCCTGCGCGCGCTTGAGATCCTTTTTCACGCGGCTCTTCTTGCCCCACGGGATCGACAGGATCCAGTCGAGATAGTTGCGCACGACGGTCGCCTCGG
Source organism: Paracoccaceae bacterium (assembly GCA_030950185.1). Lineage (GTDB taxonomy): Bacteria > Pseudomonadota > Alphaproteobacteria > Rhodobacterales > Rhodobacteraceae > UBA5972. Next base: position 3,596 of record JAUZRU010000085.1, on the reverse strand, counting down.
CCGACATGGGAGACATGGATTTCAGCTTTTTCAGCTCGGCCTCGGCCTTTTCGCGGGCCTCTTTCGACAGCTTGGTCTTCTGGATCTTTTCTTCGTATTCGTTGATCTCGTCCTGGCCGCTGTCGCTGTCGCCCAGTTCCTTCTGAATGGCCTTCATCTGCTCGTTCAGATAATATTCGCGCTGGGTGCGCTCCATCTGGGTCTTGACACGCGACTTGATCTTTTTCTCGACCTGCAGGACGGACATTTCGCCTTCCATCAGACCAAAGACATGTTCAAGGCGCTCGGCCACGTTCAGGGTTTCAAGCAGGTTCTGCTTGTCTTCGACGCTCACGCTCAGATGGCCGGCAACGGTATCGGCAAGCTTGGCCGGATTCTCGATTTCGGAAATCGCGGCAAGTGCCTCTTCGGGGACGTTCTTGTTCAGCTTGGCATAGCGTTCGAATTCACGCGTTACCGAGCGGCTCAGCGCCTTGACGGAAACCGGGTCGCCCAGGGTTTCGCTCAACAGTTCGGTGCGGGCCTCGAAGAATTCGTCATTGTCCAGAAACTCGACAATGCGCACCCGCTGCCGCCCCTCAACCAGCACCTTCACGGTGCCATCGGGCAGTTTCAGCAGTTGCAGCACGGATGCGATGACGCCGGTCTTGTAGATGCCTTCAGGCGTGGGATCATCGACAGCCGGGTCGATCTGCGACGACAGCAGGATCTCCTTGTCCTCGCCCATCACCTCTTCCAGTGCGCGGACGGATTTCTCGCGCCCGACAAAAAGGGGCACGATCATGTGGGGAAAAACCACGATCTCGCGCAGGGGAAGGACAGGGTAAATGTTGCTGCTCGTTTCGGTCATATGCGTTCCTCTGTCTGGCAAGAGGCGCCTGCCCCGGTTGATCCGGCGGCTATGGGCCTCTCCGTTCTCTTGAACCTCGAAATGGGAATTTGCACCCGCATTTTCAAGGTTTCCTTGACGCGCCGACAGTCGACTCGTCTGCGCCATTCTGACGGTCGGGGCAGAGATGGGCAAGGGTCGGGCGCTGCCGGAAAGCCGCATTTCCCTTGGTTCACGCGAAAACTGTTCTATCCTGCGCACAAATCCACGAAAGAAGGTGCAATTGATGACGTTCCCCACCTGGATGCTGGCCGTATTCCTGCCCGAAGCCGTGGTGGCAACGCTGTGGCCCCGGCGCGAGACCTGTCGCGGGCACATGATCGACCCAAAGGCCTGGGTCGTCAGCCGCCTGGTCGAGCAGCTGCGCAAGGCCGACAGCATGCCGACCGTTGCCGAAAGCCGCAAGCAACTGGAGACCATGATCAAGCTGTTCGACAGCAAGGGGCCACGTCTTGCCGAGGTCACCGACCTGCCAGCACAAGGCGCGGCCGGCCAACTGCGCGCGCGCCTGTATCGCAAGACGCGCGCGGGCAGCCCGGTACCGGCCATGGTCTATTTCCACGGCGGCGGTTTCGTTCAGGGCAGCATGGAAAGCCATGACAATCTGTGCCGGAAGCTGGCCCATGCTTGGGGCGGCGCGGTGATCTCGGTCGATTACCGGCTGGCGCCCGAACATCCCTTTCCTGCCGCCATCGAGGACGGGCAGGCCGTTTTCCGCTGGCTGCACGCCAATGCCGAGGCGCTGAAACTGGATCCCGCGCGCATTGGTGTGGGCGGGGATTCGGCCGGTGCAACCATTGCCGCGGTTGTGGCGCAGCAGGCCCGCGCGCCGGCGCCCGCCTTCCAGATGCTGGCCTATCCGATGACGGATGCGCACATGACCCTGCCCTCGATGACCGAACGCGCCCATGATCCGGTGCTTTCGCGCGACCGCATCGAATGGTTTCTGGAAATGTATTCAGGCGGCAGCGCCGATCTTGACGATCCGCGCTTTTCCCCGCTGCTGGCTCTCGATCTGTCGGGGCTACCGCCGGCACTGGTGCTGACCGCCGGGTTCGACCCGCTTGCCGACGACGGCAGGGTCTATGCCGAGCGCATGAGGAATGTTGGCGTGCCGGTAGAGGATCTGCATTTCCCCGGGCAGGTTCATGGATTTCTGAACGCGACCCGCGTCATCCCGCAGGGCGGAATTGCAATCGAAAAGCTGGTGAGCTGGCTCGGCAGGACGGCATGATTGCGCCCCATCAGCGGGAAGCTGCTGATTCTCGCATAAACGGGCAAAGGCGGCTGTTCCCGAACCTCAACAATTGGTAAACTGCATGCACAAGAAACGCCCCCGTAACCGGCGGGGGATTCGCCCACAGCTTTTCCACAGGACACCCCCGACCAAGGGGAAGACAGATGTGGGTCTTGTGGCAGGGATTCGGCTTTTGCAGGCCAGAGGGAAACGAATATGAGCGGACTGACCGCACTGAATGACAGCCAGCCGTCGCCGGAATTGCCCGAGGGCGATGCGCAGACACTGCCCCACAACATCGAGGCAGAACAGGCCCTGCTGGGCGCGCTTCTGGTCAACAACGACGTCTATGACCGCATTGCCAATATCATTCAGGCGCATCACTTCTTTGACCCCGTTCATGCGCGAATCTTTTCGGTGGCCGAGCAGCGCATTCAAAAGAACGCGCTGGCCTCGCCCGTCACCCTCAAGGCCTTTCTGGAAGACGACCCCGGCCTTGCCGAACTTGGCGGGCCCGCCTATCTGGCGCGTCTTGCGGGGGCGGCGATCTCGGTCTTTGCGGCGCGTGACTACGCCCAGCTGATCCATGACCTGGCCATCCGGCGCGAGCTGATCGAGATCGGCCATGAAATCGCCGGCAAGGCCGCGCGGATGGATGTGGAATCCGAACCCGAAGAACAGATCGTCGAGGCCGAGCAGCGCCTTTACCAGCTGGTTGAGCAGGGCCAGTCGGACACCGGGTTTCAAAGCTTTCTCAAGGCTGTGACTGATGCCGTTCAGGTGGCCAATGCCGCCTATATGCGCGATGGCGGGCTGGCGGGTATTTCCACCGGCCTGATCGACATGGACCGCAAGCTGGGGGGCCTGCATAAATCCGACCTGTTGATCCTTGCCGGGCGCCCGTCGATGGGCAAGACCTCGCTTGCGACCAACATCGCCTACAACATCGCGCGCGCCTACAAGAAGGGCAAGCTGCCCGACGGCAGCGAGGGCGCCGTCGAGGGCGGGGTCGTCGGGTTCTTCAGCCTTGAAATGAGTGCCGAACAGCTGGCCGCGCGCATCCTGTCCGAGGCTGCCGAGGTGCCCAGCGAGCAGATCCGCCGCGGCGACATGACCGAGGCCGAGTTCCGCCGCTTTGTCGAGGCGGCCAAGACGCTGGAATCCTGCCCGCTGTTCATCGACGACACGCCCGCGCTGCCCATCAGCCAGCTTGCCGCCCGCGCCCGACGCCTGAAACGCACCCATGGGCTGGATGTGCTGATCGTGGACTATCTGCAACTGGTGCGCCCGGCCAGCGCCAAGGACAGCCGCGTGAACGAGGTCAGCGAAATCACCCAGGGGCTCAAGGCCATCGCCAAGGAGCTGGATATCCCCGTGGTCGCGCTGTCGCAGCTGTCGCGCCAGGTGGAAAACCGCGACGACAAGCGCCCGCAGCTGTCGGACCTGCGGGAATCGGGCTCGATCGAGCAG
>JAUZRU010000084.1 GCA_030950185.1 Paracoccaceae bacterium | reverse complement strand
TTCTTGCCCTCCGGCTGATCTGTCTTTCCGCATCGTAAAAATAGATGTATATTATTGATATAGATTGATTAGTGGGCAGGGCAGGGGGCCGGCCCCATTTTCCGGGAGGATGATATGCGTATTCTGCAGTTATTGAGTGCTGCCCCTCTTGTGCTGGCAGCGATGTTGGTATCAAGTCCCCGGGCAGATGCGGTAGAGGCCGCCTCGACAACCACGTTGAATGTCAGGACCGGCCCCGGAACCGAATATTCCGTCGTCGATTCACTAGATCCCGGCGAGGTGGTCGAGGTCGGCGAATGCATCAGCAATGGCTGGTGCTACATCTATCAGACGGGGCCGAATGGCTGGGTCAGCTCTCGCTATCTGTCGGCGGTGACTTCGGGCGGTGGCTCGGGTTCGGGGGCCGGCTGGGGCGGTGGTTCGGGTTCGGGATCCGCCTCCAGTGACGATTGCAAGCTGAACCTCACTTTCGATGGCACGGGTCGGCCCGCGCTGACATTGACCTGCGGCAATGCGTCGGTCACGGCGACGCCCCCACCACCTGCGACGCCCGAGCCGGACAAGGCATGTTTCTATACGGGAACCAATTATACCGGCGCCGAGTTCTGCACCGGCCTTGGAAGCATCAACAGCCTGAATGCGACATTCAGAAACCGGATTTCCTCGGTCAAGCTGTTCGGCGCGGCCAAGGCAAAACTGTGCCAGTTCCCCAATCTCGCCGGCTATTGCCATGTGGTTGCGACCGACCGGACGGTTCTTCCGGCGTCGATCAACAATCGTGCGGCATCCCTGATCGTGTTTACCGGCAGTGTACCAACCCCGCCGCCCCCCTCGCCGCCAACCGCGCGGGCGTGTTTCTATACCGGGCCCAACTATACCGGCGCCAATTTCTGTCGTGGTGTTGGGGTCGTGAACGTGCTGAACACGACCTTCAGGTACCGGATTACATCGGTCAGGCTGCTCGGCGGTGCCAGGGCGCGGCTGTGCCGGGGGACGGGGCTTTCGGGCTATTGCGTCAACATCACGTCCAACCGGCCGCTGCTGAATGCGGCGATGAACAACCGTGCGGCCTCGCTCAGGGTTTTTGTCGGGGCGCCTCCACCGCCTTCGGGCCCGGTCACGCATTCCACCGGTACGATCCTGTTGCCGCGCGGCGCCAGGGCCAATCTTGATAACGGCACCGTGGGTGGCGGCAGCGGGATGGATATCTGGTACAAATCGCCATCGCCTGCACTGCGCAATCTTGTTCCGATCAACGGGGCCAGATTTGCACTGGGAAGCGGCCGGGCACGGGGTTATGCCGGTTGCCGCACCGCGACCTATACCAGCGGCGCGCTGTCGCTGTGGGTCATGCCGGTCGGCACCTATGTCTGCGTCAAGACAAGCGCGGGCAGGATCAGCCAGTTCAGGGTCAACGGCTATGTCGGCAGCAAGGTCCGGCTTGGCTATACGACCTGGCAGCCCTGAGCAGATGACGATGGGGGTGGCGCGGCCGGCGCCGTGCCGCCCTACTCCGCCTGGCGGTCGCCGATGGCCTCGCGCCAGTGCTTGCGGCACATGGTGACATAGGTTTCATTGCCGCCGATCTGCACCTGCGCACCTTCGCGCAGCACCTTGCCGTCAGGGCCCTGGCGCACGACCATGGTGGCCTTTTTCCCGCAGAAACAGATAGTGCGCACTTCGCGCATCTCGTCGGCAATGGCCAGCAGCGTGGCCGAGCCGGGAAACAGCTCGCCCCGGAAATCGACCCGCAGGCCATAGCACATGACCGGCAGGTTCAGATCATCGACAGCGCGCGCCAGCTGCCAGACCTGATCGGGGGTCAGGAACTGGGCCTCGTCCACGAAAACGCAGGCAACGGCGCCCTTCTGGGTGCGGGTGCGCAGCATTTCAAACAGGTCTGAATCGGTGTCGAACATGTCGGCCTGACAGCCGATACCGATGCGCGAGGCGATCCTGCCCTCGCCCGCGCGCGTGTCGAGCCGGGCGGTCAGCAGATAGGTGTCCATGCCGCGTTCGCGATAGTTGTGCGATGCCTGCAGCAACACCGTGGATTTGCCGGCATTCATGGTCGAGTAGTGAAAGTAGAGCTTGGCCATGGGCCGTTTCTGCCCGCGGCGCGCCACGGGTTCAAGGGGAAATGCGTGTTGCCGCTGTCATGCGGGCGGGGGCCGGCCCCCGCACCCCCCGGAGTATTTGGGCAAAGAAGAAGCAGGGCGTGACCATTGGGGCGATGGTGCGCCCTGTGGGCAGGTGGTATGAAGGGGAAAAGTCGTGAACAAGAGGGAGGAAATCACGCATGGCGCGTCGTTATGTCGATCTGTCGGTGCCGCTGGAAACGGGGATCGTGTCGGATCCCGAGATCATGCTGCCAAAGATCACCTATATGGATCACAAGCAGACGGCCGAGCAGGTCTGTTCGTTTTTCGAGGGGCTGAGCCCCGAGGATCTGCCGGGAGGCGAGGGCTGGGCGATCGAGATGTTGCAGATTGCCACCCATAACGGCACGCATCTGGATGCGCCCTGGCATTTTCATTCGACCATGAACAATGGCGAGCGCGCCATCACCATTGACGAGGTGCCGCTTGAATGGTGCCTGAATCCCGGCGTCAAGCTGGATTTCCGCCATTTCGACGATGGTTATGTGGTCACGGCCGCCGATGTCGGGGCCGAGCTGGCCCGCATCGGGCACGAGCTGCAACCGCTGGATATCGTTGTGGTCAATACCTCGGCCGGGGCCTGTTACGGGCAGCCGGATTATCTGGTCAAGGGGTGCGGCATGGGGCGCGAGGCGACGCTGTATCTGCTGGAACGCGGGGTGCGGGTGACCGGCACCGACGCCTGGAGCTGGGACGCGCCCTTTGCGCTGACCGCGCAGGAATATGCGCGCACGCAGGATGCCTCGATCATCTGGGAAGGGCATCGTGCGGGAATGGAGATCGGCTATTGCCACATCGAAAAGCTGACCAACCTGGAAGACCTGCCCCCGACCGGGTTTGAAATTTCGTGCTTTCCCTACAAGATCAAGGGCGCATCTGCCGGGTTTACCCGCGCTGTCGCCATTTTCGAGGAGTAATCACATGCGTCTTGCAACCGTTCTGCATGAGGGCCGGCCCCGCGTGGCGGCCGCGCTTGATGACGAAACCCTGCTGGATCTGGACAAGGCCGCCAAGTTTGCGCGCTATGAGACCGACACCTTCCAGCAGATGCTGTCGGTCGTGGAAGAGGGCGATTACGGGCTTGAACAGGCCCATGGGCTGATCCGGCGCGCCGAGAGGCGGGCATTGCTGAAAACAGCGGACGTGACCTTTCTGCCGCCGATCATGCCGGTGCAGTTTCGCGACTGTCTGGTGTTCGAGCAGCACCTCAAGAACAGCTTTGCTGCCGCCGAACGGATGACCGGGCACAGTTTCGACATTCCGCAGGTGTGGTATGACCAGCCGATCTATTACAAGGGCAACCGCTTTTCCTTTATCGGCCACGAGACCGATGTGATCTGGCCCTCTTATGCGCAGTTTCTGGATATCGAGCTGGAATTGGCCATCGTGATCGGGCGCAAGGGCAAGAATATCGCGCCGGAAGAGGCCAGCGATTACATCTTTGGCTATACCATCCTGAACGATATTTCCGCCCGCGATGCACAGATGGCCGAAATGCCGGGGCAGCTGGGGCCGGCCAAGGGAAAGGATTTCGACACCGGCAACATTCTGGGCCCCTATATCCTGACGGCGGATGAGGTTGACCACCCTGTCGCGCTGAACATGGAGGCCCGCGTCAATGGCGAGCGCTGGGGCGGCGGAAATTCGCGCGACATGCACCATGATTTTGCCGACATCATTTCCTTTATCTCGCGCGAGGAAACCCTGCATCCCGGCGAGGTGATCGGATCGGGCACCGTGGGCACGGGGTGCGGCCTGGAGATCGGCCGCCAACTGGCACCCGGAGACGTTTTCGAGCTGGAGATCGAGGGAATCGGCGTGTTGCGCAACCGGATCGTGAAGCCGGACTAGGCGGAACAAGATGCACAGGCAGGGCTGTCGCTGCTGCGACATGCCCTGTATGCAACTGCCTGACTTTGCAGAAAATTGGAGCGGGCGATGAGATTCGAACTCACGACCCCAACCTTGGCAAGGTTGTGCTCTACCCCTGAGCTACGCCCGCGTCCTTGGGTGAGGCGATATATAACTTTGTCGTCTGGCCCTGCAAGGGGAAAATTGCGGCTGACGGAAAAAATTCTCGGCTGTCAGACCATGCGCTCGGCTGGTCACAAGCAATGGCGGAAAACGCCCCCTTGCGAGGGCGCTATTCCAGCTCGATCAACAGATCCTTGGCGTCGATCTGGTCGGCCGCGCGCACATGCACCGCCTTGACCGTTGCCGCGCGCTCGGCATGGATGCCGGTTTCCATCTTCATGGCCTCGATGGTCAGCAGCAGGTCGCCGGCCTTGATGTGCTGGCCCGCGCTGACTGCGACCGAGGCCACGACACCGGGCATCGGGGCGCCGATATGGTCGGGGTTGCCGATCTCGGCCTTGGGGCGCTTTTCGACACGTGCGCGCACATGGCGGTCGGGCACGCGGATCACGCGGGGCTGGCCGTTGAGCTCGAAGAAAACCTTGACCTCGCCCGCGTCATCGACCTCGCCCACCGCCTGCAGGCGGATTTCCAGCGTCTTGCCGGGGTCGATTTCGGCGCTGATTTCCTCGCCCGGCTCCATCCCGTAAAAGAAGGTGCGGGTGGGCAGGGTGCGCACGGGGCCATAGATCTCGTGGCGCTCCATATAGTCTAGGAATACCTTGGGATACATCAGATAGCCGTTCAGATCCTCGTCGTCGATCCTGGTGCCGTTCAGTTTTTCCGACAGTTTTGCACGCGTGGCCTCGATATCCTCGGGCTCCAGATGCAGGCCGGGGCGTTCGGTGTTGGGACGCTCGCCCTTCAGAACCTTCTTGATCAGCGCAGGGGGGAAGCCGCCCGGAGGCTGGCCCAGATTGCCGCGCAGCATGTCAACGACCGAATCGGGAAAGGCAACATCCACCTTTGGGTCGAGCACCTGTTCCACCGTCAGGTTCTGGCTGACCATCATCAGCGCCATGTCGCCCACTACCTTGGAGCTGGGGGTGACCTTGACGATGTCGCCGAACATGCGGTTCACTTCCGCATAGGCGTGGGCGACCTCGTTCCAGCGATCCTCCAGCCCCAGCGCGCGGGCCTGGGCCTTGAGATTGGTGAACTGGCCGCCGGGCATTTCATGCAGATAGACCTCGGACGCCGGCGATTTCAGGCCGCTTTCAAAGGCCGCGTACTGGCTGCGGACGCCTTCCCAGTAATCCGAGATTGCGCGCACCGCGTCGATATCCAGCCCGCTGTCGCGTTCGGTATGGCGCAGCGCCTCGACGATCGAGCCAAGGCAGGGCTGGCTGGTCCCGCCCGACATTGAATCCATCGCGGCGTCCACGGCATCGACCCCGGCATCAATCGCCGCCAGAACGGTGGCGCCGGCAATGCCGCTGGTGTCGTGGGTGTGGAAATGGATCGGCAGGCCGACCTCTTCGCGCAACGCCTTGAACAGCACGCGCGCGGCGGCGGGTTTCAGCAGGCCGGCCATGTCCTTGACGCCCAGAACATGGGCGCCGGCATCGCGCAGATCCTTGCCCATCTGGACATAATATTTCAGGTCGTATTTGGCGCGATCCGGGTCAAGGATGTTGCCGGTATAGCATATTGCCGCCTCGCACAGCTTGCCAGATTCGATCACCGCATCCATGGCCACGCGCATGTTTTCGACCCAGTTCAGGCTGTCGAATACGCGGAACACGTCTATGCCGGTTTGTGCTGCCTGGCGCACGAAAAAGCGCACCACATTGTCGGGATAGTTGGTATATCCGACGCCGTTGCTGGCGCGCAGCAGCATTTGCGGCATGATGTTGGGCATGGCCTGGCTGAGGTCGCGCAGGCGCTGCCAGGGGCATTCCTGCAAAAAGCGATAGGCCACGTCGAATGTTGCGCCCCCCCAGCATTCGACGCTGAACAGCTGGGGCAGGTTGTGGGCGTAGGCCTCGGCCACGTTGATCATGTCGAGCGAGCGCATCCGGGTTGCCAGCAGGCTTTGGTGCCCGTCGCGCATGGTGGTGTCGGTGATCAGCACCTTTTGTTGTGCCTTCATCCAGTCGGCCACCGCCTGCGGGCCCTTTTCGCGCAGCAGGTTGCGGGTGCCCGGCCTTGGATCGGGCGCGCGGTTTTCGGGCGCGCGGGGGGCGCGGGCCTGCGCCGGCGGTTTGGGGCGGCCTTCGGTTTCGGGATGCCCGTTCACGGTGATGTCGGCGATATAGGTCAGGATCTTGGTCGCCCGGTCGCGCCGCGGGGTAAAGTTGAACAACTCGGGCGTGTCGTCGATGAATTTCGTCGTGTATTCGTTGTTCAGGAAGGTCGGGTGTTTCAGCAGGTTCTCGACGAATGCGATATTGGTGCTGACGCCGCGGATGCGGAATTCGCGAAGCGCGCGGTCCATGCGGGCGATGGCGGCCTTGGGGGTGGGGGCCCAGGCGGTGACCTTTTCCAGCAGGCTGTCGTAATAGCGGGTGATGACGGCGCCCGAATAGGCGGTGCCGCCGTCAAGACGGATGCCCATGCCGGTGGCGCCGCGATAGGCGGTAATGCGGCCGTAATCGGGGATGAAGTTGTTTTGCGGATCCTCGGTGGTGATGCGGCATTGCAGGGCGTGGCCTGACAGCTTGACCCCCTGTTGCGACGCAACCCCCGTGGCCTCGGCCAGGGTTGCGCCCTCGGCAATGCGGATCTGGGCCTGAACGATGTCGATGCCGGTGACCTCTTCGGTGACGGTATGTTCGACCTGAATGCGGGGGTTCACCTCGATGAAGTAGAATTCGTCATTGTCCAGATCCATCAGGAATTCGACGGTGCCGGCGTTTTCATAGCCAACCTGCTGGCAGATGCGTTTGCCCAGTTCGCACAGTTCTTCGCGTCGCGCCTGGTCAAGATAGGGGGCAGGGGCGCGTTCCAGAACCTTCTGGTTGCGGCGCTGGACAGAACAATCCCTTTCCCACAGGTGATAGATTTCGCCAAAGCGGTCGCCCAGGATCTGCACCTCGACGTGGCGTGCGCGTTGCACCAGGCGTTCCAGATAGCCCGCGCCATTGCCAAAGGCGGATTCGGCCTCGCGCCGGCCTTCCAGCACTTTTTCTTCCAACTCGTGCGGGCCCATGATCGGGCGCATGCCGCGCCCGCCGCCGCCCCAGCTGGCCTTGAGCATCAGCGGATAGCCGACCTCATCGGCCATGCTCCGGACCTTTTCCATGTCAGGGGGCAGGATGTCGGTTGCCGGCACCACCGGAACACCCGCCTCGATCGCCACCTGGCGCGCGCTGGCCTTGTCGCCAAGCGCACGCATGGTTTCGGCGCGCGGGCCGATAAAGGCGATGCCGGCGGCTGTGCAGGCATCGACGAAATCGGGGTTTTCCGACAGCAGGCCATAGCCGGGGTGGATCGCATCGGCGCCGCATTGTCTGGCAACCCGGATGATTTCCTCGATCGAAAGATAGGCTGCCACCGGCCCCATCCCTTCGCCGATGCGATAGGCCTCGTCCGCCTTGAAGCGGTGCAGGCTCAGCTTGTCTTCTTCGGCATAGATGGCGACGGTGCGTTTGCCCAGCTCGTTTGCGGCGCGCATCACCCGGATGGCGATTTCGCCGCGGTTGGCGACAAGGATCTTGTTGAAACGCGTCATGAAAATGAACCCCCGCAGATCATTCGGCCGGCTCGCCGGCAGTTGGCGCCATAAGGGGCAAGGGGGGCAGGGCTGTCAATACGGAGGACTGCGGTAAAGCGCAGCCATCCGACGGTTTGCTGCCCGGCCCGGTTTGCCGCGTGTCGGGCGATCAGGCCGTATTGGCCAATGGGATCGGATCAGCTGTCGCGCTTTCGCTGCTCTTTTCGGCGGAGTC
>JAUZRU010000083.1 GCA_030950185.1 Paracoccaceae bacterium | reverse complement strand
CTCCCACTGGCGGCCATAGGCATCAGTCGACCTCATCTTGAAGACTAGGTACGGATAGCCGACTGGACCATAACCATCCTTGAAACGCACCACCACGAATCGGCCCTCCATACCAACAGTCTTAGCACCCGCTAAGATCGGCGAGGGCGGCGCGCGCGCCGGCCTGATTGCGCCGGATGAGACCACCTTTGAATATATCAAGGGCCGCCCCCATGCCCCGAAAGGCGCCGCCTGGGAGGCCGCGCTTGCCTGGTGGCAGACGCTGAAATCCGACGAGGGCGCCCATTACGACAAGGTCGTGCGCCTGCGGGCCGAGGACATCGCCCCTGTCGTCACCTGGGGCACCAGCCCCGAGGACGTGCTGCCGATCACGGCATCCGTCCCCGCGCCCGAAGATTTCGAAGGCGGCAAGGTCGAGGCCGTGAAGCGCGCGCTCGATTACATGGGGCTCACGCCTGGCACACCCCTGACCGACATCAAGGTCGATACGGTGTTCATCGGGTCCTGCACCAATGGCCGGATCGAGGACCTGCGTGCCGCCGCCGAGATACTGAAAGGCCGCAAGGTGGCCGAGGGTGTGCGCGTGCTGATCGTTCCCGGCTCGGGCCTTGTGCGTGAACAGGCCGAGGAAGAAGGCCTTGCCGAAGTTTTCAAGGCCGCCGGCGCCGAATGGCGCCTTGCGGGGTGTTCCATGTGCCTGGCCATGAACCCCGACCAGCTGGCGCCCGGCGAACGCTGTGCCTCGACCAGTAACCGCAATTTCGAGGGTCGCCAGGGCCGCGGGGGCCGCACCCATCTTGTCAGCCCGGCGATGGCGGCGGCTGCGGCAGTGACCGGCCGCCTGACCGATGTGAGGGAGATGATCTGATGGAAAAGTTCACCAAACTGTCGGGCGTTGCCGCGCCCATGCCGCTGATCAATATCGACACCGACATGATCATCCCCAAGCAGTTTCTGAAAACGATCAAACGCACCGGCCTGGGCGTGCATCTGTTCGACGAGATGCGCTATGATTCAGACGGCAACGAAATCCCCGATTTCGTGCTGAACAAGCCTGCCTATCGTAATGCGCAGATCCTGATTGCGGGTGAAAATTTCGGCTGCGGCTCTAGCCGCGAACACGCGCCCTGGGCGCTGCTTGATTTCGGCATCCGCTGCGTGATCGCGCCCAGCTTTGCCGATATCTTTTATTCCAACTGCTTCAAGAACGGCGTCCTGCCGATCGAACTGCCACAGGACCAGGTCGATGTGCTGATGGAAGACGCCGAGCGTGGCGAAAACGCGCGCATCACGGTCGATCTGGAAAACCAGACGGTCAGCGCCTCGGACGGCACCGAGTTTCATTTCGATATCGATCCGTTCAAGAAACACTGCCTGCTGAACGGGCTCGACGACATCGCTTTGACACTGGAAAAGGCAGACGCCATCGACAACTTCGAGGCCCGTTACAAGGCGCAGATGCCCTGGGTCTGACCCGAAGGTTCTTTTGAGCCGCTGATTGCCTTACCCCCGCCTGCGTGGCGGGGGTTTTTTATGTCCATGATCGCGATAAACACAACCACAGGCATATTTTTCACCTCAATCACGACCAATAAGCCATTGGACTCAAAAGCTCTTGACGAAATCGAAGAAAAAAAGGCAAGATTGAGGCGAAAATGAGGCAGCCCGCATTGAGCAGCGGGAAAATCTGAACGGTACAAAGGTCGGCAAAGTATCGGCCTTGGCCAGAACAGAGGGTTGAGCAGTGATCTCTCGTCTATTGGGCGCCATTGTGCGTGCGTTTCTGGTGGCATCACTTATTGCAATGCCGTCATTGCTGTTACCAGGGGGCGAGCCGGCTGGGCGCGACATATCGATGATGTTTGCCCTTGTTGGTGCAATTCTGGTGCTTTTCGAATATGGCTCAACCCACCCCGGCCTTGTGGAATTCCGCTTTGCCCCCCCTTTCAACCGGATCAGATTCATCTCGTTGTTTGTTACCGTTCTGATGATCTCGATAATGTTCAGGGGCCAGAACGGCGGCGGTGAGACAACCAGAACCGTATTTGAAATCGGCATTCTGATCGGCAAGGCTATGGACTTTCCGTTCAGCCCGGCGACCATCCTGACCAATCTGCTGACCAACGGGGGCACTTCGGAACAGGCAGAAATGATTCAGGCGGCTGCCGGAATTGCCTATCTGGTATCGCTTTTGTCGCTGGCAATCTTCGTGATTATCATAAGGGTCGTTTCCTGGCCCTTGGGGAATGGGTCGTTCAATATCTGGGTGAACCTGCCCACTTTTGACCCTGCATCGGGCTTTGATATCGAACAGCGGCTGAGACGCGATGCAAGGGTGAACATCATCTTTGGCTTTACCCTGCCCTTCCTGATGCCACTGGTTGCACGGGTTTCGGCAGGGTATTACGACTTTTCGGCGCTTGACAGCAGCCAGACACTGATCTGGACGGTCGCGGTATGGGCCTTCCTGCCCGCCAGCCTGTTCATGCGGGGCATCGCGATGGCCCGAATCGCCCGCCTGATCCGACGCAAACGCGATCAACTGCATGCGCCGGACACCTCGGATTTTGCACCTGCCTGAAAACCGTAGAGGCCAGCCAACGTAACGCCGCGCCTGTCCCGTCAGGGGCAGGCCCTGCTTGACCATGCCGGCAGCAGGCGATACCCGTCTGGAGACGAAATTCCACGCTGAAGGATGGCACCCATGAGCAACCCCTCTCTTCTGATTCTGCCCGGCGACGGTATCGGCCCCGAAGTCATGGCCGAGGTTCGCAAGATCATCGACTGGTTCGCCGACCGTCGTGACCTTGTGTTCGACGTCAGCGAAGATCTTGTCGGGGGATGTTCGTATGACAAGCACGGCACGCCCCTGACCGACGAAGTCATGGCAAAGGCACAATCTGTGGATGCGGTTCTGCTGGGCGCTGTAGGGGGGCCGGCCTATGACGACCTCGACTTTTCGGTCAAACCCGAACGCGGACTTTTGCGGCTGCGCAAGGAAATGGATCTGTTCGCAAACCTTCGCCCCGCGCAGTGCTTTGACGCGCTGGCCGATTTTTCGTCTCTCAAGCGCGATATCGTTGCCGGGCTGGATATCATGATCGTGCGCGAGCTGACGTCAGGATCATATTTCGGCGAGCCGCGGGGGATTTTCGAGGAAAACGGCGAACGCGTCGGTATCAACACCCAGCGTTATACTGAAAGCGAGATCGACCGTGTAGCGCGGGCCGCTTTCGACCTTGCCCGAAAACGCGACAAGCGCGTGTGCTCGATGGAAAAGGCCAATGTGATGGAAAGCGGCATCCTGTGGCGGGAGGTCGTGCAGGCAGTACATGACGCGGATTACCCCGATGTCGAGCTGACCCATATGTATGCCGACAATGGTGGAATGCAGCTGGTGCGCAACCCCAAGCAGTTTGATGTCATCGTGACCGACAACCTTTTCGGCGACCTTCTTTCGGACGTCGCGGCAATGCTGACCGGCAGCCTTGGTATGCTGCCCTCGGCCAGCCTTGGCGCACCGATGGATAACGGCCGCCCCAAGGCCCTGTACGAGCCGGTGCACGGCTCTGCCCCGGATATCGCGGGTGAGGGCAAGGCGAACCCGATCGCCTGCATCCTGAGCTTTGCCATGGCTCTGCGCTATTCCTTTGACAAGGGCGACGAGGCAGCACGCCTTGAAGGCGCTGTCGAGCAGGTTCTGGCTGATGGGGTCCGTTCGGCCGATCTCATGCAGGCCGAAGGCGGCAAACCGGCCAGCACCTCTGAAATGGGCGATGCAATCATCGCGGCGCTGGAAAACAGCCTCTGATCGTCTGTGGCCGGCAACGCGCTGCCGGCCAGAACCCCACACAATAAAACGCCCCCAGGGTTTCCTGAGGGCGTTTTCATTTATTCAGAACATCAGGAAGGCGTCAGCCCTTTTCCTCGATGATTTCCACCAGATGCGGGATCTTGGCGACCATGCCGCGAATTGCGGGGGTGTCTTCCAGTTCACGCGTCTTGTGCATCTTGTTCAGACCCAAACCGATCAGCGTCTGGCGCTGCTTGGCCGGGCGGCGGATCGGGCTTCCGATCTGTTTGACAACGATGGTCTTTGCCATTTTCCTCAGGCCTCCGCGTTTTCAGACGGCGCTGCTGGGGCAGCGTCATGTGCCTTGGGCAGGATGTCCGAAACCTTCTTGCCGCGACGCTGGGCAACCATGCGTGGCGAAGATTCCTTCATCAGCCCGTCCATGGTGGCACGGATCATGTTGTAGGGGTTCTGCGAGCCGATCGACTTGGACACGACATCCTGAACGCCCAGCATCTCGAACACCGCACGCATCGGACCACCGGCGATGATGCCGGTACCGGCGGGGGCCGAACGCATTACCACCTTGCCGGCGCCGTGACGGCCCTCGATATCGTGGTGCAGGGTGCGGCCTTCGCGCAGGGGCACACGGATCATCTGGCGCTTGGCCTGTTCCGTTGCCTTGCGGATTGCCTCGGGCACCTCTTTCGCCTTGCCCTTGCCAAAGCCGACGCGGCCTTTCTGGTCGCCGACGACAACCAGCGCGGCAAAACCAAAGCGCTTGCCGCCCTTGACGGTTTTCGACACGCGGTTGATGGCCACAAGGCGATCTGCAAATTCCGGGGTTTCGTCGCGGTCACGACGGTTCCGGCGGTTATCTTCTCTTGCCATTCCGGATACTCCTCAGAATTTCAGGCCGCCCTCGCGGGCAGCATCTGCAAGGGCCTTGATCTTCCCGTGATACAGGAAGCCCCCACGGTCAAAGTAACATTTCTCGACACCGGCCTTCTTGGCGCGCTCGGCGATTGCCGCGCCCACCTTGGCCGACGCCTCGATGTTGTTCTTGCCGACGACACCCAGATCCTTTTCAAGGCTGGAGGCCGAACACAGGGTCACACCGCGAACATCGTCGATCAGCTGGACCGAGATGTTCTTGTTCGAGCGATGAACGCTCAGACGGGGGCAGTCACCCGCGTGCTTGCGAAGTTTGTTCCGAACGCGCAGACGGCGCCTAAGGAACAGATTGCGCTTACTGGTAGCCATGTTTCTGATTCCTTATTTCTTTTTACCTTCCTTACGGAAGATATATTCGTCTTTGTACTTGATACCCTTGCCCTTGAAGGGCTCGGGCTTGCGCCATTTGCGGATACGTGCGGCAACTTCGCCAACGACCTGCTGATCGATCCCCTCGACGGTGATTTCCGTCGGCTTGGGGACGGTGATCGTCACGTCATCTGGAATCTCGAAATTCACGTCATGCGACAGACCGAGCGCCAGTTTCAGGATCTTGCCCTGAAGCTGGGCACGATAGCCGATGCCGTTGATTTCCAGCTCTTTCTTGAAGCCTTCAGTCACACCCTTCACACAGTTTGCGATCTGGGTGCGGGTCATGCCCCACTGCTGGCGCGCACGCTTGGAATTGCCGCGCGGCGTCACAGTGATCAGGTTGCCGTCCAGGGTGATCGTGACATCGTCGGTTGCGGTAAAGATCCGGGTGCCCTTGGGGCCCTTGACCTCGACCGTCTGGCCCGAGACATTCGCGGTGACGCCGCTGGGCAGCTCTACCGGTTTCTTGCCAATACGAGACATACCACCCTCCTCAGAAGACGGTGCACAGGACTTCGCCACCGACATTGTCGGTACGGGCCTGTGCATCGGACATCACGCCTTTCGGCGTCGAGACAATCGCGATTCCAAGGCCCTGACGAACCTGGGGAATTTCCTTGACGCCGGCGTAAACGCGGCGGCCAGGTTTGGAAACACGCTTGATTTCGCGGATCACCGGAGTGCCGTCGAAATATTTGAGGCTGATTTCGATTTCCGGGTGACCGGCATCGCTTGTGACCTCTTCATAGCCGCGGATGTAACCCTCGGACTGAAGCACGTCGAGCACCCAGCGGCGCAGTTTCGACGCCGGGGTACGGACGGTCGATTTGCCGCGCATCTGCGCGTTGCGCATCCGGGTCAGCATATCGCCGAGAGGATCGTTCATTGACATATCTCAGACCTCCCTTACCAGCTCGACTTGACCATGCCCGGGATCTGGCCATTGCTGGCCAGCTCACGCAGCGCGATCCGCGATACTTTGAGTTTGCGATAGTAACCCTTCGGACGACCCGTCAGCTGGCACCGGTTGTGCAGGCGGGTGGGCGACGAGTTGCGGGGCAGTTTTGCCAGTTTCAGACGCGCCTTGAAGCGCTCTTCCATCGGCAGGTCCTGGTTGCTTGCGATTTCCTTCAGCGCAGCCCGCTTGGCGGCGTATTTTGCCACCAGCTTCTGACGCTTGACTTCGCGTTGGACCATTGCAGCTTTTGCCATGATTTATCTCCTTCCGCGCGTCACGCGTTGAACGGCATGTTGAAATGCTTCAACAGGCTTTTTGCTTCGGCATCGGTGTTCGCGGTGGTGCAGATCACGATATCCATACCCCAGATCTGATCGACCTTGTCGAAATCGATTTCGGGGAAGACGATATGTTCCTTGAGGCCCATCGCATAGTTGCCACGGCCGTCGAAACTCTTGGCGGAAACGCCGCGAAAGTCGCGAACGCGGGGCATTGCGATGGTGATCAGACGATCAAGGAATTCATACATCCGGTCGCCGCGCAGCGTGACCTTGACACCAAGCGGCATGTCTTCGCGCACCTTGAAACCGGCGATCGATTTCTTGGCGCGGGTGATAACGGCCTTCTGGCCCGCGATGGTGGTCAGGTCTGCTTCGGCCGAGCGGATCTTCTTGCTGTCAGCCACGGCTTCGCCGACGCCCATGTTCAGCACGATCTTGTCGAGCCGCGGGATCTGCATGTCGTTCTTGTAGGCGAATTCTTCTTTCAGCGCGGCGCGGATCTTGTCCTTGTACTGCGCTTTCAGGCGGGGGGTATAATCAGCCATCGATCACTGCTCCCGATTTCTTGGCATAGCGGACCTTCTTGTCGCCTTCCATGCGAAAGCCGACACGGGTCGGGCCACCTTCCTTGGGATCGACAAGTGCCAGGTTCGACAGGTCGATCGGCATTTCCTGGGGAATGCGGCCGCCTTGTGAATTGGCGCTTTGCTTGACGTGGCGAATGGCAATATTGACACCCGTCACGATGGCCTTGCCGGTCGCGGGGCTGACCGAGGCGATTTCGCCTTCCTTGCCTTTGTCCTTGCCGGCAAGAACGATGACCTTGTCACCCTTTTTCAATTTGGCAGCCATCTTACAGCACCTCCGGGGCGAGCGAGATGATCTTCATGAAGTTCTTCGCGCGCAGCTCACGCACGACCGGCCCGAAGATACGGGTGCCGATCGGTTCGCCAGCATTGTTGAGGATAACCGCGGCGTTCCGGTCAAACCGGATAGCCGTGCCGTCTTCGCGACGGACTTCCTTGGCGGTGCGTACCACGACTGCCTTGCGAACGTCGCCCTTCTTCACGCGACCGCGCGGAATGGCTTCTTTCACCGAGACAACAATGATGTCCCCAACGGAGGCATATTTCCGCTTGGAGCCGCCCAGAACCTTGATGCACTGAACCCGGCGCGCGCCGGAGTTGTCAGCTACATCCAGATTTGTCTGCATCTGGATCATTTGGTTTCTCCCGACCTGTGGGGACCTGTTGCAGTTCCGGCCCCACGGTTTCGATTAAACTGGATGTCGTTTCCCGGCCTCAAGAGGCGTCGGTCACGACCTCCCAGCGTTTGGTCTTCGAGTGCGGTGGGCATTCGCGGATGCGAACACTGTCACCGACCTTGAACTGGTTTTCAGCATCGTGAGCCCGGTATTTCTTGGACTTACGAATGGTCTTTTTCAGGACAGGGTGCGTGAAACGACGTTCGACCAGAACCGTTACGGTCTGATCATTCTGGTCGCTGGTCACAGTGCCCTGAAGAATACGCTTTGGCATGGTCCACGCTTCCCTTAGTCAGCGGCCGCTTGCGCGGCCTTTTCGTTCAATACGGTCATCACCCGCGCCACGTCACGGCGCACCTGCCGCATGCGGGCGGTGTTTTCCAGTGCGCCGGTGGCCGCCTGAAAACGGAGGTTGAACGCCTCTTTCTTCAGGTTGGCCAGCTCGTCACGCAGCTGGTCGGGTGTCTTGTCTCTCAGCTCGGCAGCGTCCATCGCATACCATCCTTCTTTCAGAAGTCACCGGACCATGTCGGCCGGTGCTTTTCCAACAAAAACGCCTGAACCCCCTGCGCGATTCGCGGGGGGCAGGTTTTTACCAGTCCTCGCGCTGAACAAACCGGCATTTGACCGGCAGTTTCATCGCTGCAAGGCGGAGCGCTTCCCTTGCCACAGATTCGGTCACGCCGTCAATCTCAAACATGATGCGGCCGGGTTTTACGCGGGCGGCCCAGTACTCGACCGAGCCCTTGCCCTTGCCCATCCGCACTTCGGTGGGTTTCTTGGTCACGGGCACATCCGGAAAGATCCGGATCCAGACACGGCCCTGACGCTTCATGTGGCGC
>JAUZRU010000082.1 GCA_030950185.1 Paracoccaceae bacterium | reverse complement strand
GCAGCCAGCCCCCT
Organism: Paracoccaceae bacterium; assembly: GCA_030950185.1. Lineage (GTDB taxonomy): Bacteria > Pseudomonadota > Alphaproteobacteria > Rhodobacterales > Rhodobacteraceae > UBA5972. The sequence continues at coordinate 16,433 of JAUZRU010000082.1, read as the reverse complement.
TTCAGATCCTGTTCAGCTGTTGGCCTCGATATAGGCGCGCAGTTCTTCGGCCTCGCGCCGCGCATTTCCCAACCCGTCCATGGCGGCCTGCAGTTCCGCGCGGGTCTGGTTCAGCTCGTGCACCAGTTCCGATTCCCGCGCTTCAAGCTGCGCCAGCGCCGCATCGCGGGCTTCCTCGGCCTCGTGCAAGGCGCTGGCCATGTGATCCAGCTCGGCCACATTGGCCGTTTCGACACGATTGAAACGCTGCAACAACCAGTGCGCCAGCCAGCCCAGAAGGAAGGCGGTAAACAGGATCACCGCAGTGATGATGACGAGTTCAGTTCTTCCCATTCTTTCCCTTGTCCTTCTTTTTCGGCTGTGTTGCGGGGGTGCCGGCCGCTTTTTTCGCCTCTGTCGCGGCAGTCCCGTCTTTCGCTTTCGAAGGGGCCTTGTCAGAGGCGGAACCGGCTTTTTCCCCTTTGGCTTTTTTCGGCTTGTCCTCGATCAGGTGAAATTCGATCCTGCGGTTTGCCTTGCGCCCCTCTTCGGTGCTGTTATCCGCGATGGGGTCGGCCTCGCCATAGCCCTTGGCCGTCAGGTTGGTGGTCAGGACATCGAGGCTCAGTAATGTGTCAAGCACGGCTTCGGCTCGGGCCTGGCTCAGCGCAAGGTTCATCGACTCGCGGCCCTGGCTGTCTGTATATCCTGCGATTTCCATTTTCACATTCGGGCAGTTCTCCACCACGTCGGCGATTTTCTGAACCACGTCCATCGACTTTGCATCGATACGGGCCGATGATGGTGCGAAGGTGATTTTCTTTTCCTTGAGGATGCCGTTGATCGTATCCACACATTCCTGCGGGCTCGGCAGTTTCTTTTGGCGGTTCAGGGCAGGTTCATACTTGATATCGATCTTGAAACGCCCCTCCTCTTCGATCGCTTCCGAAAGGATCTGCGTGACCTCTGTCCTGGCCTCTTCGCGGTCGGCGGTTCCCCGAATTTCCAGCAGGTCCGGGGTGACGGTCAGAATTCCGTTATGCAGCCGACTCAACGCCTCGAGGCCCGCCATGATCCGTTTCGGCCAGCCATCGGGCAGGGCCGCGCTGATACGGGTCGCGTCATCGACCTTGTCCCAGCCGAAAAGTGAGCGGGCGAAACCGTCAACAGCCTTTCGGGTGCGCTGGTTGCGCAGCCGGCCATGCATCTGCACCAGCCCTTCGGGGCTGAGTGTTGCCAGGAATTCGGGCTTTTCGACCTTCGCGCTGCCGCCCTCGGCGACCGGTTTCGGGGGAAGGATGGCATGAACCGAAAAGACATCGGGAAGGTTCTGTTCCAGCCGATGCACAATACGGTCAAAGTCGAGCTGCTTTGTGGTTGCAGGTGCAACCAGCGTGATGTCGGCATCCGAAAAGGTCAGATCTCCGCCGCCAAGCGCATCAAGTGCTCCAATCGCCTTGACGACCGCCTCGGCCCAGTGGGGAGAAGGTGCCCCCAGCCCTATCCGGCAGCCTGCGTCGCCTGTCAGCCCGGCCTTCCGGGCTGCTTCCACGATCAAACTGATGGATTTGGCCGTATCGGCCGAGCAGCTGTCAAACCTCAACCCCTTTGCGTCCTTTGTGACCCGCAGGCTGAAGGGCGTGATGACAGGTCGGGGGGCGGCGATTCGCATGTCCAGCGCCACGCCATCGGGCTTGTTCATGCGCAGGCTGCTTTCGATCCGGTGTTTTTCGTCCTGGCTGTCCGCGCTTGCAGTGACGGTCACCTTGGTCGGCGTGACCGAGATCTTGGATCTTGGCAGCATCTGAAGGCTGTCGAGCGAAAATTTCAGCGCCGCAGACCACCCCTTGGGGGCGGGGTAGTCGGCGGTTTCCAGCATGTCGCTGATCTTGGCCCCGGCGGCGATCTTGCGGATCGATTCCAGAATGTTTTTCTGGCCGGGTCTGGCGGGCAGCAGTCCGATCAGGGATATTCCATCGCCATTGCGCAGTACCTCCAGCGAGAAACGGGGGGGGTGCAGCGAATCCGGGTCGACAACCTTGATATGGTCGCGCACGCGCTTGCTGTTGATGATCCGTTTGACCGCGGCAAGGGCCTTGAAGCGGTTGGCTTCGTCGGGCGCCGCGCCCGAAAGATGTACCAGCAACCCGTCGGTGCGGACCGAAACCCAGTCGAACCCGTCCATGACCAGTTTTTCGCGCACGCTTGCCGCGGTAGTGGTCTCGACATAATCGGCGGTCAGATTGGCCAGAAGAAAGCTCAGCGATGCTGCCAGCGCCAGTATGATAGCGCCAAAGAATAAGGCCAGTCTCTGCATGATCTCCCCGGGCTCCCCTGCCTTGTTGCCTGACTTCTAGCCGTCAGAGGCAGGGCGTTCAATCACAGGATTGCGGCGACGGCGAAAAACAGCGCAGGGATCAGGCCGGCATCGCGGTTGGCGCGAAACAGTTTTAGGCAGTTCTCGGGGTTGTTGATGTCCAGTTGACGAAGCTGCCAAAGCAGATGCCAGCCAAAGAACCACACGCCTGCCAGTGCGGCCACAAGCGCCGCGGTGCTGCCGGTTTCGACCAGCGCCAGGATCACGGCACCTCCCATCAGGCCCATGATCGCCACAAAGAACCATGCAAGCCAGCGGTGGGTGTTGTCGGCAAACAGGCGGGCGGTGGACTTGATGCCGATCAGCGCGTCGTCTTCCTTGTCCTGGTGGGCATAGATCGTATCATAGAACAGCGTCCAGCAAATCCCCGCCAGATACAGCAGCACCGGCGGCCAGGACAGGCTGCCGGTATGCGCGACCCAGCCCAGCAGCGCCCCCCAGTTGAAGGCGATGCCCAGGAATATCTGCGGCCACCAGGTAAAGCGCTTGGCAAAGGGATAGATGACCACCGGCAGCAATGCGAGTATCCCCAACGCGATGGCGGGGCCGTTGAAGGTCAGCAGGATCAGGAACGCGACCAGCGCCTGCACGCCCATCCATGCCAACGCCTGCCTGACATTGACCTGCCCCGAGGGCAGTGGGCGCGACTTCGTGCGCGAAACCCTTGCGTCGAATTCCCGGTCGGTGATGTCGTTCCATGTGCAGCCGGCGCCACGCATCAGGAATGCGCCCATCGCCGTAGCCAGAACAATCCACGCGTCCTTCCAGCCGGGGCCGGCCGGATCTGCCGCGGCCGCCAGCCCAAGCCCCCACCAGCAGGGGATCAGCAACAGCCAGGTGCCTGCCGGCCGGTCGGCGCGCGACAGGCGCAGATAGGGCCGCGTCTGGCGCGGTGCAAGGCGGTCAACCCAGTTGAGGACCGCATCTGCGACACGACCGTCATCCTGCGAATCCTGTGGAGGCTCTGGCGTTTGGGCGTTTGTGGTCATAGATAGGGCCTATGGCAGAGAAACGGGCAAAAGTCAGGCTACATGTAGCCCCAGCGCTGGGCGAGGCGCAATCGGTTCCGCTGTCGCGGGATCAGGCGCATTACCTGTTTTCGGTCATGCGCCTTGGCCCCGGCGACCGGGTTGCGCTGTTCAACGGGCATGACGGCGAATGGCAGGCCGAGGTTATCGAGGCTGGCAAGCGCGCAGGTGTTCTGCGTTGCCTGCACCAGAGCGCGCCGCAGATGATGCCCCCCGACCTGTGGCTGCTGTTTGCCCCGATCAAGAAGGCGCGCACCGATTTCATCGTTGAAAAGGCTGCCGAGATGGGGGTTGCACGGATCCTGCCAGTGCAGACGCGCCACACCAATTCGGAACGCATTCGCCTTGACCGTTTGCAGGCACATGCCATTGAGGCGGCCGAGCAATGCGGCGGCACCTATGTTCCTCCGGTTCTGCCCTTGCGCCCGCTGGCGCAGGTGCTGGACGACTGGCCCGAGGATCGGCGGTTGATGTTCTGCGATGAAACCCTTGTCGGCGCACGGGCGGCACTGAGCGCCGAAAACAGCGGAAAATGGGCAATACTGATCGGCCCCGAGGGCGGGTTTTCCGAAGATGAACGCGCGCGACTGCGAAACATGGGGCAGGCGGTTGCGGTCAGCCTCGGGCCGCGGATATTGCGCGCCGACACGGCGGCGGTCGCGGCCCTGACCATGTGGCAACTGACGCTGGGCGACTGGAAATGAGCGGATTCATCCGCCCCGAAATGCGTGGGCGACTGGCTCGATGGGCCGAGCCGGCCTTCGGCATTGCCGCCGCGCTGTATGCCGCCCGCCTGCTGTGGCGCGGATATGTGTTGCAGGACTGGATCCTTGAAACGCTGGGTATCCTGCTGCTGCCCGTGGGCCTTGGGGTGTTCTGGGCCGGGTTCCGCCGCGCCCTGTTCAGCGGGGCAGGCGGCGGGCGTGGTGTCGTCGAGGTGGACGAGCGCCAGATCACCTATCTTTCCGCATCTGGTGGCGGGTCGGTCGAGATGGCCGATATGACCCGCCTTGAAATCAGGCGCAGCATCAAGTGGGGCCCGGTCTGGGTGCTGAAATCGCGGGCGGCACCGACCCTGTTCATTCCCGTCGAAGCGGCCGGGTCCGAAAAGCTGTTCGATGCACTCACGGCCCTGCCCGGCATGGATATGTCGGCCCTGATCGCTGCACGGCGTTCGCCGCCCGAAACCCGCAACGTCATCTGGCGCGCCCCTGAACGTTTTCGTGCATTGACTTGAACCTTCCCCCATGACCCGTTACGGCGAAAAGTCGTAAAGTCACCAACCGGAGCCCGAAGCCCCATGTCAATTCCCCAGTCCGGCGGCGGACCCATCGAGAACAAGACGCAGTTGGCCGAATATCTGGCGGCCGGCTGCAAACCTCGCGACCAGTGGCGCATCGGTACCGAGCACGAGAAATTCGGCTATTGCAAGGATACCCACCTGCCGCTGCCCTATGACGGGCCGCGCTCGATCAAGGCCATGCTGGAAGGTTTGCGCGACAGCTATGGCTGGGCGCCGATCATGGAGGCCGGCAACATCATCGGGCTGGAAAAGGGGGGGGCGAACATCTCGCTTGAACCGGGCGGGCAACTGGAATTGTCGGGCGCGCCGCTGGAAAACATCCACCAGACCTGCAACGAGGTGCATACCCACCTGAAAGAGGTCCGTGACGTCGCCGAACGTATCGGTGCGGGCTTTATCGGTCTGGGTGCCGCGCCCGAGTGGACCCATGAACAGATGCCGGTCATGCCCAAGGGGCGCTATCGCCTGATGACCGGCTATATGGGCAAGGTGGGCACTCACGGCACACAGATGATGTATCGCACCTGCACGGTTCAGGTGAACCTCGACTTTGCCTCCGAAGCCGACATGGTGAAGAAACTGCGCGTCGCATTGGCCTTGCAACCGGTTGCAACGGCGCTGTTTGCCAATTCGCCCTTTTTCGAGGGCAAGGTGAACGGGCATCAAAGTTGGCGCGCGCGCATCTGGCGCGATCTGGATCCGGCACGAACCGGCATGTTGCCTTTCGTGTTCGAGGATGGTTTCGGGTTCGAGCGCTGGGTCGATTACGCGCTGGATGTGCCGATGTATTTCGTCTATCGCGATGGCAAGTATATTGATGCGCTGGGCCAGTCATTCCGTGATTTTCTTGAGGGCAAGCTGCCCGCGCTGCCCGGCGAGAAACCGACGCTTTCCGACTGGGCTGACCACCTGACCACCCTTTTCCCCGAGGCTCGCATCAAGCAGTATCTGGAAATGCGCGGCGCCGATGGCGGCCCGTGGCGGCGCCTGTGCGCGCTGCCGGCGCTGTGGGTCGGGCTGATGTATGACCAGTCGGCGCTGGATGCCGCCTGGGATATCTGCAAGGACTGGGATGCCGAAACGCGCGAGCAATGGCGTGTCATGGCCTCGGTCGGCGGCATTCACGCACAGGTGGACGGGCGCCCGATGCTGGATCTTGCTGCCGAGGTGGTCGAGATCGCCAAGGAGGGGTTGAAGGCCCGCGCGCGCGTCGAAAAGGGCGGCCCCCTCGAGGACGAACGCCCCTATCTGAAGACGCTGGAACAGATCATCGAGACCGGCAAGTCGCCGGCCGACGAACTGCTGGAACGCTATCACGGCGAATGGAATGGTGATCTCAGCCGGATTTACGATGAATTCAGCTACTGACCGGGCGAGGGGTTACTTTCGCCCGATCCTTGGCTCTTCGCCCTTCAGCAGGCGTTTGATATTGGCCTTGTGGCGGATCAGGATCAGCACGACCAGCAATATCGCCAGCGCGGTTGCCTGCGCAGGCCCCAGCCACCACAGCCACAGCGGCGACAGCACCGCCGCAACCAGCGCCGCCAGTGACGAGATGCGAAAGATCACCGCCACCGCCAGCCATGTCGCACAGGCGGCCAGACCCGCCTGCCAGCCCAGCGCCAGCAACAGGCCAAGGAATGTCGCCACCCCCTTGCCACCGCGGAATTTCAGCCACACCGGATAGAGATGACCCAGAAAGGCCGCAAGCCCCGCGATCTGACCCGCGTCCGCGCCCAGCCAGCGCGCCGCCAGCACGACCGCCAGCGCCCCCTTGCCGGCGTCGAGGATCAGCGTCAGCAAGGCCGCCGCCTTGTTGCCGGTGCGCAGCACATTGGTTGCCCCGATATTGCCCGAGCCGATCCGGCGCAGATCGCCCAGCCCCATGAGGCGCGCCAGCACCATGCCAAAGGGGATCGCGCCCAGCAGATAGCCAAGCGCCGCGGCTAGCGCCAGCAGCGCCGGGTCGGTCGTCAGATCAGGCAGCATCGTCTTTTCCCCACTCGAACACCCGCTTGCCCCCAACCCATGTGCCCAGGACGCGCCCCTGCATGCGGTGGCCGTCAAAGGGCGTGTTCTTGGATTTCGAGCGCAGCTTGAAACGGTCCAGCACAAAGGGCTTGTCGGGGTCGAACAGCACCAGATCGGCGGGCGCGCCGATGCTCAGCCGTCCGCCGGGCAGGCCGAGGCGTCGCGCGGGGTTCAGCGACAGCGCCCTGAACAGCGCCGGCATGTCGAGCGCGCCGGCATGGACAAGGCGCAGCGCCGCCGGCAGCAGGGTTTCCAGCGCCACCGCGCCAGAGGCGGCCTCTTCAAAGGGCAGGCGCTTGCTTTCCTCGTCCTGCGGGGTGTGCATGGAACAGATGATGTCGATCAGCCCGTCGGCCACGGCCTGCACCACGGCCATGCGGTCGTCCTCGGCGCGCAGCGGGGGCTTGACCTTGAAGAAGGTGCGATAATCGCCCACGTCGAATTCGTTCAGCGTCAGGTGATGGATCGAAACCCCGGCAGTGACATCGAGTCCCGCCGCCCTGGCACGCGCGAGCGGACCAAGGGCAGCGGCGGTGGTGATCTGGTCGGCGTGGTATCGCGCGCCGGTCATTTCCACCAGCGCAAGGTCGCGTTCCAGCCCCATGCGTTCGGCGATCGGGGATACCGCGGGCAGGCCGCGCAGGCTGGCGAACTTGCCGCTGGTCACGGCCGCGCCCCGGCTGAGCCCCGGATCCTGCACATGGCTGATCACCAGCGCACCCAGCGCGCCCGCATAGGTCAGGCAGCGGGCCAGAACCCTGTTGTCGGTCGTGACCGCATCGCCATCGGAAAAGCCCACCGCGCCGGCATCGAGCAGAAAACCGATCTCGGTCATCTCGCGCCCCTGCCGGCCCTTGGTCAGGGCCGCCAGCGGGTGGATGCGCACCAATGCCTGATCGCGGGCGCGTTCCAGCACGAAGGCCAGCGTTTCGGGCGTGTCGATGGGCGGGATGGTATCGGCGCGGGTGATCATGGTGGTGACGCCACCGGCGGCGGCCGCGCGCCCGGCCGAGCGAAAGCTTTCCTTGTGGCGCTCGCCCGGCTCGCCGATCTTGACGCCGATATCGACAATGCCCGGTGCCAGAACCTTGCCGTTGCAGTCGATGGACTGTGCGGCCGGCGGCGGGGCGGCGCCCGCGGGCAGGACTGCCGAGATCGTCCCGCCCCTGACCAGCAGCGCGCCGCGTCTTTCGCGGCCCTGTTCGGGGTCGATCAGGCGGGCATTGGTGAAAAGGGTGTCGCTCATGTCCAGACTCCGCTTTCGCCTGATGCGCGCAGATTTCGCGCCAGCAGATCCATTGCCGCCATGCGCACCGCCACGCCCATTTCGACCTGTTCCTGGATGACGCTGCGGTTGATGTCGTCGGCGATGGTGCCGTCGATTTCCACCCCCCGGTTCATGGGGCCGGGATGCATGACGATGGCATCGGGTTTCGCCAGCGCCAGCTTGTCGCCGTCCAGCCCCCAGCGGTGGTAATATTCACGCGTCGAGGGGATGAAGGCGCCGTCCATGCGCTCGCGCTGGAGACGCAGCATCATCACCACATCGACATCGCGCAGGCCTTTGCGCATGTCGTCGAAGACCTCGACGCCGAATTCCCCGATGCCTGGGGGCATCAATGTGCGTGGCCCGATCAGGCGGATGCGGTTTTCCATCTTGCCCAAAAGCAGGATGTTCGATCGCGCAACCCGGCTGTGGGCAATGTCGCCGCAAATGGCGATCGACAGCCTTTGCAGCCGCCCCTTGGCCCGGCGGATGGTCAGCGCATCCAGCAGGGCCTGGGTGGGGTGTTCGTGGCGGCCGTCGCCGGCGTTCAGCACGGCGCAATTCACCTTTTCGGCCAGCAGGTTGACCGCGCCCGAATGGGGGTGCCGCACGACCAGCAGGTCGGGATGCATGGCGTTCAGCGTCAGCGCCGTGTCGATCAGGGTTTCGCCCTTCTTGATGCTGGAGGCCTGCATCGCCATGTTCATCACATCCGCGCCCAGACGTTTGCCGGCCAGTTCGAAACTGGCCTGGGTGCGGGTGGAGGCCTCGAAGAACATGTTGATCTGGGTCAGGCCCGCCAGCGCGTTGGCGTGCTTGTTGGGCTGGCGGTTCAGGGTGACGTAATGTTCGGCGAGGTCGAGAATTGTCAGGATGTCGTCTTTCGACAGGGATTCGATCCCAAGCAGGTGGCGGGCGGTAAAGGCCATGCTGTATCCCCGGTTCGGTGTTTGGCCCGTTATAGGGGGTTTGCGCGCGGGTTTGAAGCGGTGTCTTGACCCTTGGCGGCGGTTCTGGCGGCTGGCGCGGGATATGAGTATTTGTGCAAAGAAGAAGCGGGTCTTCGGGGATTTACCCTGCCTGTGCGAGCGCTTAGGCTGAGGCGCGAAAGGAATCTGCTGCCGTGACCGGATCCGAACCACATGCCGAGGCCCTTGCCCAGCTTGCCTGGCTGGTCGAGCTTGGCGCGACCGAGGCGATCAGCGAGCAGCCGGTCAACCGGTTCGAGGCGGCGGACACGGCAAAGGTTGCGGGTCGGCAGGAAACTGCCGTGGCGAGGCAGGCGGCTCCGCTGGCCGAACCTGCGGCCAGCCCGGACAGGGAGCCATTGGAGCAGGCGGTCGAGACCGCGCGTCAGCTTGCAGCCGGGGCGGGCGATCTGGCGGCCCTGCGCGCGGCAATCGATGCCTTTGAGGGGTGCGAGCTGAAGAAAGGCGCGCGCAACCTGGTGTTTGCCGATGGCGACCCGGTGGCGCGGCTGATGATCATTGGCGAGGCGCCGGGGCGCGACGAGGATCGGGAAGGTTTCCCCTTTGTCGGGCGCGCGGGCAAGCTGCTGGACAGGATGCTGGCCGCAATCGGGCTGTCGCGCAAGGCGGACGAGGCCGAAAATGCCGTCTATATCGCCAATGTCATGCCCTGGCGGCCGCCGCAGAACCGCGACCCGACGCCCGACGAGATCGCCATGATGCTGCCCTTTCTGGCGCGTCATGTGGCGCTGGCCGACCCCGATCTGATCGTGCCCATGGGCAATATCGCCTGCCAGGCCCTTCTGGGCCGGCGCGGTATCACGCGGCTGCGCGGGCAGTGGACGCAGGCCTTCGACCGCCCCGCGCTGCCGATGTTTCATCCCGCCTATCTGTTGCGCAGCCCGGCCCGCAAGCGCGAGGCCTGGGCCGATCTTCTGGAAATACAGTCACGACTGAAAGGTTCGAATTGATGTCGCGTATCGACGAAAGTAAGGAATTCATCCCCCTCAACATCGCCGTTCTGACGGTCTCGGACACGCGCAAGCTGGAAGATGATCGTTCGGGGCAGGTGCTGGTTGATCGCCTCACCGCGGCCGGGCACAAGCTGGCGGATCGCAGGATCATCCGGGACGAGCGCGACCAGATTGCCGCGCAGCTGCGCGCGTGGTCGCAGGATGCGGGTATCGATGTCATCATTTCCACCGGCGGAACCGGCCTGACCGGCCGCGATGTGACGGTCGAAGCGCATCGCGATGTCTATGAAAAGGAAATAGACGCGTTTGCGACCCTGTTCACGATGATTTCGTTCCAGAAGATCGGGACCTCGGCGATCCAGTCGCGCGCTTGTGCGGGGGTAGCCAACGGCACCTATATCTTTGCCTTGCCCGGCTCGCCCGGCGCGTGCAAGGATGGCTGGGACGAGATCCTGCAACATCAGCTGGATTACCGTTTGCGGCCCTGCAATTTCGTCGAGATCATGCCGCGGCTGGAAGAACACAAGCGCCGCAAATAGCGCGCGGCCTCAACGGCCTATTGGCTGTCGGGGCAGCCGCGTTTCTCGACCGCCAGACCTTTGCCGATCAGGGTGATCCGCAGTTTTGACAGGTCGGGGGCCAGCGGTTGATCGGACATGGCGACCAGTTCGGTTTCGGTTACCAGCTCGTCGCCGTTTCTGGCCAGCTTGACCGGAGCAACCCAGATATCCGGGTTCGCGGTTTCGATGACCGCGGCCTGTGGCATTGCCGCATTTGCGGGCAGTCTGAACCGTGCCTGCAGCCGCAGCCCGTCTTCGCCCTTTGAGGTCTTGCAGGAGACAAGCTTGAACCCGGCCGAGGATGCCGCAACTATCTGATCGTCCAGCGCCAGGCGGATAAGAAAGTTTTCGTCTTCAGGGCCATCCACCCCGTCTGCCTGAACGGGCAGCTTGACGGGAATGCAGACCTCCTTGCACACACCCAGCTTGAGCTGGGCGCGCAGGGTGATCGGTGCGTGTGCGTCACGGGCTGAAAATTCTATGGGCAGGATCAACTGCCCTTCATAGCCGATTACCTCGTATCCGGCCTCTCTCAGAACATCGGGCCGGGGCCAGTGGATCGTGACCTGGGCAAGATTTCTGGAACGCGACCAGTCGAACATCGGCGGAACGCCGGCGCTGCCTGCGATGCGCCAATAGGTCTTCCAGCCGGGGGCCAGATCGACCCTGAGCGCCCCCATCCGGTGCCCGTTTTCCATCTTCCAGCCCGGAAGCAGGCTGATATGCACGATTTCATCAAGGTCGGGCATCTGGGCAACCGCCGCGCTTGCCCAGGAGACAGCTGCTGCCGCGCTTGTGATAACCCAGTTTGCCTGCTTCATTGCGACCTCTGATCAAATGCTCGGGCAACTATACACATGCCCGCATGAGCGGGAAAATCACGAATTGGAGACAATGCGATTTCTGACCAATACCCTTGAAACCGGGGGCTTTGAGGTTCATCTTCAGGACATGGAAAAGACAAGAGATTCAGACCATCTGGACGGCAAGCTGCTGATCGCCATGCCGGCAATGCGCGACCCCCGGTTCGAGCGTAGCGTCATCTTCATGTGCGCCCATAGCGACGAGGGGGCGATGGGGCTGGTGGTGAACAAGCCCGCGCCGGATCTGGAATTCAAGGATCTGCTGGAACAGTTGAATATCACACCGGACAGGGATGCCCCCGAGATCCGGGTGCATGTGGGTGGGCCGGTCGAGCATGGTCGCGGGTTCGTTCTGCACAGTGCCGATTATCAGGCCTCTGACGCCACGCTGCGGGTGAATGATCGCTTTGGCATGACGGCGACGCTGGAAATTCTTGAAGACATCTCGCATGGGAACGGGCCCGAAAAATGCCTGCTGGCGCTGGGCTATGCGGGCTGGGGGCCGGGGCAGCTGGAAAGCGAGCTTCAGGCAAATGGCTGGCTGACGGCGGATGCTTCGCCCGAGCTGGTCTTTGGCGACCATGACGGCGACAAGTGGGAGGCCGCGCTGGCCAGCCTGGGGATCTCGCCCAGTTTCCTGTCAGGTTCGGGCGGCACCGCCTGAGGGGCGCGCGGCAGCCGCGCGTTTCAGCCGGTCGTTGATGGCCAGCCCCAGCCCGCGCGCGGGGATCGGGGCGACATGGATTTCCGAAATGCCGCGCTGCTCGGCCAATTGGTCAAGCCGGTGCAGATGGCCAAACAGGTTTGCCGCCGCCTCGACCATGTCGCCTGTGGGCGAAAGGTTGAGATCCGCCCCCCCGCAATCGGGTCCAAAGCCCAACCACAGCGCCGCTTGGGGCCGCGTGGCGACATTGAGCACGACCCTTGCTGTCGGCGCGTAATGGGATGTCATCTGCCCCGGCGAGACGGGCGTTTCAGGATCCTCGGACCGGGCCAGGTGCTGGCCGAGCGCGGCCTCGATGGCCTCGACGGGCAGTCCGCCGGGGCGCAGCAGGGCAGGGGGGGTGTGGTCCGGCGCCAGAATTGTCGATTCCAGCCCCACCGTGCAGTTGCCGCCGTCGATGATCGCGTCGATCCTGCCGCCGAGCCCCTCGGCCACATGGGCCGCCCTGGTCGGGCTGATCCGCCCCGAGGGGTTGGCCGAGGGCGCGGCAATCGCCCCGCCAAAGGCGCGCAGCAGGTCGCGGGCAAGGGCGTTGGCCGGGATGCGCAGGGCAACGGTATCCAGCCCCGCGGTCACCAGATCGGACAGGCCGCCATCCTTGTTGACCGGCAGGACCAGGCTCAGCGGGCCGGGCCAGAAGGTTCGCGCCAGTGCCTCGGCCTGGGGGCTGAAATCCGCATAATGCCGGGCGGTGTCCAGATCGGCCACATGAACGATCAGCGGGTTGAAGCTGGGCCGTCCCTTGGCCTGATAGATGCGCGCGACCGCCGCGCCAATGCAGGCATCCGCCCCCAGCCCGTAAACCGTTTCGGTCGGAAAGGCGACCAGCCCCCCCTTGCGCCATATGGCGACGGCCCGTTCCATGCCGGCGGCATCGGGGTTCAGCAACTCGGTTTCGGTCGGTTCCAGCATGTCGCCACGTCCGGCTTGTCAAGGGCAGGGCATGCGCCTAGTTTCGGCGCGATTTCGGCCGTGATAGCCCCTATGGGCCCAAGGCGCAAACAGTGCATCGCACACCCAGCATCGCAAAGAGGACAAGATGGCATACAAGGCACCGGTCTCAGAGCTCCAGTTCCTGTTCGACAATGTCGTGGGCTTCGACCGTCTGACCCAAACCGAACGCTTTGCCGAGGCCACGACAGACCTGCGCGACGCCATATTGTCCGAGGGCGCGCGGCTGGCCGAACAGGTTCTTGCGCCGCTGAACCGGCAGGGTGACCTGCATCCGGCCAGGCTGGAAAACGGGGTGGTGCGCACATCGCCCGGCTTTGCCCAGGGCTATCGCGCCATTGCCGAAGGCGGCTGGATCGGCATTTCGGCCGACCCGGAACATGGCGGCATGGGCCTGCCTCAGACGCTGGCGGTTGCCCTGAACGAGATGATGTCCAGCGCCTGCCTGTCGCTGTCGCTGAACCCGTTGATGAGCCAGGGCCAGATCGAGGCGCTCGAAGCCCATGCCAGCGACGAGATCAAGGCGCTGTATCTGCCGAAGCTGATCTCGGGCGAATGGTGTGGCACCATGAACCTGACCGAACCGCAGGCGGGATCCGATGTCGGGGCGTTGCGCACGCGGGCCGAACCCAACGGCGATGGCACCTATGCAATTACCGGGCAAAAGATATTCATCAGCTGGGCCGACAGCGATTTCGCCGGCAATATCTGCCATCTGGTGCTGGCGCGCCTGCCCGACGGCGTGCCGGGGACCAGGGGGATTTCCCTGTTCATGGTGCCCAAATACATCCCCGATGAAAATGGTGAACCGGGCGAGGCCAACAGCCTGCATGTGGTCTCGCTTGAACACAAGCTGGGGATTCACGGCTCGCCCACCGCGGTGATGCAGTATGACGGCGCCACCGGCTGGCTGATCGGGGCGCCGCATGCGGGCATGAAGGCCATGTTCACGATGATGAACAACGCCCGCCTCGGCGTGGGCACCGAGGGCCTTGGCGTGGCCGAGGCCGCCTTTCAGCAGGCGCTGGAATATGCGCTGGAACGCAAGCAGGGCCGCAGCCCGGTCAAGGGCGGCACCGGCACCATATTCGACCACGCCGATGTGCGGCGCATGCTGATCGCCATGCGCGCGCAGATCAACGCCGCGCGCGCCATCATCTATGACACCGCGCTTTCCACCGACATGGCCAAGGCCACGGGCGATGCCGCCATGGCCGCCCGCGCCGCCCTGCTGACCCCGATTGCCAAGGCATTCGGCACCGATACCGGCATCACAGTCGCCAGCCTTGGCATACAGGTGCATGGCGGCATGGGCTTTATCGAGGAAACCGGCGCCGCCCAGTATCTGCGCGACGTGCGGGTGACGGCGATCTACGAGGGTACCAACGGCATCCAGGCGATGGATCTGGTCGGGCGCAAGCTGATCGACGGGGGCGCTGCCGCCGATGCCCTGCTGGATGAGGTTGCCGCTACCGCCGCCGCTGCGCAGGGCAGCCTGCCCGATCTGGGCGCGGCGCTGTCGTCAGCCGCCGACGAGATGCGCGCAACCGTCCGCTGGATGGTGGGGCAGGGCGATTTCAACAACCGTTTTGCCGGCGCCGTCCCGTTTCTGCGGGCATTCGCCCTGGTGCTGGGTGGGCACTATCTGCTGCGCGGGGCGCTGGCCACGGGCGGCAAGGGCGCGCGCGCCGATCTGGCCCGGTTCTTCATCCGCCGCCTGATGCCACAGCACGCGGCGCTGTGCCTTGAGGCCCGCGAGGGGCAGGAGGGGCTGTATGCGCTGTCGGCCGATGACCTGTCGGCATGAGCGAACCGTCGCCCACGCACAGCCCCATTCGCCACCCCTTTGAAACCCCGCCCGCGCAGGGCGAGGCGGTCGAGCTGGCCGAGGGCATCTTGTGGATGCGCCTGCCGCTGCCCATGAAGCTGGATCACGTCAATGTCTATGCCCTGCGCGATGGCAATGGCTGGGCGGTGGTGGATACGGGGTTTGCCACGAAAACCTCGCGCAGGCTGTGGCGCGCGCTGATGGAGGGGCCTTTGCAGGGGCTGCCCATCCGGCGCCTGATCGTGACCCACCACCACCCCGACCATATCGGCCTTGCCGGCTGGTTCCAGACCGAATTCGGCACCGAGCTGGTCACGACCCGCACCAGCTGGCTGTTTGCCCGCATGCTGACGCTGGATGAACATGCGGTGCAAAAGGAGGAAACCCTTGCCTATTGGCGCGCAGCCGGGATGGATGCCGAGATTTATGAAAAGCGGCTGAAGGAACGCCCCTTCAATTTCGCCGATGTGGTGGCGCCTATGCCGCTGGGTTTCAGGCGGATTCAGGAAGGCGATGTCCTGACCATCGGAAACCGTCGCTGGGATGTGCGCATCGGCCACGGCCACGCCCCCGAACATGCAACCCTGTGGTGCCGCGACGAGGCGCTCCTGATTGCGGGCGACCAGATCCTTTCGTCGATTTCACCCAATATCGGCGTCTATGCCACCGAGCCCGAGGCCGACCCCCTGGCCGAGTGGCTGGAAAGCTGCGAGCGCCTTTCGCAATATGCGCGTGAAGATCACCTCGTGCTGCCCGGCCACAAGCTGCCCTTTACCGGCCTGCCCGCGCGCATGCGCCAGCTGATCGACAACCATCACAGCGCGCTTGCACGGCTTGTGGAGTATCTGGAAACGCCGCGCACGGCGGCGGAATGTTTCCCGGTGCTGTTCAAGCGTTCCATAGGCGACGGCGAATACGGGCTGGCACTGGTCGAATCCATGGCGCATCTCAACCATCTGTACCAGTCGGGGCAGGTCAGGCGCGAACGGCGCGACGATGGCGCCTGGCTGTGGCAGCGGGTGTGAGCCGCGAAAATGTTGCGCCCGAGACGATTCTGAGGCATAGGGACGCTCGGACGCAGTTGCCTGAGCCGGATGCTCGGGTAAAAAAGACGTCAACAATAAGAATAACGGAGGGAAGAAATGTCGGACAACAACAACGACGTTATGGATATCGAGGCCCACGAGAAAACCTTTCACGGATTCATCAAGGCCGTTGAATGGGGTGCGGGTATCTGTATCGCGATCCTGATCTTTCTGGCCATTTTCAACAGCTGAGCCCCTTCGGCAACAGGGTTATCCGGCCTCTTCGGTCGGGGGTTGAGAATCGCGACCGATTGTGACCGATATTACCCGGCGCGATCTGCGCTGCCATTGGGTATTTCAGGGGGTTACATGTCTGTCCTGCGCATTATCGTTGCACTTTCCCTGCTTTTCACGATTGCCGGATGTGCCGAGCGCGTATGGGCCCCCGACGAGGCGATCACGCGTGCCGCCTATGTCGACAATGGCCCGCCATCGATCACACTGGTGACCGTGATCAATAATACCACGGGCGCTGGCGGGCACTCGGCCCTGGTC
>JAUZRU010000081.1 GCA_030950185.1 Paracoccaceae bacterium | reverse complement strand
CGTGGAAGGCGGCGCGGGAGTACAATGGTGACATCACCGAAGCCGACGCCCGCAAGGCCCTACAGCAGTTTGATCCGCTGTGGGACGAACTGTTCCCCGCCGAGCAGGCGCGGATCGTGGCCCTGCTTGTTGATCGGATCGACATTGGAACCGAGGGGCTCGATATCCGGCTGCGGGTGGACGGGCTGCACGGTCTGGCGCGAGAGTTGATGGTGAGCGACAGGGAGAAAGCTGCATGAAACCCACCGCCACACCCGACACCATCACGCTCCACGTCCCCTTCCGCGTGGCGAAGCGCGGCGGGCGGAAAGAGGTGCAGTTGCCCGACGGCGCGCCGGTTCAGCGCAGGACCGACAACACCCTGATCAAGGCGCTCGCTCGCGCGTTCCGCTGGAAGCGGATGCTGGAATCAGGAGAATTCACCACCATCAACGAGCTTGCCGAGCGCGAGGGCATCGCGCCATCCTACATGACCCGCGTCCTGCGCCTCACTCTGCTCGCGCCCGACATCGTGGAGGCGATCCTGGACGGCAGGCAGGGGCAAGAGGTGACGCTGGGGCAGTTGCTGAAAGGGTTTCCGGTGGAGTGGGAGGGGCAGGGCGCGTTTCGAAACTGATGTTGGCCGCGAGACATCCATTCCGCAGGCCTATTTCTCGCGAAAGGCGTAATCGAGATAATCCGTGAACGGCTTGAGCAGAAATGACAGCGGCGAGCGCGCGCCGGTCTGGATAAAGGCCTGCACCGGCATGCCCGGCAACAGCCTCTGTGAACTCAGCGCGCGCTCGGATTGTTCGGACAGCGCGATTTCCGACAGGTAAAACCGCCGCCCGGTTTTCGGATCCGTGACGGCATCGGCAGAAATATATTTGACGGATCCAGTGTAATCCGCCGCAATCCGGCTGGCAAAGGACGGGAACTTCACCACCGCCTTCTGGCCGAGCTTGACCCGGTCGATCTTTGTTGCGCCAATGCGCACGGAAAGAACCAGCGGCGCATCGGCCGGAACGATCTCTGCAACCTGTCCCCCCGGGGGAACCACCGCGCCAACCGTGAACACGCGCATCCCGTAGACAATACCGGCCATCGGCGCCTTGAGGGTCAGTCGTGAAAGGCGTGTCTCGACAACGCGCAGTCGCTCGCGCAGATCCGCCGCCCTGGGCTGCAGGGCGCGCAGATCTCCCTGGGCGGTCTCGCGCCATTTCGTGATATTGGCCAGGCGTTCGATCTCGTATCCGGCGATGGTGCTTTTCGCTTCCGCAATACCCGCTTCAAGTTCACCGATCATGCCGTCCAGCCGCGCGGCCTCGCGTTCAAGCGCAGAAACCCGCGACGCCTGGGCAAGACCGCGTTCGAGAAGGTTTTGCTGGGTCTCGAGCTCGCGGTTTATCAGCGCCAGCTGTTTGCGCCCCGCCGCCAGTTGCCGCTTGCGCCCGGAAACCAGCGCCCGGGTCTGGGTCTTGCGCTCGTCAAGCTGGGAAAGCATCTGCTTGCGGGCCATCTGCCGTGTCTGGAACAATGCGGCCTCGTCGGCAAGCACCTTCTCCAGGGCCCTGTCCCGCCGGGCAGCATCGCGCAAGCCTTTGCGAAACCGCAGAGCATCGGTGCCCCGGATTTCCGCCGCAAGCCGGTCAAGGCGCGCCTCGGCCTCGAACAGCTGTCGGCGCAGCTGCTTTTCCTGCGCGCGAAGCTGGGTGTCATCAAGACGGATGATCGGTGCCCCGCGTGCAACCCTGTCCCCGTCATGGACGAGGATTTCCGCAACAATTCCACCGTCGCGATGCTGGACGACCTGGCGACGCGACTTGACCTCGACAAATCCCGAAGCCACGACCGCCCCGTTGATCTCGGTGAGCGCGGCCCAGGCAAGAAAAGCCCCGACGCCAAAGACAAGCACCGCCAGGCCGAACAGCACGCTGCGGCGGGGCGACCAGATGTCAGCCATGGCTCGGGGCGCCCCTTTGCGTTGCAGCGGCAAGAACCGAGGGCGATCCCTTGATGAAGCGGCGCAATACCTCGTCGCGCGGGCCGAACGCCCGCATTCTTCCGCCTTCCAGCAACAGCACGTTTTCGCACGCGGCCAAGGCCGAGGGACGATGCGACATGATGAGAACGGATTTGCCCGCCGCCTTGGCCGCGGCAATCGCCCGGTTCAGCGCCTGTATGCCCGGATCGTCAAGGCTGGAATTCGGCTCGTCCAGGATGAGAACGACCGGGTCCCCGTAAAAGGCACGTGCGAGCCCGATCCGCTGGCGCTGCCCCCCAGACAGCCGACCGCCGCCCTCATGCAGGACGGTTTCATATCCATCGGGCAGCGACAGGATGAGCTCATGGGCGCCCGCCGCCTTGGCCGCGCGCAGGATGTCCTGTGCGCTTGCCTCCGGGTCAAACCGCGCGATGTTCTCACGCACCGTGCCGGCAAACAGCACGACTTCCTGCGGAAGATAGCCGAGATAGCGTCCCAGTGTTTCCCGGTCATATTGCCCGAGCGTGGCCCCGGAAAGCCTGATTTCACCATGCAGCACCGGCCACAGCCCGGTCAGTGCGCGTGCGAGTGTTGATTTCCCCGAAGCACTCGGCCCGATCACGGCAATTGCCTCGCCCGGGGCAAGCTCGAAGGAAACCCCCTGCAGGGCGGGCGTTCTCTCACCGGGGGGTGCGGCTGCAAGATCGCGCACACTGAGCCTGGCCGAGGGCCGGGGCAGGTCCATGGGGGGCCTTGTGGCCGGCACCGCCGAAAGCAGAACCGACAGCGATTTCCAGGCCGTCATGGCCCGTTGTACCAGCGCCCACTGGCCGACCGCCTGCTCGACCGGGGCAAGGGCGCGCCCCAGCAGGATGGAGCCCGCAATCATCGCACCCGGTGTCAGCTGCCCCTGCAGCACCAGCCACGCCCCGAGCGCCAGAACGCCTGACTGCAGCAAGAGCCGGAACGCCCTGGTCGCGGCCGTCAATCGCCCGTTCAGATCCGAGGCCGACATCTGTGCGCGCAAGGCCTCGCTGCGCAGCTGTTCCCAGCGCCCGGCAAAGGGCGCGGCCATGCCCAGCCCGACCACGGTCTCCACATGCTTGCGGCTTTCCTCGGTGCGTGCCTCGGCCTGGGCCGCCAGCTTGCCCGCCCTGGCCTGGGACTTGCGGGTCATCCACTGGTTGGCAAGCGCAAGAACCAGAAGAACCAGCCCGCCCCCGATGGCGGCCCATCCCAGCCATCGGTGAAAAAAGAACAGGATCGCCAGAAAGACGGGTGTCCAGGGCAGATCGAACAGCGCGCCCAGAACCGGTGACGCCAGCAGGGTCTGGATGCTGGCCAGATCCCTGAGACCGGATGCGGGGCGTTCGCGAAACGCCGGATGTTCGGCCTGGCGCAGCACCGCCTGAAACACGCGCCCATCCAGGCCGGCTTGAAATCGCGCCCCGATCCGGGCCAGAACCCTGCCGCGCACATGATCGAGGATCCCCATCAGCGCATAGAGAAGCAGGACAATCGCAAACAGCACCGCAAGTGTTGCCGAGGACCGGCTGCCCAGCACCCGGTCATAGACCTGCAACATGAACAGGGGGCCCGTCAGCATCAACAGATTGACGGCCGCGCTGAACACCCCCACGGCCGCCAGCGCTGCGAGGGATTTTCTCAGGGCGGCCCGCAATTCCCGGGCGCCCTGCTGCCGTGCGGGGGGCCTCAATTGGCTTTCCCGCGCAGAACAACCGGCGGGTTGGCCGCGGGGTCTTTCGATCTTGCGACCGCCCGGGCCCCGTGAGCATAGAAGATCCTCAGCGTGTCATCGCCCTTGCGCATGCGCAGAAAGCGCGCCACCTCCTCGGGAAACACGTTGTTGCGCAGATCCCGCATCACGGCTGTCGCGCCGCCAAAGGGGGCCACGAGATCGATGAACCACAGCCGATCTCCGCCAACCCAGTCCCTGGGTTGCAGGTTGGCCGTATTCATCACATAGGCCTCTTCGACCTCCTTGGTCATCCAGGCCCAGGAGACAAAAGCATGCGGCCGGCCGTCCTTGCGATAGAGGCGCAGCTGCTTGTGCAGGATCGCCGGCAAGAGCCATTGCTGCAAACACCCGATCGGCCAGTCGGCATGGATCTCCGAGTGGCTGTAGAGCCAGCACAGCTCGCCCAGAATCTCCAGGTTCGACGTCGCCTGTCCACTGTCGTCGGCCTCGGCCGACGAACCGTTTCTGGCGCTCATGCCGTGACCCATGCCGTATCAATCGCGGTATGGACCTGCGTCGGCATGTCCTGCGCGGTCACGCCATAGGCTGTGGTGCCATCATTGGCCGTCAGCGGCTGCATGACATCGATCAGCGCCTGCACCTTGCTGTGGTCGAGGAACTGGTTGCCGACCCGGAAGCCCGAGATATAGGCGCTCGGGCTGTTGGAGTAGAACCAGTTCTGGAAATCGATCCTGTCTTCGCTGCCCAGCAGTTTCACCCAGAGGTCATTGCCGACCCGCTCGAACCACAGGTCCGAGGTCGAAACGTCCTGTTCGAACACGACCGTGTCGGTGCCCTGAATGCCCGCCCGGGTGCTGCCCTGGAACACGTCCTGACCATCGCCAAAGCCGAACCGGTAGATATCGTTGCCACCGCTTGCAACATAGGTGTCGTTGCCCTTGTCGCCCAGAATGATGTCGTTACCATTCCCGCCATTCAGCGTGTCATTACCGGTACCTCCCAGGACCACGTCATTACCGGCGCCGCCATTGACCACATCATCACCGGCACCGCCGGTCATCACGTCGTTGCCGGTCCCGCCGTTCATCATGTCATTGCCGCTGCCGCCCGACATGACGTCGTCGCCATTGCCACCGTTCAGCGTGTCATTGCCATCGCGGCCCAGCAGGAAGTCATTGCCGCCTTTGCCGTTCAGCGTGTCATTGCCGGCAAACCCGTCGATCCAGTCGGCCAGGTTCGAGCCTGTCAGCACGTCATTGGAGGGAACGGTGGTGCCGGTTCCCGTCAAGTCGGCCCCAAGATATGTATTGGTGAGGCTAGAGAAGTCGAAATCCATCCCGTCGGCAAACTGGAACAGCTCGACCCTGTTGGCCGCGGTGCCCCAGTTCTGGCCCCAGTTCTGAATCGTGACCGTATCGGTCATCGCGTTCAGCGGGGTGGTCATGTTGGCGCTGTCGCCAATATGCACCTTGAGATCGTTGCCGACGCGCTCGAGCACCAGATCCTCGACCGTGATGCCGGTATCA